>JAHJIN010000560.1 GCA_018823415.1 Chloroflexota bacterium | reverse complement strand
TCAGGCGTCGCCTGAGGGCCAACACCGCCAAGATCCGACGGTGCTGACAGCCAAACAAGGTCTTGGGTTTCATCGTGACACCTCCTAGCCCAGTCTTTAGGAACGATCTTATTGTACCGCATATTTGCCAAACTGTGAAGGTATGATCTTGGTGTCCGTCGTGGTTCGGCGTGATCTACCCCCCCTTGACAAATTATACAGTCGGCTGTATATTAAGGCCCGCTTAACTACTTGATGAGGTTAACCTATGCCGTCTACGGATCCATTTGTCGCTGCCCTCCAGGACTGGATAGTGATCTTTATGCGCCGCTCCATGCGCAACGTGATCCTCTATTCCAAAAAGAGCGGCCTTTCTATGTCACAACTCGGCGCCTTGTTCTGTATCCATCGGGGCCCCAGCAGTGTCTCTGATCTTGGCGATGACCTGGGCATCACCAGCGCGGCTGCCAGCCAGATGCTGGAACGACTGGTGCAGCAGGAACTCATCCTGCGCTCGGAGGACCCGCACGACCGGCGCGTCAAGCAGATCGTCCTGACAGACAAAGGACGCCGTATTCTCCAAGAAAGCCTCCAGGCGCGCCAGAGTTGGCTAGATGACCTGACCGGCACCCTGTCGGCCAGCGAAAAAGAACAGATCATGGCGGCACTGAACATCCTGATCGACCGGGCCAACCAACTCGAGCAGCCCCCCGAGCCGGAGCCCTAACCTGGATCAACCAGAGCCAACCAGAATGGCGCTTCTGAACATTCTTGCTCGTTGTACAAGAATTTCACTGGTTAGGCATTAGCGTACCCGCCCTTTCAGAGGAGTATCCATCACCATGCTGCGATTAGTCAGATACTTGAAACCATATACCCTGCCGATCCTGCTGGCCATCGCCTTGCTGTTTGTACAGGCCAACAGTGACCTGGCGCTGCCCGATTACCTGTCGAAAATCGTCAACACGGGCATCCAGCAGGGCGGCGTGGAAAACGCCGTGCCCCGGGCCGTCCGCCAGAGCGAGATGACCAAGCTCGTCATCTTTATGAGCGCCGAGAACAAGACACTGGTGCTCGACGATTATACCCTGGTGGATCAGGACTCGCCCGACTATGCCCGGTACGTCCAGGAATATCCCATCCTGGCCCAGGAACCGATCTATGTGCTCAACGCCGTGGATCAGGCCGAGGTTAATCGGCTGAACCCGGTGCTGGGGCAGGCCTGGGTGGCCGTGTCCTTCCTGGAGCAGGCGATGGCCGACCCGGCCAAGGCGGCGGCCCTGGCCCAGACCTTTGGCTTTGACCTGTCCCAGCTCCCGGCCGGCGTGGACGTGTTCGCTCTGCTGGCCCGGCTGCCCGCCGCCCAACTGGCCCAGATGACCGCCGCCATGGACAAGCAGTTTGCCGTCCTGGGCGACAGCATGATCAACCAGATGGCAGTGGGAGCGGTCAAGGCCGAGTATGCAGCCCTGGGCATGGACACCGGCAAACTCCAAACGGACTATATGATCCAGGTCGGCATCCTGATGTTGCTGTTGTCGCTGCTGTCCGGAGCCTGTACGATAACCGTCAGCTTTTTATCGGCCAGAACGGCAGCCGGCGCGGCGCGGGATATGCGCAAAGCCGTTTTCCAAAAGGTAGAGAACTTTTCCAACGCCGAGTTTGACAAGTTTTCTACGGCCTCGCTGATCACCCGGTCCACCAACGACATCACGCAGATCCAGATGGTCATCGTCATGGTGATCCGCATGGTCTTTTACGCGCCCATCATTGGCGTCGGTGGCATCATCCGGGCCATGGGCGCGGGCTCGTCCATGTGGTGGATCATTGCCGTGGCCGTGGTGACGCTGATTAGCCTGATCCTGATCGTGTTTGCCATTGCCCTGCCCAAGTTCAAGATCATCCAGAACCTGATCGACCGGCTCAACCTGGTGACGCGCGAAAATCTGGCCGGGATGATGGTCATACGGGCCTTTAACCGGCAGTCATTCGAGCTGGATCGCTTTGACGTGGCGAACAAAGACCTGACCAGCACCATGCTCTTTATCAACCGGATCATGGTGGTCATGATGCCGCTCATGATGTTTATCATGAACGGCCTGTCCATGCTCATCATCTGGGTGGGCGCCCACCAGGTGGCCGAGTCGAACATGCAGGTGGGCGACATGATGGCGTTTCTCCAGTACACCATGCAGATCGTGTTTGCATTCCTCATGATGTCCCTGATGTTCATCATCTTGCCCAGAGCCTCGGTGTCTGCTGGCCGCGTCGCCGACGTGCTGGATACCGAGCCGACCATCAACGATCCGCCACAGCCACAGCCATTCCGCGACCCGTTCGTCGGCACGGTCGAGTTCCGCCATGTCTGCTTTCGCTACCCCGACGCGCTGGAGGACGTGCTGCACGACATCAGCTTTACCGCCCAGCCGGGCCAGACCACGGCCTTTATCGGCTCCACCGGCTCGGGCAAATCCACCATCGTCAACTTGATCCCGCGTTTCTACGACGTCACCGATGGCGCCATCTATGTGGATGGCACGGACATCCGCCAGGTCACGCAGCACGATCTGCGGGACAAGATCGGCTACATCCCGCAAAAGGGCATGCTGTTCTCCGGCACCATCGAGAGCAACCTGCGGTATGCCGACGAAAACGCCACCAGCGAAGCCTTGCAAGAAGCGACCGACATTGCCCAGGCGACCGAGTTCATCGTGGCCAATCCGGACGGTCTGGCCGCCGAGATTGCCCAGGGTGGGTCGAACGTCTCTGGCGGCCAGAAGCAGCGCTTGGCGATTGCCCGCGCCCTGGTCAAGAAACCGCCCATCTATATCTTTGACGACAGCTTTTCTGCCGTGGATTTCAAGACCGACGCGGCCTTGCGCCAGGCCCTCAAGGAGAAAACCAGCGCGAGCACGTTGTTGATCGTGACCCAGCGCGTGGCCACCATCAAGAATGCCGATCAGATCGTCGTGCTGGACGAGGGCCGGGTGATGGGCATAGGCACGCATCGTGAACTGATGGAGGCTTGCCAAACGTACCGCGAGATCGCGTTGTCGCAGTTGAGTGAGGAGGAATTGGCATGAGCATGCATGGACCATTTGGTGGAGGCCCGGCGCGCGGCCGGCGCGGCCCGGGCGGCATGATGATGGAGAGAGAAAAGCCCCGCGATTTCAAGGGGACGATGATCAAGCTGATCCAGTACCTTGGCTCGTACCGGATCGCCATTGGCATCGTGCTGGTGTTCGCCGTGGCCTCTACCATCTTTACCATCGCGGGTCCCAAAATCCTGGGCCAGGCCACCACCAAGCTATTTGAAGGTGTGATGAGCCAGATCGCCGGCACCGGCACCATTGATTTCGACGCCATCGGTACCATCATCCTCACGACGCTGGGCCTGTATCTGCTGTCTGCCCTGTTCAGCTATGTCCAGGGCTGGATCATGGCCAGCGTATCCATGGATATCACCTACCGCTTTCGCAAGGACATCGCTGAAAAGATCAACCGCATGCCGCTGCGGTACTTTGACGGCACCAACCAGGGTGAGGTGCTCTCGCGCATCACTAACGACGTGGATACCGTCAGCCAGACCCTGAACCAGAGCCTGACGCAGATCATCACCTCGGTGGTCTCGGTGATCGGCGTGTTCATCATGATGCTCTCTATCAACTGGATGATGACCCTGGTGGCCCTGCTGATCGTCCCGCTATCGCTGGTCATCACCGGCCTGGTTATCAGCCAGTCGCAAAAATACTTTAAGCAGCAGCAGGACTATCTCGGGCACGTCAACGGCCACGTGGAAGAGATGTACGGGGGCCACACGGTGATGAAGGCCTTTAACGGCGAGGCCCGGAGCGTGGAGAAATTCAATTTTTACAACGATACGCTCTACGACTCGGCCTGGAAATCGCAGTTCTTGTCCGGCTTGATGATGCCCGTCATGGGTTTTGTGGGGAACCTGGGGTACGTGGCGGTGTCCATCCTGGGCGGCTGGCTGGCGATCCAACAAGCCATCACGGTGGGCGACATCCAGGCGTTCATCCAGTACGTCCGCTCGTTCACCCAGCCGATCACGCAACTCGCCAACATCTCTAACGTGTTCCAGCAGACGGCCGCAGCCGCCGAGCGCGTGTTCGAGTTCCTGGCTGAACCGGAAGAGGTCCCCGACACCGCTCATCCCGTCCAGTTACAGACCGTGGATGGCGATGTCGAGTTCCAGCACGTTCGCTTTGGCTACGACCCGGACAAAATCGTCATCAAGGACTTTTCTGCCACCATAGCACCCGGCCAAAAGATCGCCATCGTCGGCCCCACCGGCGCTGGCAAGACCACCATGGTCAAACTGCTGATGCGCTTCTACGACGTCAACAGTGGGGCCATCCTGGTGGGCGGTCACGACGTCCGCGAATTTTCCCGGCACGACCTGCGTCGGATGTTCGCCATGGTCTTGCAGGATACCTGGCTCTACAACGGCTCGCTCATGGAGAACATTCGCTACGGCCGCCCCGACGCCACCGACGAGGAGGTCATCGCTGCCGCCAGGACCGCCTACGTGGACCATTTCATCCGCACCTTGCCCGACGGCTACGATATGGTACTCAACGAAGAAGCCTCCAACGTGTCGCAGGGCCAGAAGCAGCTCCTCACCATCGCCCGCGCCATCCTGGCCGATCCCAAGGTCCTCATCCTGGACGAAGCCACGAGTTCAGTGGATACGCGCACCGAGGTGCTGATCCAGCAGGCCATGGACGATCTGATGAAGGGCCGCACCAGCTTTGTCATCGCCCACCGCCTGTCCACGATCCGCAACGCCGACCGGATCCTGGTGATGCAGGATGGCGACATTGTGGAGCAAGGCCAGCACGAAGAGTTGCTGGCGCGCGGCGGCTTTTACGCCGAACTGTACAACAGTCAGTTTGAAACGGTCCCGCAGGCTGGCGTCCTCGCGTAATCAAGGCGCAATCAAGCATGGCGCGCGCGATCGAACATCAGGACACTGCGTGAAGGCAATAGGTCAAGAGGCCCCCAAAATCGGGGGCCTCTTGCATGTTGCCAGAAACCCGGCTCATGAATGCAGATGTTGGGCCATAGACTCTTCTGGCATGGGGGTCTCAAAGATCAGCAAAAACTCGGCCGGGTCATCGCCCGGGTTGCACCAACGATGGGGCAACCGCGCTTCAAAGAGCAGGGCATCGCCCGCGGTCAGCCGGTGCAACTGACCCGCCACCTCGTATTCCAGTTCCCCGCGCAAGCAATACACCAACTCGTGACCAGCATGGACCATCCCCTGATCGCCGCTGCAAGCGCCCGGTTTGAGCGTCACCGCAAACGGCGCCAGGGTTTGGTCCAGCAGGCCCGAACCCAGGCTCTCCAGCAATATGCTGGCGCTCCCGGCGCGCGGCCGCTCGTCGGCCCGGGTCAGCACCAGCTCGACCTTTTCCCCCTCCTGCTCAAAGAACGCCGTAATGGGCACGCCCAACGCCGTCGCCAGGCGATGCAGCGTCGCCACGCTGGGCGAACTCGCGCCGCGCTCGACCAGGCTGATGGTGTTGGGCGACAGCTCGCACAACTCGGCCAGGGCCCGGAGCGATAGGCCGCGTCGTTGCCGCAGCGCTCGCACGTGCGCGCCCACATCCGGTGGGGTCCAATTGTTCATCCACTTACCTCCCGATCAGATGTCAGTACTATTATATCATATCCTGGCTCATAACACGACAAGAATCCCTGTCCTATATACTGCGCTATTGTCGTGACAAGCAGTACGGTTGATATAGATTTTTAGTACAATATGCCCTAAAATATTACATTTTTGTCCTGTAAACTTGACAGGTGTCCAATAATATGGTATACTCTCGCCCATGAACGAGATGGGCGCTTTGCTGACGGTACGACAACTCCAGGACGTGCTCCAGATAGACCGCATGACGGTCTATCGCATGATCAAGGACGGCCGGCTGCCAGCGTTCAAGGTCGGCGGCCAATGGCGCTTTACCCGGGCCGACATCGAGCGCTGGCTGCGCGAACAGCAGCAGGGCATCGACATGACAGGTGGAACCATAACCCCGGTGGTCAATGGCGACTTGACGCCGGCTGCCAGCCACCTGCCCCTGGCCTGCGTGCAGGCCATCCAGGACATGATCGCCGAGGTGCTGGGCGTTGGCCTGGTGACGACGGCACTGGACGGTGAGCCGGTCACCCGCATCAGCAACCCGGGCGCGTTTTGTGACCTGATCCTGGATAGCCCGGCCGGTCGAAACGGTTGCGTGGCCTCCTGGCAGGCGGCGAACCAGCCCAGTTCGGTCCCCTGGCATCGCTGCCACGCCGGGCTGGCCTACACCTGGCAATCCGTCCAAGTGCAGGGCCAGCACGTGGCATTGCTTTTGCTGGGGCAATTCCTCGTCGATGACCAGCGACCAGACCTGTCACGCCTGGTAAGCGCCTACGGCCTGGACCGGGCGCAACTGGAAACAGCCCTCGCCTCGGTCCCAGTGCTGGACCCAGTCCACGTGGATCAATTGCTGCGCACGCGCGAGCGGCTGGCCGCCACCATCGCGGAAATCGGCGAGGAACGGCTGAACATGCACAACCGCCTGCGCCGCATCGCCGAGATCACGGCCGTGTAACAAGTAGGCGGCGTCCCCCGACGCCGAATCTGAACATCGCATACAGGAGAACCCAGATGAGAAACATCCCCGCTGCATTGCAGGAACGTCTGCATCAGACCTTTGATGGACGTGCATCGTTCGACCAGATGGAACGGCGCATCTATTCCCACGACGTGGGCGAACTGCCCCTGATGATCAAACCCCTCATCGGCAACACCCTGGCGGCCGGCGTGGTCCAGCCCCATACCGAAGACGAGTTGGTGACATTGGTACGACTTGCCAACGAGCAGCACATCCCCCTGGTGCCGCGCGGCAAGGCCACCTCGGGCTATGGCGGCGTGCTGCCGGTCCAGGGCGGCCTGGTGGTGGACTTTTACCGGCTGCGCAAAATAGTTGACATCGACGCCGAGAACCAGACCGTCACCGTGGAGCCGGGGATGGTGTGGCGCGACCTGGAGCACGAACTGGGCGCGGCCGGCCTGGCCTTGCGCCTCTATCCCTCCAGTGCGCCCTCGTCCACCGTGGGCGGCTGGCTGGCCCAGGGCGGCTATGGCTATGGCAGTTACGAGCATGGCCCCTTCCGCGACAACGTGGTCTCGGCCCGGGTGGTGCTGCCCACCGGCGAGGTCCGCGAGTTCAGCGGCGAGGAGTTGGACCTCGTGGCCGATGCCGAAGGCATCACCGGCCTCATCTCGCGGGTCACGCTGCGGGTCCGGCCTCTGGAGGACGAAGTGGTCGTCGGCGCGCGGTTTGACCGGGCCGAAGATCTGGCGGCGGCCGTCCAGCAGATCGCGGGCGACAAATTGCCCCTATGGTCGGCCAGTTTCATCAACCCGACGATGGCCCGACTGAAGAACCAGGCCCCGGCCAAGCTGGAGCACGGCCAACCCAACCATGACGAGCACGCGCCCCAACTGCCAGAAGCCTACCTGGCTGTGTTCGTGTTCCCGGCCGGTCGCGCTGGGGCTGTCGAGGAACCCCTCAAACGCATCCTCGCGGCCCACAATGGCGCGCTGCTGAGCGAGGAGTTGGCTCATCACGAGTGGGACGAGCGGTTCAGCATCATGAAGATCAAGCGCCTGGGACCGTCGATGGTGCCGGCCGAGGTCATTGTGCCGCTCAAGAACCTGGGGCCGGCCCTGGCCGAGATCGAGCGTATCATCAAACAGCCCCTCGCCATCGAGGGCATGGCACTCCGGGGCGACGAGGTGCTGTTCCTGGGCTTTATCCCCCACGACGCCCGGAGCCTGCTCTACAACATGGCCTTTGGCCTGAGTCTCTCGGTTATCAAGCTCGCCAAGCGCCACGGCGGCCGGGCCTATGCCAGCGGCCTGTACTTTGCCCGCGAGGCCGAAAACATCCTGGGGGCCGACCGGCTGCGCCGGCTCCGCGAGTTCAAGGCCCAGACCGACCGGCAGGGGATCATGAACCCTGGCAAGGTCCTGAGCCCGGGCCTCATGGGCGCCTTTATGGGCCTGGCTGAGGTGTTCGAGCCGCTGGGCCGGCCGTTCTTCAACCTGGCGAAAGCGCCCATCGGCGAGCGACCCCGGGGCGCCGGCAAGCGCGGCATCCCCGATGACGTGGCCTGGTATGCCTATGCCTGCGCCCAGTGCGGTTATTGTGTGGACGGCTGCGACCAGTTCTATGGCCGGGGCTGGGAATCCCAATCGCCGCGCGGCAAGTGGTTCTTTCTCCGCGAATATATGGCCGGGCACGTCAAGATGCCGCAAGAGCAAGTGGATACCTTCCTGGCCTGCACCACCTGTGAAATCTGCAACGTCGAGTGCCCGCTGAACCTGCCCATCGAGCCGGCCTGGCTCAAGCTGCGCGGCAAGTTGGTTCACGACGAGGGGCGCATGACCTTTCCGCCGTTCGAGATCATGGCTGCCAGCCTGCGCAAGGAGCACAACATCTGGGGCGCATATCGCAAGGATCGGGCTGACTGGGCCAAGGTCGGCATCGACAGCATCCCGGAGCAGGCCGAGATCTGCTATTTCCCCGGCTGCACCGCCTCCTACGTGGAGCAAGACATTGCCCAGTCCACCGCGTGCCTGCTGCGCAAGGCCGGCGTCGAGTTCACCTACCTGGGCGATGACGAGGCCTGCTGCGGCATTCCCATGCTGGTGGCCGGCCTGTGGGACACCTGGGAAGAGATCATGCGCCACAACATTGCGGCCATGAAGAAACGCGGCGTCAAGACCGTGGTCACCACCTGCCCGGCTTGCTGGCTGGTGTGGAAGCAGTATTACCCGGAATGGGCCGCCAAGCTGGGCATTGACTATCCCTTTGAGGCCAAGCACTATTCCGAGATCCTGGCTGAGCGGATCCAATCCGGCGACCTGGTCTTTGACCAGCCCATCGACATGCGCGTGACCTGGCACGACTCGTGCCACATGGGCCGGGCCGGCGGCATCTATGAGCCGCCCCGCGAGGTGCTCCAGGCCATCCCGGGCCTCGAGTTTGTCGAAATGGAGCACAACCGCGAGCACGCGCACTGCTGCGGCTCGGTGCTCAGTCTGGTGGCCGACCCGCCAGTGGCCGCGCGCATCGGCGATGTGCGCCTGCGCGAGGCCGAGGCCGTGAACGCCGAGGCGGTCATTTCCACCTGCCCATGCTGCCAGGTCCAGCTCCGCGTGACGGCCGAGAAAACCGGCCGCGACATGCCCATCATGGACCTGGGCAGCCTGGCCTGTCAGGCCGCGAGCATCCCGCACCCCGATTCCACGGCCTATGCCCTGGAACAATGGGCCACGTTTGAGGCCATGATCAACCTGCTCAAGCCCGAGCCCATGGCCGATCTGATGGTCGAGCTGTTCCCGCAAATGTTTGCGGCCATGCCCAGCCCCATGGTGCCCATGATGAAGGTGGCGCGCCGGGTGCCCGGCATGTTGGCCCTGATGAAGCCCATGATGCCGCTGATGATGCCCATGCTCATGCCGTCCATCATGCCCCAGGTCATGCCCGACATGCTGGTGGCCGTGGACCAGCGCGTGCCCATGCCCGAATACATGCGCGAGCAAATGCCCGACCTGATGCCGGCGGCCATGGACAACCTGCTGCCCAAGATGCTGCCCCTGGTCATGCCCTATCTCGTCCCGCCCATGATGGACTATATCCAGAACGAGCTATAGCACCGCAGGCGGGGATCGGGTAGACGCTCTCCCACTTGCAAACCTAAAAAACGGGTACCAGACCAACCGTCTGGTACCCGGTGTGAGAGACTGAACAGCGCTATCACCTGGCGCGAGGGAGATGCCCATACCGGTGGACCGGCCGTCGGCGGTCTATTGGCAGGAGGTGTATCATGCCCCAATTGGTCAAAGGCGGTAAGTGGGTCTTTGGGTGGGTGGTGGTGGGGCCGCAGGGGGAGCTGGTGATCCCGCCAGCGGCGTGGGACGAATACGGCTTTCAAGCCGGGGACGAGGTGACGTTCATCGCCGGCAGCCGGCGCTCCGGGGGTTTCGGGCTGAGCCACCCCCGGCTGCTGGCCGAGGCGGCAATGCCGACGGCGATACCGCTGCGCACGCTGGCCCGGGGCCGCATTGAAGAAATCGGCCGGGTGGTGGTGCCGGCAGCGGTGAGTGTTCAGCCCGGGGACCGGCTGCTGATGGTGCGCGGGAGCGGCCGGGCGTTGGGCTTCGTGGCCCAAGGGCCGATCTATGAGGAGGCGCTGAGACACCCGGAAGTGGAGTGTTTTGGAGTGGATTAATACGTTACCAGCAGAATTTTTGCACGTTGAGCAAGAAAACAGCTACACAGAGCCGCACAGAGAAATCACCGAGTTTCACCGAGAAAACCTTGGGATGCTCTGTGCCTCTCTGTGTATCTCTGTGTCCCTCGTTTGGTTCTGGCTCGGTCAGGTTAGGGTGTGCACGGTCTCTGACCCGGTCAGCGTCGTCAGAGACCGCGCGCTTATCGCCCTGGCCACCACCCGGCATGTGGAACCGGCCTATCCCCCGGCCGGCTTGGTGTACACCTCATACGGCCAGGCCATAACCCCGCCGTCCATGAACCACACGTTCTCAAAGCCTTCGCCCTCCAAGATGCGCTGCGCTTCGTAGCCGCGCAGGCTGATCTTGCAGAAGGTAATGATCTCGGCGTCTTTGGGGAGCTCGTCCACGCGACGACGCAAGAGGCCCAGGGGGATGAGCTTGACGCGCGGGTCCTCGATGCGCATCTCTTCGTATTCGCTGGGCGAGCGCACGTCCAGCCACACGAACTCGTCGCCCCGGTCCAGTTTCTCCTTGACCGTCAGTGGCGAGATGGATTGGGCTGTGCCGTCCATCTTGTTGCGGATGATGTTGGCCGCGTGGGCCGCGATGTCGATGGCCGTGGAATACGGTGGCGCGTAGCCCAGGTCCACCCGGGTCAGGTCCTCGGCCGTGGCACCAAAGGTGAGGGCCGCGGCCATCACGTCCACGCGCTTGACCGCCTCGCCGGGTCCCAACGCCTGGATGCCCAGCAGCTTGCCGGTTTCTCGGTCCGCGATGAGCTTGATAAAGACGAGCTTGTGGGTGGGGTAATAGTGGGCGCAGTCTGGTGATGGGGCCAGGGCCGTCACCACGTCATAGCCGGCGTCGCGGGCTTGCTGCTCCGTCAGGCCGGTCTTGCCCACGTTATAGTCAAAGACCTTGAGCACGGCGGTACCCAGGACGCCGGGGAACCGCTCGTCGCCACCCAGCACGTTGTCGCCAATGACCCGACCGTGCTTGTTGGCCGTGGAGCCCATAGGCACAAAGACCAGGTCGCCGGTGATGAGGTGCCGGTTGGCCACGCAATCGCCCCCGGCATAGATATCTGGGTCGCTGGTTTGCAGGTGCTCGTTCACCACGATGCCAAACTTGCTCACTTCCAGGCCGGCGTCCTGGGCCAGTTTGGTATTGGGGCGCACGCCCACGGCCACCAGCACCAGGTCAGCCGGAAACTCGTCGCCGTGGGCTGTGACCACCTTTTGCACGTTGCCCTGGTCATCGCCCACGATGCGCGCCACCTGCTCACCGGCGCGAATGTCCACGCCCAGGCTGCGCACGTACTTGGTCAGAAACGCCGCCGATTCCACGTCCAGCAGGCCGGGCAGGATGTGGGGCAGCATCTCGATCACGGTCACATGGAGGTTGTTCCGCGCCAGGGCCTCGGTCATTTCCAGGCCGATCAGTCCGCCGCCGATAATGACGGCGCGCTTGGGTTGGCCGGAGCGAATATAGTCGCGCATGGCGACGGCATCCTCGGGCTGGTGCATGCGGAATACCCGGTTCAGTCGGATGCCCTCGATGGGGGGCATGAACGGCAGCCCGCCGGTGGCCAGCACTAGCTTGTCGTAGGGGATGGTGCGATATTCGCCGGTCTCGATGTGCACCACTTCTACGGTCTTGTTCTCCCGGTCGATCTGCTGGGCCAGCGTGCGATCCAGCACCGTAACGTTTTTGACGTTGCGGAAAAAGACCGCGTCGCGCGGCACGCCCACCGGGGTATAGTTCAACTGGCGGCAGTCCTCGATGTCGCCGGCCACGCAGTACGGCATGCCGCAGCCGGCATAAGAGAGCATGCGGCCGCGCTCGATGATGGTGATCTCGGTGTCCGGGTCCAGCCGACGCGCCCGGGCCGCCGCCTTGGGGCCGCAGGCCACGCCGCCAATGACCACGATGCGTTTGGGGGTTGCCATGTAACCTCCTGGTTGGTGGATTGGGGATTGGTAGATTGGTTGCTGAGGTACCCGTCACCCAGTGCATCGGGGGTGACGGGCACCTGCGGGTTAGTATGCCTGCTCTACTTTCCAGACCGTCCAGACCTTGCCCACCAGGTCCGGGCCGGGCTTGAGGGTGGGCCGCCCCGGCTGCCAGCCGGACGGCGTGGCCTCGGTGCCCTTGCTGGCCCGTACGAGTTGATAGGCCTGCACCTGGCGGATGAATTCGTTCACGTTGCGGCCCACCGGCGGCGTGAGCACCTCCATTGCCTGGATCACGCCGTCCGGGTCGATGATGAACCGGCCGCGGATGTTCACGCCAGCGTCTTCTTCGTAGACGCCATAGAGCCGGCCCACCCGGCCGTTCTGATCGGAGAGCATGGGATAGGGGAACCCGCCCTCCACCATTTTCGATAGCTCGGTCTCTTGCCAGATCTTGTGGGAGAACTTGCTATCGGCGCTGACGGATAGCACCTGCACGCCCAGCTTGTCCAACTCGGCCTTCTTGCCGGCGACCGCCGACAATTCAGTCGGTCAAACAAAGGTAAAATCACCGGGGTAGAAACAGAGCACCACCCATTGGTCTCGATAATCGGAGAGCTTGACCTCTTTGAAACCGCCTTCAAAATACGCCGCCGCCGTGAAATCCGGGGCAGGCTTGCCTACACGGGCCACTTCCATCTGGGGACCTCCTTTTTCTGTAGGGATTGGTACATCGGGCACTGGACCATCGGGCGCTGGTATCGGTGTCACGCATCCGGTATCCATATTCACCTCCTAGCATCGTGTATCGAATCTGATTATTCGTTTTGTGGACAGCCCTTGACAGGTACGAACATTTGTTCTATAATCAGGCATGAAACTGAGTGTGTATGCCCGCCAAGTTGGGGTGTCCTATCACGCTATCGCCTGACAGGTCGTACTGCCT
>JAHJIN010000559.1 GCA_018823415.1 Chloroflexota bacterium | reverse complement strand
GAATGGACGAATGGACGAATGGACGAATCATGCATTACGGCGGAAACAGAAACCGGGCGACGCCGCGGGGTGTGAGGACGGTGTTGACCGGCCGCGCACCGATGATGGCGTATCCCACTTGCAAGGCAAAGGCCGGGTTGCGCTGCATCTGGCGCACCACGCGGTTGACCACGACCTGGTGGCGCAGGAACGCCCGGATGACGCGAGCGGTACGGTGTTCGCCGGCCCAGCGGCGCTCCAGTTCGCGGGCATAGGGGGCCAGGGCCAGCGCCGACACGTCGCCGATCTCCAGCGCTAGCAGGGCGTGCCGGGCCGCCAGCTCGCCGGATTCCAGTGCCGGGCCAATGCCCTCGCCGGTGAGGGGGCTGACCAGGCCGGCCGCTTCCCCGGCCACCAGCACGCCGTCGCTCACCGGCATCGTGCTGTCGATGCGGGCGCGCAGGGGGTAGCCCTGGATGGGCGTGACGCGCCGGGCCGCGCCCAGCCGCTCGCGGATCAGGGGATTCCCGGCGATGAACCGTTCCAGCGCCGCCGCCAGATCGATGCTGTCCTGCTTGACCCGCTGGATGTAGGTGCCCAGGCCCACGTTGGCGCGGCCGTCGCTCTCTGGAAAAACCCAGACATAGCCGGGCATCACCGTGCGGTCGTAATAGATGTCCAGGCGGTCCGGGTCGCCGGCCACGTCCTCATAGTAGGCGCGGCAGGCCACCATCTCGGGCTTGCGGCGGAGCAGGCCCAGCGAGCGGGTGAATCCGCCGGCCGCGCCGTCGGCGGCGATGATAAGCCGGGCCGCGAGGGCCAGGTCCCGGCCGTTTTGCTTGGCCGCCAACCGATGGTAGCCATCCTCCTGTCCGGTTCGACCGATCACCCGGGTGCCTTCCAGGGGCCGTACCCCGGCGCTCACCGCTTGCTGGAATACGGCCTCGTCCAGGACACGTCGGGGAATGGTGTACCCACAGCTAGAGCCATCTTGCATGGCAGGTCGTGTGGTGGCGAACTGGCCGTTGGGGGCGCAGATAAGTATCACGCGCGGCTCCACGAACCGGCCAGCAGGTACCCAGTTGCCCAGGCCCATGCGGTCCAGCACCGGCAGGGCGACGGAAGATACCCCATCGCCGCAGACCTTGTCCCGGGGGAAGCGGGCGCGGTCGGCCAGTAGCACGCGAGCGCCGGCCCGGGCCGCAAAATAGGCGGCGGCGGCACCGGCCGGCCCGGCCCCGACGATGAGAATATCGGCAGAGTGGTTGTTATCGGTCATGGTCTCTATCGTTTCAATTTGATCGAGTGAATCACAGTACGAACAGGAAAAACCGCAGCACCTCGAAATAGTCGTCGGCCTCGAACGCGACCGTGTGAGAGTCGGTCAGCCGGGCGCCGGGGTAAAAGGACGCCGGATACGCCTTGGCGTGGGCCCGGTAGCGGATCTCGATGGCAAAATGGTCCGGCAACGGCACAAGACAGGCGGTCAGGTCGCCTTCCAGCGCTGCTCGCACCCCATCCCGAATCTGCTCCACGGCCAGGTGGGGATGGATGCTGACCGTCATGTTGCCCACGCCTTGCTTGACCGCCACGGTGGCGATGTGCGGGTTGAGCGACTGCGCCTCGGCGCACAGGCTGGCGTCGCCCGAGACGAACGCCACCGGCACGCCGGCCCACGCCGCCGCATACGCGTGGATGAGAAACTCGGACGCATCGCGGTCGTTGATGCGGACCCGGGCCGCTTCGCCGGTCATGGTGTGGGCCAGGGGACTGCCGTCCGAGCCGGCGCGGGCGTGGTAGCCGATCATCAGCATCGCGTCGAACGACTCGTTCAACGCTTGCGCCATGGCCAGGGGGTGCCCGCTCCAGCCGCGTGCGAGCCTGACCGGGCGCGGCAGCTTGGCCGCGACGATGTTCCGGCCCGAGTCGTGAGCATCTTTGACCCAGACCTCGGCGGCCCCGGCGCTCAAGGTTCCCTCGCACGCCGCGGCGACCTCGGCCGTCATCTGGTCGCGGAACTCGGCATAATCGGCCTTGTCTTTGGTCGTTTCGTCCCAATGCGTGGTGCCGGTCACGCCCTCGATGTCGGCGCTGATATAGACCTTCATGTGTCCTCCTCAGTCGGGATTGTAGGGCAAATTGCCAATTTGCCCACCTAACCTGGACAAGCCCGAGCCAACCAAGTTGATGCTGGTGGAGGTTCTTGTTTTTTGTACAAGAATTCCACGGGTTAGGCTCTAGCGCACCTGCCGCAGGTACTCGGTGATACCATAGCCCACCCGGTCGCCGCAGGAAAAGCGCGACAGGGCCTCGGTAATGATAGTGAGGCCGGCCCTGTCGCGAAAGGCAATGGCCGCCGGGGTGATGACCGCCGCCGTCACTTCGGTGGCGCGGCCGTCAGCCTCGTGGAGGCGCAGGTTGACCCGGCGCTGTGTCACGCCGTCGGCCTCGTACTCGGTGTCGATGTCTAGCCGTTCGACCACGTGGTTGGCGCCGTCGCGCCAGACAAAGCCCAACTCGCCTTGCTGTTCGCCGATGACGAGCCGGGAGCCGTGGACGGCGAAATCGGGACCGAACTGGGCCGTGAACCAGCGCCATTGGTCCGGCGCGTGCCAGTCGCGGATGCCCCACGAGTGGTCGCGCTGGCCCAGGGCGTCGATCTTGAACCGCTGGCCGGCGATCTCTAGCCAGCCGGTGTAGCGGCCGGTCTGCTCATAATGCCGGGCCGCCACGCGATTGTCGGGGATTTCCGCGACGTGGTCGGCATAGTCAAAGACCGGGTTGAGGCTCTGCCAGCGCAAGTCCAGGCGCACCCGGCGGCGGCGGAACAGGGCCTTGAACTGCGTCCACCGGCTGGCGAGCCGGCGCGGTTCCGTCACGCCCAGGGCTGTGCCGTCAAAAGTCAGCCGCCAGCCGGCGAGCGGCTCGGTCGTCTCGTAGCGCAGCGTCCCCACATCTATCTCGTTGGAGGCCGGCGCCTCGCGCTTGTGGACCAGCAGGGTACCGCCCGGCAGATACAGCACCAGCACGGCCTCGCTGTGCCCCTGGTTCGGCTTGTGCCCGATGGTGGTGATGGCACCAATCTGGCAGCGCGGGTCATAAAAGTTGAAATAGTGACTCTCCCGCCAGAGGGGATCGGGGGAATCACATTGGTGATAGACTTCATCCTGAGCGGTGATCATGGGCATTCCTCATGCGTCAAACGTCAAGCGTCAGGCCCGGTGTGTGACGAATGACGTTTCACGTTTCGTCGTCGTGCAGGGTGACCGTGCCCCGATTGCCGTCCACCGTCACCATCTGCCCGTCCCGGATGGCCTGCATGGCGTGCTTGGTGTTGACCACGGCCGGGATGCCGTACTCGCGGGCGACGATGGACCCGTGGGAGAGCAGGCTGCCCAGGTCTACCACCAGGCCGCCGGCGGTGAGGAACAGCGGCGTCCAGCCCGGGTCGGTGAGAGGGGCCACGAGGATGTCGCCGGGGGCCAGGGCCGGGCACGCCCGGGGATCGGCGATGACGCGGGCACGGCCGGTGGCGCGACCCGGGCTGCACGGGAGGCCATGCAGGACGTTGTCAGCGGGTGCCGAAGCGTCGCCGGCCATGGCTGACATCACCGGCACCTCGCCGCAAATGATCTCGGGCGGCGTGTGCTGTTGGTCCTGCCGATACTGGGCGCGCCGGGACCGAGCCAGTTCACCCAACTCGGCAGCGGCGGCCTGACCGCGCAGCAGGGCCTTGAGCTCGTCCACACGCAAAAAGTAGACGTCGTCCGACTCCAACAAGCCCTGCTCGTGGAGGCGGCGACCCAACTCGCGGGCCGCGCCCCGACCCCCGGCACCGGTCTTGATCACGTCGCTTTTCAGGTTCTCGCGGAGCAGGGAAAAGAGTTGCGTCTGGCCGAGCAGGTAGCGAAAGACTGGGCGCTGGGGCGATAGCCGGCCCAGTCGCGATTCCACTTGCTGGATGGCAGCGTCCCGATCCGCGCGGCGCTCGGCCTCGCGCCGGGCCGGGTCTGCCTCTGGCCCGGCCTGGCAATAATTCGCCAGCACGCTCAGGACGTATGACGGGTCCTCGGCCCAGTTGGGCATCATCAGCTCGGCTTCCTGGATACTGCGATAGCCATATTCGGCCAGGAATGGCTGGATGTGCTGCGTCCACAGCGCGCGGCCTTCCGGCGACTCCTGGAGCCGGGCCGGCAGGTCGGGGGCCGGGCACCCAGTCAGGCCTGGGCCTGGCCCGGCGAACAACTCGCGCAGGGCTGGCGACCCGACGATGTGGCGGCTGATGTCCCACAGGGCCACGCCGGGCGCGGCGCTCTCGATGCCGCCCTGGGCCGCCACCATCCGGCCAGCCAGCCCCCCGACGTCGCCGCCCAGCACGACGCCGGTCACGAGCCGGTTCAGCGCATCGAGAAACTGCATGGCGAAAAAGCTGGCGGCGATGTGGACCTCTAACCCTCGGGTAAAGATCGCCATGAACTCGTCCACGGCGCTCAAGAGTTGTTCATCTGTCCAGGCCGTGCGGTTGGCGGCTTCTTGCTCGGCCCGATAGCGCCGGGCCTGCACCGCGTACTCGGCCGCTTCGCCCGGCGTGCTGCGGATGAATCGCACCAGGTGCCACAGGATCGCAGGGAGCCGCAGGGCCTCGCGCCAGCCCAGTCGCCCGCCTTCGGCCGGCATGGACCCGGCTTCGCTGTTGCCCAGGAACATGCGGTCGATGGTCTCGGCGGACCCGCCGGGTATGCGCGCGCTGACCCGGCGCAGCTCGGTGAGATTGAGGTAGGCGTGGCCCTGGTGCAGCTTGAAAAAGCGGATGTGCCGGGCCTCGTCCCAGGTCATGAGGCCCAGGATGACGTTGGGCCGGACAAAGGCGTGCTCCAGCGGCTCGTGGATGGCGGACCACGTGAGCGGTGACACGGCCCCGGGCACCACCTCGCCGATGTTGTTCGTGGTCCAGAGATCGGTATCTGCGCCAAGCTGGGGGGTATAGGCGGACATGGTTGGTTGCTCGTTGCTGATTACTGGCCCTTGAACGCGGGTTTGCGTTTGGATAGGAACGCGCTCACGCCCTCCACCCGGTCCTCCGTGGCGAACACCAGACCAAAGAGGTCGGCCTCGTGGAGGAGCCCATCGGCCAGGGAGCCGGCCAGGCCTTCGTTGATGGCGCGTTTCGCCAGGTTCAGGGCGATGGGGGCCTTGCCGGCCAGCTTATGCGCCAGCTTGAGGGTGAATTCCATCAACTCGCCAGCCGGCACCACGAAATCTACCAGTCCGATGCGGTGGGCCTCGGCCGCGTCGATCATGTCGCCGGAGAGGACCAGATACTTGGCCATGCCGCGCCCCACCAGCCGGGGCAAGCGCTGCGTGCCGCCATAGCCGGGGATGAGACCCAGGTTGATCTCGGGCTGGCCCAGCTTGGCGGTATCGGCGGCGATGCGGATGTCGCCGGCCATCGCCAGCTCGCAGCCGCCGCCCAGGGCAAAGCCGTTGATGGCCATGAGCACCGGCTTGGGCAGCGCCTCGATCTTGTCCAGGACCGCCTGGCCCTTGCGGGCGAACTCGGCGGCCATCTGGGCCGAGGCAATGTCATTGAACTCGCCGATGTCGGCCCCGGCCACAAAGGCCCGGTCGCCGGCCCCGGTGATCACGATGGCCCCCACCGTCTCGTCGGCATTCAGCTCGTCGATAGCGGCGCTCAACTCGGCCACGGTGGCCCGGCTCAGGGCGTTGAGGGCCTTGGGCCGGTTAAAGGTGATGATGCCCACGCCTTGTTCGCGGGCGACGATAAGGTTCTGGTAGCTCATGCGATTCCTCCTGTTCTATTCAACTCTTCCAAGATGGCCTGGACATGCTCTTTCAAGACAGGTAGGTTTTGCTGGGTGATCTCCTACACTGCCATGAGATCAACACCCAATAGTCATGGATCAGCACATCGCGCAGCCCCGCAATCCGACGCCAGGGCACCACATCGTGCCGGGTACGCAGGTCTGGCGACAGCCGCTTGGCCGCCTCTCCAATAATCTCAAGCTGTCGAATCACAGCGTCTTGCCAATGCGAGGTAGACATAAAGCCGTCATGTCCCACCGCAACATAGGCCTCGATCTTGGCGATGGCATCCAGAATGTGTTGGAGATATACGACATCACCGGTCATAGATTGACCGCCTCTCTGAGTACCTGCTCTCGAATATAAGGGCTGATCGCCGCCTCTGTGACGACGTCCACCGGGCAGCCCAGCAAATCTTCCAAATCTTGTTTGATTGCAACGATGTCTAGCAGGGTGCGTCCAGGGTTTAATCTCACCAGAATGTCCAGGTCACTGTCTGGGCGAGCTTGGCCGCGCGCGCGAGAGCCAAAAACCCGCACATTGCCTGCGCCATGTTGGGCGACGATCCGGTGGATTTCCCCCCGCCGGTCTTGCAAGACCCTGTCAATTTCCATATCACACCTCCAGTCATCAGTGTAATCAGTCGATTGTGCCCGAGGCTGCTTGCTCTCTCATTTCGCTAGAATTATGTCGAGTTGTAGAATTTCAACCGCGGGCAGTGGAACGCCAAGTCGTAGACAGTCTCGGGAACGTTAAGCAAAGCCAACAGTCGACGCTGCAACGGGGTGAGTGTTTCCACCAGGTGGCCTTTGATCTGCGGTTCCGTTTCCTCGATGAGCAAGTGGAGGTGCGTAAATTGGGACAAGATGCGCTCGGCGGTTGGTTGCGCAGTTTTCATCCGGGGGTTGCCTGGCACCAGCCCCGCCACCGTTTCCTGACGCTGGGCCAGTTCCCGCCGGGCCACAAACTCCAGGAGGGTCAAGGCTTGCAAGGCCACGGTCAACAACAACATCAGGCCAGTGATGCGCGTGGGCAGCCGGATGAAGAGGGGCAACGCGGGCAAGCTCCCCTTCTTGAAGCGGTGATAGCCACGCTCTGCCACCCACTGATCGCGATAGTAGTCAATAGCCTGGTCCAGCGGCAGTTGCGTCGTGGTGGTGTTGGTGACATAGATGCGCCACCCCGCCAGAGTCAGCGCTTTGGCAATCGCGGCCTCGTTGCGGTGGACCTGCAGCTGGATCTGGCGCTCCGCCACCATCTGATAGGGCCGCTGGGGTCCCGGGCGACCCCGCCCGAGGTATCGTTTCCGCTCGGTCACGGTTTCTTCCACCTGCACGGTGAGCCAATCCGCTACCTGGCGCTGGTGCAAGACCTGCGTGGCCCGGGCTTGGAAATCGGTGACGCTCTCCTCTTTCTTGATTCTCAGGCGGCGCAGTTGTTCCTCCGCCTTGCGCAGCCGCGCGTGGAGCGCCTGCTGCTGCCGGGTGGCCTGGGCCGTGCTCTGCGTGACCAAGCGCCGCTCGGTCCAGGTGTGGGTGCGGCCCTCGGCCAGCGCCGCGGTCAGTTCTTGCACCACGATGAAGCCCTGGCCCACGGGGCGCGGTTCCCCGTGTTCATCGGGGACATCCGCCAGGCGGATCGGCGTCGGCGCGACTGGGGGGTTCGCCACGGCCGCGTACAACTCGGCGGGCACATCGCCCGTCAGGGGCAAGGGCAGCAGGTAGGTCCCGCCTTCGTGGGCGATGGTCGCCCGCGTCAGCACCGCCGCGCCCTTGCAATCGGTGATGAACAAGAAATCCCGATGCCCAATCGTCTGGGCCATCTCGCGCCAGGCGGGCACGTACAAGGGGTCATCCGCCTGGTGGCCGGCCAGAGTCATGGTCAAGAGGGGCACGCCGGCGGGGTCCAGGGTCCCCAGGCCCTGCTTGAATTGCACCAAGTCGGGGCGTCGGTCTTTGCTGTGCCCAAAACGCAGGAGCCCCAACTCGGAGGTGGCTTCAGCCCCGGACGGCGGCGCATGATGTACGCTGAACGTCGTGGTATCATAGCGCGCGATAGCAGTCGGCAGGGCATAGGCCTGGAGCAGATGCTGGCCCATGTGCCGCTGAAAGCGGCTACTCCGCTCTTCGTCGGCGCCCAGGGCTCCCAACAGGAGGCCCAGCCGGTCGTCGGTAGCCTCTTTCGGCCCGATGGTCCAGCCCGTAGCGGCTTCCAACACCGTGCGGTGCTTGACCACCCAATCTTCCATCCCCGCCAGGTGGTGCGTCTGCCGGTGCAGCACGTAGGTCAGGAACAACACCGCCAACTGACCATAGCTCAGGCCCTGCCAGTTGTTGTGGGGATGCCAGACGGCGTCAATCATTTCCGCCACGCGCATTTTCATCAACCAGTAGAGTATCACGGGGATACTGTCAACCCGCTCAATTCGTTCCGTGGACACCGCGCCCTCCTGTGGCGGTCATGCTTCTGAGAGCCGCTATTGTACCACACAGCGGAAGCGGTGTCACCTTCCAAACCTGATGGCTGTTACGCGATATGCAGACTCGGTCCTAATTGCTTATATTGACATAATGTGAGCGAAACTAGAGT
>JAHJIN010000558.1 GCA_018823415.1 Chloroflexota bacterium | reverse complement strand
TGGTGAGCAGATCACATACTCCGGTTTGAGCCGTCGCAAGAGCACAATTTGCGTCGGCTAGTATGCGTTCAGCATTCGTAACACTTGTACCGAAATCTTGTCTCATTTGTCAAAGATCGGCAATATGAAGACATCTAGGGCAAGCACCAGCAGGATCTCATAGTGGTCGGGTATCCCCAGCGCCTGGCGCAGCTCCTCCCGACGGATAGAGCCAATGATGCAGCCGCCCAGGCCGCGTTCCGTGGCCCCCAACAGGATGCTCTGGGCGGCGATGCCGTGGTCGCACCCGAAAGATGACCGCAGCTGCGTGTCGCCCAGGATGACGATGTACGCCGCCGGGCGTTCCCCCTCGGCTGGCCCTGGCCAGTCCGGGAGGTATCCGGCCCAGCCCAGGTACGGGAAGACCAAGTCATTGGTCTGCCGGTCATTGGACAGGATGTACCGCAGCGGCTGCACGTTGGCCGCCGCCGGGGAGAGCCGGGCCAGGTCCACCAACTCACGCAGGGTCGCGCGGTCTACCGGCCCCTCCGGCTGGAAGCGCCGGGTGCTGCGGTTTCGCACTATCAGATCGCGGATCGTCATGGATGTCCTCCACCGGCCGCGGGCAGGCGGCGGATCCGGTCCCGGACGTGCTGCCAGGACCGGGTGATGAGAAAGCTGTCGTCCATATAGCCCACCATGCGAGCGAACTTGGGCCACGGAATGGACAGCGTCAGCTCCCCCGGCGCCACGTAGGGCCGGGCGGACACGTCGAACAGGCCCAGAACGGCCCGGGGCTGTGCAGCCGGGAGCTCCTGGTACGGGTACGACACGATGGTTGCACAGCCCGCGCCAAAGGGCGCGATGACGGCCTGGGGGTCGGCGGCGTCAAAGTTAGCCAGGGTGAACAGGCCAGCCAGGACGTCGGGCGGCGCAAAGAATACCACCACGGCCGGCTCGTCGTCCGGGTCCAACTGGTCCCAGCGCTTGAACACGACGTATGGCTCTGGCGCAACGAAGCTCGGTTGCTGATGCAGGAATTCGCGGACCAGCTCGGGCGACTGCTTGTAGCGCTCGCCTTCCAGTTCCCCCGGAATGCCGCACGAGAGGAAATACTCGAAGCGGGGGCTCAACTCGGGAGCAAAGCCCAGATAGCGCCGGCCGCCGCCACAGCCCACGGCCGGGGCATCGAAGCACAGGGATTGCCCCCGGCGCACAGCCGCCAGTTGGCCGATGAAACAATGGTGGCCCGTGGGCGGCTGTGCCCGCTCGGCCCGGTCCGGCTGCGAAGTGTAGTAGAAGGCGAGGGGCCATTCCGTGCCGGGAAAGTACCGAGGCCAGCGCTCGTCAAAGTGTCGTTTGAGTGACCAGTCCATGATCCCTCCTGACTTGGGACCTACGTCCCCGGTGGCAACAGCATCAACTGACCCACCGGCAGTGATAATCGGCGTCCCTAGATGACGCGCGCATTATCCGTAAACACGGCTTTGCGATACTCCTCATCCCACTTTGCCTGCCAGCAGCGTGTATTCGTCGGATGTGCCCTGGTTCACGATGCGGATTAGCGTTGCCATCACCCGGGCTATTGCCGCACCACCAGCGGTAGGTAGAGGTGCCATTCGCTGGTCACGTGGATATACCCAGCGCGGACCTGGACGTGGCTCCCGGTGGCATTGCTCGCCATCAGAGTCACCGTATAGACCCCAGCTTGCGCATACACGTGCGTGGGTTGGAGCGCCGCGCTTGAGTGACCATCGCCGAAATCCCATAGATAGGTCAGCGTCGGGTCACCAGATGGCGTGGTGGTCGTGGTGTTGGTAAAGGCAATGGTGAGTGGGCTCAGACCGGTAATGGGCGAGGCTGTGAACCCGGCCACTGGCGCGCTATAGACGGTCACTGGCTGGCTGCCCACGTGATTCCCCGCCGCGTTGGTCGCCGTGAGCACTACAGTATAATTGCCCGGACTGGCATAGGCATGGGTGGGATTCGCCAGCGGGCTGGTTCCCCCGTCACCAAAGGCCCAGTGATAGGTCACCGTGGAGTCGCCGAGCGGTGTGGTCTGCGTGGTGTTGGCAAAGGTGGTTGTCTGGCCCAGCCACTCGGGAGAGCTGGTAGTAAAGCCAGTGGTTGGCGGCCCGTAAACAGTCACTGTGCCGCTGATGACGTGCCCCCCCGCTACATTGGTCGCGGTGAGCACCACGGTGTACATGCCCGGACTGGTATAGGCATGGGTGGGACTGGTCAATGGGCTGGTCGCGCTGTCCCCAAAGGCCCAGTGGTAGGCCATTGTGGGGTCACCGGGCGGCGTGGTCTGCGTGGTATTGGTAAAGACCGTCGCCTGGCCCAGCCAGTCGGGGCTGCTGGACGAGAACCCGGCTGACGGCAGCGCGGCCGGGCTGAGGGCCAGTTCCCACAGGTGGTCGTTGTCCCAGGTGGCGAGAGGGACCATGACTTGTGATCCCACTCGGAACAGCACCGTCCGCCCCGACGCGCCACAGCCGGCGACGCCCCCCGGTCCCTCGGCGAACACGTCCACGACATACACTACCTGGCCGTCTGCCTCCAGCGTCTGCCCCTGACCGCACTGGTGCCCGTCGATCCAGGCGGTCACCACCAATCCCGGTGCCGGCATAAAGCCCGGCCCAGCCTGCACCACGCCATAGTAGGTGGCCGGCGGACTTGACATACTGCTGTCCACGACTCGGGGCGCCGTCGCGCCGCCCTGGAGCAGCAGGGTGATGGCCTGGGTGCAGTTGATCCAGTAGCCCCGACCAAACTGCAAGGTGTGCAGATCGTTGACCCACTCCGGCGCCGTCACGTCATAGACCTTCCACGGGTCCGCCGTGTCCGTGGACTCGTAGCCATAGACGGTGGTATAGTAGCCGCTGACCGACAGCAGCGCCTCCGTAACTGGCCGGGTCGCCTGCACCGGATAGGCGAACAGATTCCACCCTGCACTGTACAGCGGGATCTCGACGCTGGTCATGAGGGCGTACAGTCCCGGCCCCTGGGTCGGCGCGGAAGCCATGTTGTTGTAGGTGTCCAGTTGGGTCGGCAATCGCTGCCAGGTACTCCCATCCCAGTAGCACACCCGCAGCCAGCCCTCCTCCCCCGGGGGTACTTCGCTGCCCAGGTAGCTAAAGCTCAAGGACGTGCCGGCCAGGTCCGGCGCACTGGCTGATGCCGACAGCCGGTATGCCTGGCCCACCACCGTGGCCCAGGCCGGAGTTGAGGGAATGACCGTGGCCGCCTGCAACGCATAGAACTCGCCCGCCGCGAACTCGAGGTCCTCCCCAAACAGAATCACCTGCCCGTCGGCGGACATGGCCGGCGCGCCGCGGCCGCGCACGTAGCCGCCCCGGCCCCGCACATAGCCACCGCGCCCCCGCACATAGCCCGGGTCGCCGCCCAGGGCATAGTCGGCGACGATCTCGCGGCGCGGGTCCGCCTCGTCCACCCACACCTGCACATAGCCCTCCAGCGCCGGTTCGGCCACGTCAAAGGTGCCCTCGTACTGCCCACCCGCAGGCGTGAGGGCGATGGCCGGCGACGCCGGGTCGGTCACCGGGAACAGTCGGGCCTGCAGCGCCAGCCCGGTGGGCACGTTGCCCACGACCAGGTCGATGGTCCGCGAGGTCACCGGTGTGACCGTGACCTCGGGCTGCCAGCCAGACAGGGCGACCAGGGCCAGTTGCTCGTCGCCGGGGGTGATGGTCTCGTAGCCCAGCCGCCCAGCCGCCAGCTCGTACACGGCCAGGCGGTCGCCCGGCCGCGCCCCCCGGGCCAAGACCTGGTCTACCGTGGGCCGGCCCAGGTCCGTCAGCCAGTCCCCTTCCTGGCGGAACAGAAAGGCCCGCGCGCTGGTCCCCGGCTGGACCCGGTGACCATCCTGCGAGAGATAAAAGATGGGCACATCCAGCGCTGTAGTGGGGGTAATCGGTTCCACTAAGCCTATCGTGGTGGCTGCCAGGGGCAGGCCACTGGGGCCGGGGTTAGCCGGCATCTCGTGCAGTTCGGGATAGAACGTGGTGATGGTCGCCCAGTCCGAGCGGCCGGTGACCTGGTGCGACAGCGTGGCCTGGCAGTCGGGCAGCCAGTCTGTAGTCAGGTGGAACTCGCTGTAATCGTCGCGATAGGGGTCACTCATGGCCGTGCCCGAGCAGGTCTCCACCGGCACCAGCAGCCCGTTGGCAAAGCCCAGATAGTCGTCGTCCAGGAACAAAGCATAGTGGCCCAGCTCGTGGGCCAGAGTGCGCGGCCAGTCCTCGCTCAACGAGCCGCCTGGGTCGCCGTAGCGATTCCACACCGCGCCCATGCGCACCTGGCCCGGCGCGTACCAGACGTTGGCCTGCAGCGGGTCGGTGATGACCGTGGAGACCAGGCCGCCCTGGGCGGCGTTAGGGCGCAGGCGGTTGGTGGCATAGACGCGCACGTGGGCGTCGTTCCAGTGCTCCCGGTCGTGGTAGACGCTGACCTGACCCAGGGCCGCCTGGCCGTTGGTCCAGTCGTAGAGCAGCTCGGATGTGCGCTGCAAGTCGAATGACAACTGGGACAGGAACTGCTCGTCGGTGCGGGCGTCCCACTCCAGCGACACGTCCAGATCGAATAACAGGAGGGGATTGGCTGCTGACACGACGAGGTTTTGCACGCCCAGGGCGGTGACGGTGTAGGCCTCTAGGCCGGTGAGGGTGGGCGTGGCGTTGGTGTAGTAGAGCGTGTGGGTGTCGCTGACCACCTGGGGGGCCAGGGCCACCAGCCGATCGCCCACGGCGATGTGGCCCCACCCTTGCAGGTAGCCGGCGGCGCTGGTGCGCAGGGGCTGACCAGTGCTATCACAGTACGGCTCATAGTCCCCGGCCTGGCCGGCGGGCAGGCGGTAGACCAGGGCCTCCGCGGCGGGCTGGGCGCCGTTGAGCACCCGCACCTGGGACCCGCGCAGACGGAAGGGCAGGGTGCGGGCCGAGCGGGCGGGGTACTGGTAGGGGCCGGGGCCACTGAAGCCCTGGTACGCGTCGATGCGGAACACGACGTTGTCGCTGTTGCCATAGATGCCAGAGGCAAAGATGTCCCAGGTGTAGACGTGGAGCGTGCCGGTGGGTGACGTGGTCAGGTTGGTGGTCACGACGCCGCTGGCGGCCACGGCCGGCTGCCAGGTGCTGCCGCCGTCCAGGGAGTAGTGGGCCTGGATGTAGCGAACCGGGTCGCTCTCTGGGTCCACCAGGGTGTAGGTGATGGCCACGGTGGGGCCCTGGAGGATAGTGGCGGAGGAAAAGAAGGGGGCGGCGGCGCCGGCCGGGTAGGCCACGCGCACGTGGGGCGCGGTATCCGGGAGGGCCTGGATGTCGGCGGCCCGGTTGCGATAGACCCGGTTGGGCTGGTTGGCATTGCCCACAGCCAGGTCCAGGTCGCCGTCGCCATCCCAGTCTCCCCAGGCGATGCCGCGGGTATCATCCGTTTCGAGCGGGGTCCAGGCCGAGGCCAGGCTGGCGCCGTGGTTGGCGTATACCAGGTTGGGCTGGGCGCCCCAATCGCCGTTGCCCATGGCCAGGTCCAGGTCGCCGTCGTTGTTCCAATCCCCCCAGGCCACGCTTCGGACCCAGTTCGTTTCACTCGAGGACCAGGCCCAAGCCAGGCTGCCGCCGCTGTTAGCAAATACGAGAAGTTTGTTTCCAGTGAAAAAACTTCCCACGACCAGGTCCAGGTCGCCATCGTTGTCCCAGTCCCCCCAGGCCACACTGCGGTTGCTTGTCGCCTCGTCTGAGAACCAGGCCAGGGCCAGGCTGCCGCCGGCGTTGGCGAACACCCTCACACCGCTGAAGTCTCCCGCTGCCAGGTCCAGGTCACCATCGTTATCCCAGTCCCCCCAGGCTACGTCGTAGGTATAATCCGCGTCTTCCTCAGGTTCAGACCAGACCAGCGTCAGCGCCCCGCCACTGTTGGCATAGACCCGGTTGGGGTCAGCTGCTCCCGAATTGCCCACAGCCAGGTCCAGGTCGCCGTCGTTGTCCCAGTCGCCCCAGGCCAGGCTTTCGGTGGCATCCGCCTCGACTGACGACCAGGCTAGAGTCAGGCTGCCGCCGTTGTTCGCATACACCCGGTTGGCTTGACCATCGTTGCCCACGGCCAGGTCCAGGTCGCCGTCGCTGTCCCAGTCCCCCCAGGCGATGCTGGTGGTGTTGTCGGTTTCGGTCGAGGACCACGCCAGCGTCAGTTCGTCATCCACATTGGCGTAGACCCGGTTGGGTTGGCCATAGTTCCCCACGGCCAGGTCCAGATCGCCGTTGCCGTCCCAGTCCCCCCAGGCCACGGCGCGGGTGTCTTCCACCTCAAAGGTGGAATGGGCCAATGACAGGGGTCGGCTGCCGTTAGCATACACCCGGATGGGTTGGTAGCGCTCGGTCCCGGCGGCCAGATCCAGGTCACCGTCGTTGTCCGCGTCTCCCAGGGTTACGCACCAGGTACCGTCCGCTGCGGTCGAGGACCAGGTCAGGAGCAGGCGATCACCATAGCTGGTGTACACCCGGTCATATTCGCCATAGTTGCCCACGGCCAGGTCGTGGTCGCCGTCGCCGTCCCAGTCGCCCCAGGCCAGGCTGGTGGTGTGGTCGGCCTCGGCCGAGGACCAGGCCAGGGTCAGGCTGCCCCCATCGTTGCGGTAGACACGGTTGGCCGCTTCCCAGTTGCCCACGGCCAGGTCTGGGTCGCCGTCGCTGTCCCAATCCCCCCAGGCCAAGCTGCGAGTATCGTCGGTTTCCGTGGAGGACCAGGCCAGGGCTAGGCTGCCCCCATCGTTGCGGTATACCCGGTTGGGCTGGTTGGCGTTGCCTGCGGCCAGGTCCAGGTCGCCATCGGCGTCCCAGTCCCCCCAGGCCACGCAGGTGGTATCGTCTGTCTCGGTGGAGGACCAGGCCAGGACTAGGCTGCCGCCGTCGTTGGCGTAGACCCGGTTGGGCTGGCCATCGTTGCCCACGGCCAGGTCCAGGTCGCCGTCCCGGTCCCAGTCACCCCAGGCCACGGAGGTGGTATCGTCGGTTTCCGTGGAGGACCAGGCCAGGGCCAGGCTGCCGCCGTCGTTGCGGTAGACCCGGTTGGACTCGCCATAGTTCCCCACGGCCAGGTCCAGGTCGCCGTCATTGTCCCAGTCACCCCAGGCCACGCTGCGGGTGTCATCCGTCTCGGGAGAGGACCAGGCTGGGGTCAGGTTACCGTCGTTGTTGGCGTACACCCGGTTGGCACCATCATTGCCGGCGGCCAGGTCCAGGTCACCGTCTCCATCCCAGTCCCCCCAGGCCAGGCCGCGAGTATCGTCCGCCTCGGTGGAGGACCAGCCCGCGGCCAGAGTGCTGCCGCCGTTGGCGTACATCTGGACAGCGCCCCGGTTCCCCACGGCCAGGTCCAGGTCGCCGTCGCCGTCCCAATCCCCCCAGGCCACACTGGTGGTGCCCTCTACCTCCAGTGACGTCCAGGCGAGAGCCAGGTTGCCACCACTATTGGCGTACACCTGGTTATGGCCGGTGCCAAGACCACCATTGCCCACGGCCAGGTCCAGGTCGCCGTCGTCGTCCCAATCCCCCCAGGCCACACTGGCAGTGATTTCCAGCTCGGGTGAGGACCAGACCAGCGTCAGACTGCCACCACCATTGGCATACACCCGATTGGGATGGCCATTGTTTGATCCGTCGGCCCAGTTTCCCACGGCGAGATCCAGGTCATTGTCCCCATCCCAATCTCCCCAGGCCACGCTCTGGGTTTCGTCTGTCTCTGGAGAGGACCAGGCCAGGGTCAGGCTGCCGCCGTCGTTGCGGTACACCCGGTTGGGTTCCCCAGGACTCCCATTTCCCCCGTTCCCCACGGCCAGGTCCGGGTCCCCGTCATTGTCCCAGTCGCCCCAGGCTACGCTGGTAGTCTTGTTCGTCTCTAATGCGGACCAAGCCAGGGTCAGGCTGCCGCCGTCATTGCGGTAGACCCGGTTGGGCTGGCCATAGTTGCCCACGGCCAAGTCCAGGTCGCCGTCATTGTCCCAGTCCCCCCAGGCCACGCTGCGGGTGTCATCCGTCTCTGTCGTAGACCAGGCCAGGGTCAGGCTGCCGCCGTCGTTGCGGTACACGCGGTTAGGCTGGCCACCAGTATTGCCCACGGCCAAGTCCAGGTCGTCGTCATTGTCCCAGTCACCCCAGGCCACGCTAAAAGTGCCATCTGCCTCTGGTGACGACCAGGCCAGAGTCAGGCTGCCGCCGTCGTTGCGGTACACCCGGTTGACCTGGCCATAGACATGGTTGCCCACGGCCAGGTCCAGGTCACCGTCGTTATCCCAGTCGCCCCAGGCTATGCTGTTGGTCCAATCTTGCTCCGTGGAAGACCATACCATGGCCAATTCACCCGGCCAGGCATACGCGGTCGGGGGCGGGGCGCTCCAGGGCAGCGGCAGTAGTGCGCTCAGCATCACCAGCACCAAGAAACCGCTAACGAGATGAGACCCGGCACGCTGCTGCCGGGTCCGGGTTCCTGCCTGCATGTTCATGTTTCCTCTCCTGGTGGCAATTTGGGCTTGCATAGTCCGGCGAGTGGCTCAAGGCCAGGGTGCCGATTATACCAGACGTGGGTTAACTTGGCGTTACCCCGATAATGGACACTGTTACCCCAGTAAAGGTCAATGCGGCTCAATGACCACATCTTTCCAGTACCACCACTTGATGGCCGACGTGGGGAACCGATGCACCCATGGCTGGACCAGCAGATGTATTCGCCCATAGGTGAAGGGCATGATGGCCGCTTCCTGGACCAGGAGACGATCCGCCTCCGTATAACGCGCCATTCGTTGCCCTTGGTCTGTGAGCTGCCGGGCCTCCCGCACCAATCCCTCATAGGTCTCGTCTCGCCACCCGGTTCGCGCCAGGGCATCACAGGCCCGCAAGAAATTGTCGGGATCGGGATAATCGGCGGCCCAGGCAAAGAGGAACAGGTGCGGCGGCGTTTGGTCCAGCCGCTCCATCATCTCCGCCCACTCGACCGCCTGCCACGCGACCTCTACCCCCAGGTTCCCCCGCCACTGAGCTTGCAGGTACTGGTTCAGCACGTCGCGGCCCCGGTCGGTGAGCAGCTCCACCGCCGGAAAATCGCGACCCTGCGGATAGCCGGCTTCGGCTAGGAGTGCCTGGGCCTGGGCCGGGTCAAAAGGCAGCCCGATCCCGGGCGAATGGCCGGGCATCCCCGGGGGCAAAAACCCGCCGGTGGCCGGGAACTCGTATCCGCCCAGGACCACATCCGCCAGCCGTTCCCGGTCCACAGCGTGCACAAAAGCCCGGCGCACCCGGGCGTCATCAAAGGGCGGCCGACTCGCGTCAAAACCCACGGACAGGGTGGACATGAGCGGCCCCAGGAGGTACTCGTCGGCATGCTGCTGCCGGGCGCGGTCCCGGTCCGGCCGCAGGTCCCATAGGGCCAGGGTGTCCAGGTTGCCGGCTTCGTACTGGTTCAGTCGAGCCGACCACTCGGAAGCCAGCGACACCTTTACGCGTTGCACGTTGCCCTGACCGCGGCCATGATACTGCGGGTCGCGCGCCAGGACAATGACCTTGTCGAGGTTCCAGGATACCAGCCGGAAAGGGCCATTGGTGACGATGTGCTTCGCGGCCGTCCAGTCTTTGCTGCGGGCCTCCACAGCATGCCGGGGCACGGGGTAGCTGGCGTTATAGGCCAGCAGGTAGAGGAAATGACCGGCAGGCTGTTCCAACTCGACTGCCAGGGTGGCCGGGTCCGGGGCCTGCACGCCCACGCTGGCCGGGTCGGTGGTTTCGCCCTGGTGAAATGCGCGAGCGCCTCGGATATCGTACAACAGCCGGGCCGCGGGCGATTCGGTGGCTGGCGTCAACACGCGCCGCCAGGCGTAGGCAAAGTCGTCTGCCGTCACCGGCGCGCCGTCACTCCACCGCACGTCGGGCCGCAGATGAAAGACGTACTTGCGCCCCTCGTCCAGCACGTCCCAACTATGGGCCACATCCGGCAGCACGTCCATCTCGGGGTCGAGGGTCACCAGTCCGCTGAACAACTGGTCGATGATGCCGGTCGAGTCGATGTCGCCGGCCAGGGCCGGGTCCAGGGTGAGGGGCGGGTAAGGCCAATCGATCCGCAGGGCGTGGGGGGCCGGCGGCAGTGCTGCGGACGGTTCTTGCCCCCCCACCCGTTGCCACAGCGCAAAGCCCTCCTCATATGCCTGGCGCGCGCGCCGGAAATCAAAGGCGATGTGATAGGTCAGACCCAGCTTCATCAGCGTGCGCGCGGTGCGCTCGTGGTCGCGCTGATCTCGCAGGAACTCGAGCGCCCGCTGATAGTAGCTGATAGCCTCCTGGTAGGCATACAGTCCGCGGGCGCGGTCCCCGGCCTGGAGTAGGTACGCGATGGCTTTGTCTCCCACCCCTGCCTCAGCATAGTGGTGCGCCAATTGCACGACAATCTCGGCGGCCCGCTCCTGATACAGGTCCTCCAGCGCGGCGGCAATCTCGCCGTGCAGCATGCGCCGTTCCCCGGCCCCCAGATCGTCGTACAGGTATTGCTGGAACACGGCGTGGGCGAACTCGTAGCGCGTCAGGAACTGACGACCAACCTTGACCTCCTCCTGCTCCCGCACCAGGTGGTGGTGCTTTTCCAACTCCTGGGACAGTGTGCGCAGCAGTTGGCGCTCGCGGATCTCTTCTACCCGGGCGATGACCTGGGCCGTAAAATCCTCTCCCTCCACACTGGCGACAGAGAGAATGTCGCGCAGATCGTCTGCCAGACGCCCGATGCGCTCCTCAATGACGCCTTCTACCCGGGTCGGCAGCATTTCCCAGTCCAAGGTGGGGCCTGCAACCCAGCGATTCTGGTCGTCCTGGACCAGAGCGCCGCGCTCCTGCATATCCCGCAGCAGTTCGACGGTAAAGAGTGGGTGCCCCCCGGTGTGGTCGAACAAGGCCGCCCGAAACGCCGGCCCCAGTTGGTTCGGCTCGGTGTCCAACAGAGCGTCCACAAACTGCCGGCCCGCCGGCCCCCCGGACCAGTCCAGGTTGATAGCAAGCTCACCCCGGTAGCGTTTGAACTCGGCCAGCACCTTTTCCAACGGGTGCCGCGCGCTATCACGTCCTAGAGCCAACTCATCGGGGCGATAGGTTCCCAGGAGCAGGGTGCGGCTCTCCCCGATGCCCCGCCCCAGGTGGAACAATAAGCTGATCGAAGCCGCGTCGGCCCACTGCAAGTCGTCCACCATCAGCACCAACGGCTGCCGGGCGGCCAGGGCGCGCAACACGCTGGCGTATTGCTCAAAGATGCGACCCTGTTCCAACTCGCCGGGCACGGGCGCCGGCTGGCCGGCCACCTGCTTCAGCCGGTCCACCCAGCCGATCTTGTCGGCGACCCCGGTCTTGCCCGCGACAAAGAGGCTGGCCCGGGTTACCAGGCCCACGCCGGGCACAAAGATGTCGATGAGGTCCGGGCCCAGGTCCACCAGGGCCTGCCCGGAGAGTCGGAGGAAACGCTGCAGTCGCTCGGCATTCTGGGACGTGATGGCCCCCTGCTTGAGCTTGGCGTCCACGTCGCCGGTCAGCAGGCCTAGTACCTCGCGGAAGGGGAGGTAGGGGTCGCCGATACCCGTCTGGGCGTTGCACGCCCCCACGGCGACGACCAGGTCGGCGTGCGCTTGCTGGGCCCGCCGGGCAAACTCGGCGACCAGGGTGCTTTTGCCACTGCCGGCCTCGCCGGCGACGAAACAGACCTGACCGTGCCCGGCCAGGGCCAGGCTGAGAAAGCGCCACAACTGCTCTAGTTCGTGATCAAACGCCACAAAGGCTGGTTCAGTCATAGGACCACCTCGTTAACCCTCGCGCGATCCGAGTTGCCAGTTTCCCGCCCGGCCTGCTGGCAACGAGTGGGATACCTGGCATTTGTTCATTCTAGCACAGATCAGGCCTACAAGCAAGACAAAATGGTGGTTGGCTACGCAGACATATCGCGCCCGACATAGCTATGGGGCTGATCGTGTAGCGTAACCGCTGGCAAGCCGTTTGGAAAATCCTTCTGCCTCCGGGTCGTGCACCGCAGCTCTGCAAGGCCCAGGACAGGGCCTTGGTCACCATGTCGTCGTGGTCGGCAACCAGGAGCCGGCCGGCACATCCCCCTGCCGCCCTGCGAGCGCACGTTGAGCGCCACCGTGCGGCCCCCGCAGATCTGCCCGGCGCAGGTCGACCGCGCGCAGGTTTGCGCCGGCCAGGGCGGCCGGCTTCAGGCCCAGCCAGCCTCCCCGCACCTTGACCTCGCGGAAGAATCGCTGCCCGACCCGGTAGCGGCGGAGGAGTACCTGGTCTCTCATGGGCTCTTCCCTTTGTTTATTGGCCTGTACCACTCTCTGGCGAGGCAGTCCACCAGGTCGGCGACCAGGCGCTGCACCGTGTGGAACGAGGGTGCCAGGGCCCCGGTGACCTCGTCCAGATACAATCGACGGTTGACCTCGATCATGATCGACGATACGCGTCGGTCCGTGTGGTAGTGCTGCAACGGCACGTACGTGCCCCGGTAGGGCCGGTCCCGGGCCGTCCGCAGCCCCCGGGCCGCGCAGAACGCCTCGACCAGCCGGGCCAGCGATTCCGGCGTGTGGACCGCATCGGTGCCGAGGCAGATGTCTGGGCGGTCCGGGTCCTGGTCCAGTTCACAGGGCAGCGGGCGGGATGGGAACGAGTGACCGTCCAGGATCAGGCAGCGGCCATAGACCGCCAGGAGCGCATCCACTTCCCCCTCGATAGCCCGGTGATGGGGCCAGTAGAAGCGATGAAGCAGGGCTGCCCGCTCTGTGGCTGTCGGCGGCATCCGCAAGGGCGCTCCGGTGGAAGTCCGGGTATATATAACGCCCACACGCAGTGTCCTGCCACGGCAAGGCCCTGGCGTTGTGGATACCCACCGAGGACATCACCTCCTGGGCATCGTCGCTGAACCGCTCCGGGTCTGCCACCAAGCGGCTGACCGGGTAGACCACGGCCACACCGCCGACCGGCCCAATGGCCGCCGGGGCAAAGTTCGTCCGTGTACCAGTCGGTGAGGGCCAATAGTTCCGCTGCAAGCGCTGCGTTGCCCAACAAGATGGCCGGGCGCAGGCCCGGCGGGATGTGCGTGGTGTTGTGGGGGATGTGGGTCAGCAGCGGGATGCGGACATCGCCCTGGCTGATGGTATACATTTTGACCAACGACTCGGACTGCGCTGCGGCTGCCTCGGCGCATGGGGTCTTCCAGTGTCGGTATGGTGTGCGATGCACAAGGAGATTATATCACGTGGGGATGGGGAAGGCAATGCTTGCCCAGGGAAACCGTGTCTCAGCATGACGGATCAGGGCAGAAGCATTGGACCGCCCCCCGGGGGGGCCATGATCTATTCGATGGGGATATAGACGCCGTGTTCGGACGTGCCGCATTCAGACGCGGCGTGTCCGAACGCGGTGTGTCCGAACGCGGCGTGTCCGAACACGGCGTGTCCGAACACGCCGCCGGAGGCGTGATGGCGCCAGCACTCGATGACCAGGGGCCGGGCCAGGCGCTGTTCGGACTTGGGCAGCCAGGTGTGATAGATGTAGTCGAGGGTCAGGGGGAGGTCGCTCGGGGGGCCTTGATGGATAAAGCGGGCATACTTGAGGGCTGGAATCGTCTTGACCACCAGGGCCGGGCTGGCAGTATGTGGCGCCGGGATCTCGCCGGCGGCCAGGTACAGGACGCCCCGGCTCTCCCAATCGTCCGGATAGTAGGTGATACCGTAATAGACCGTCGGCGCGCCGGCGTGCGGTGCGTTGGCCAACTCGTGGGCCAGCAGGTTCCAGGCGTGCGCGACCACGGCCGGGTCGTCCCGGACCAGCGTCATGATCCCGGCCACGTGAAAGGCGGCGCGCTCTTGCAGGACCGGCGGGCGGCACGCGCCCCGGGTGATGTGCGCTAGGTGCGCCCGGGTGAGCCGGGGCATGATCAGCCGCCGGTCCGCGCGCCCCTGCTTTTGCCACTGGCTGGGCGGCATCCCGAACACGCGCCGGAAGGCGCGGGAGAACGTCTCCGGGTTGTTGAACTGGTAGTCCAGGGCCACGTCGAGGATGCGCCGGTCGGTCCGGAGCAGCTCTTGCGCCGCTTCCGCGATCCGCCGGCGCATCAGGTAATCGTATGGCGTGTGGTGGGTGGCCTGGTTGAACGTGCGGCAAAAGTGATACAGCGAATAGGCCACCGCGTCCGCCATGTCGGTCACGGTGATGGCTTGCTGGAGGTTGTCCTCGATAAAGTCGATGGCCCGGGCCATCAACGCGCTGTCAGGCATCTGGCACCGGTTTGTTCTACCGTGAGGCGTGGGTCTTGAGGAACGCGCTGACGACCGGGAACACCCGGTCGATCTCGGTGAATTCCTGGTTGTGATTGAGGCCGGCCACGGTCTCGACGCGCACCCGGGCGGTGTCCAGTGCGGCGCGGTTCGCCTGCACCCAGGCCAGCACGTCCCGGCTCCGGGTGCCGACCAGCAGCAGGGTGGGGCAGCGCATGTCGGCCGGCTCGACGCTGGGCCAATGGTCGTGCATGGCCTGGAGGCAGGGCAGCCAGACGGCGGTTTGCCCCTTGAGCAGCGATTGGCGTTGCTTCTCGGACAGCGTGCCGGTGTGGTACGCGCGGATCAGGTCGCCCCACTTTGTTTCCAGCGTGTCGATGTGCCGGTCGAATTGTTCGTTGGTGGCCGGCCCAAACGGGATGCCAATGATGGCGGCGGCCGTCACCCGGTCGGACCAGGCCCCCAGGTAGCGGGCTATGTTGCCCCCAAAACCGTCCCCCCAGACGGCAAAGCGCCGGGCGGCGCAGGCGTCTGCCACAGCGTACAGGTCCTGGCAGATGCGCTCGATGGCATAGCTGGCGATGTCGAGAGGCCGGTCGCTCTCGCCGGTGCCCCGGATGTCCACGGTGATGACGGTGAAATCCGGGCTCAGGCGCTCCACATAGCCCAGGGTGTGCCAGTCGCGCCGGGTCTTGCCGGCGCCGTGCAGCAGCATGAGCGCGGGGCCGCGCCCGGCCACGTCATAGGCGATGCGTGTGCCATCCGGCGAGGTGCTGAACCGGGTGGTCATGGCTCACGCGCCTGGGTGATGGGGACGTGGACCTCTAGCACCGACTCGTCGATGTGGTCCACGCCCTTGAATCGTTCGTCGTAGCGCTGGACGCTGTAGGGGTGGGCAGGCTGGACGCCGGACGCTGTCATCCATTCCAGGATGGTTCTGGTCCAGTCGGACGTGATCTCGTCGCCGTGCAGGGTAAAAATGGCATAGGTGGCCGGCGGGAAAACCTTGACCGATAGCTCCACCGGCACGTCTTCCAGCCGGTCCACTTCCAGCCCGACGAATACTTCGTGCTGGCCGGTAGTGGCTGTCTCCTGGTGCTCCACATGCACCTCGTACATCACCGCATTGGTGGCGACGTGCTTGATGCGGGCGTGGTGCGCGCCCAGGTAGGCCATAAAGCGTGTCCAGAGCCGGCCGATCTCGTTCTCCTCGGTCCAGCCGCCGCTGAGACGGAACGGGTCCCCGAAAAAGCTGAAACCCACCAGCAGCATCCCGGGCTGGTCCAGCATCGTTGGTTCCATGCACGCGCTCCTCTTATTCTTCCCAGGGTTCCAGTCCGATGCCGTCGTCGGGCATCCACTCCGGCCAGCCGGCGAGCCAGGCCGGGATGTGGGCCGCCTGGACCCGGTCGCACACCGGGAAGTAGGCCTTCAGGTCCACGATGGCGGTGCCGTCGTGGGCGTCGATGTCTGCCACCTGGACGGTGCCGGCCGCCTCGTCCAGCCCCACCACCCGGCACGTGGTCATGGCGATGGGGTTGGGGCGGTACGGGGACCGGGTGGCGAACACGCCGGTCACGTGGTCCTCGGCATAGGGCGGCCGGCACTGGAACGTCGTGCGACCGGCATCGTCATCGCACCGGTCCGCCCACCAGAACACCATGACGTGGCTGAACTGGTCGAGTTGCTTGAGCGCCGGGCGGAACGGCTCGGCTATCTCCAGGTAAATGCCGTTACCGGCGCGCCGGACGGCTCCGATGGGGTGCAGTTGGTACGTCTGTTCGCTCAGGGGCTCATCTCCTTGTACTGTGTCTTATGGATGTCCGCTCAACGGGCTCGAAGGATCCTTCAGGCACAATAATAGCACAGAGATGGACCGGTTCCCTGACGCTCGTTGCTCTCCGGGCGGCGTGTTTGCCGCGTTCATGACCCGCGCGGCGGCATGTTCTTGACGATCCTTGCTTTTGGCAGGTCTCTGTTGTAGCCGATTGTATCATGGCCGGGGGAGTCCGGCAAGTGGAATCTATACCAGATCCCCATCATTTCTTAACAACTTTTGAACATCTCTGTGCTATGCTTGCGGTAGTGATAACCCTCCCGCAGGTTACCACGTGCGGTATCAGCCAAAACGCTGGTGCAGAGCCGGTATTCAGACGAACCAGGCTCGTAAAAACAACCTACGGGAGGGTAGGCTGAGTAGATAGATACCAGGAGGTCATGATGGCAGTTAGCAGCAGAATCGCGGACACGGTCGTGACGGGCACGGCTGTGATGGCACGGGCTGAATCCAGGAGCCGGCCGAGGGTCGGCACGAGGCAGGTGGTCATCGCCGGGGGGCTGGGGCTCGTCATCCTGCTGGGCGCGCTCCTGCGTTTTTACGACCTGGGCGCGTACAGCATCGGCAACGCCTACTATGCCGCCACGGTCAAGAGCATGCTGACCTCGTGGCACAACTTTTTCTTTGCTGCCTACGAGCCGGGCGGCTCGGTGACGGTGGACAAGCCGCCGCTGGGCTTCTGGGTGCAGGCGGTCTCGGCGTATTTTCTGGGCGTGAACGGGTTTGCGCTGGCGCTGCCCCAGGCGCTGGCCGGGGTACTGTCGATCCCGGTGCTGTTTGCCCTGGTGTGGCGGCAGTTTGGCGCGTGGGCCGGGCTGGCGGCGGCCCTGGCGCTGGCGGTGGTGCCGGTGACCGTGGCCACGGAGCGCAACAATACCATCGACGGGTTGCTGGTCTTTGTGCTGCTGCTGGCGGCCGGGGCCTTCTGGCTGGCGGCTCGCAAGGGCCGGCTCAGCCCCCTGCTCCTGGGCGCGGCCCTGATGGGGCTGGGGTTCAACATCAAGATGCTCCAGGCCTACATGGTGCTGCCGGCGTTTTACGCCGTGTACCTGCTGGGTGCGCGCTGTGTGTGGTGGAAGAGGCTGATACACCTGGGCCTGGCGACCGGGGTCCTGCTGGCGGTGTCGCTGTCGTGGGTCGTGGTGGTGGACCTGACGCCGCCGGAGAGCCGGCCCTACATCGGCAGCAGCGACGACAACACGGTGCTGGAACTCGTCACCGGGCACAACGGCTTGAGCCGCTTGCTGCCGGGGGGCTCGCTGGCGGCCCTGACCGGCGGCGACCGGCCGCAAGGGCCTCCGGCCGGCGCGCAGCGCCCGATGGAGCCGCCGATGCCGGGTTATAATCCGGCGCAGCCGGGCTATCCACAGGACGCTGTGCGTAGTCCGGCGCAGCCGGGCCAGCCTACCGGTGGCGAGCAGCCGGTCCGGCCACCGATGCCGGCGGGCGGTAGCATTCCGGGCACCGGGCCGGGTTATCCACAGGACGCTGTGCGTAATCCGGCCCCGCTGGGGCCGGGGAATCAGCCGGGCGTTGGCCCGGCCCCGCAACCCGGCGGCGGCCCGAGCCAGGAGATGGGCGAGCCCGGCGTGCTGCGGCTTTTCTCCGAGCCGCTGGTCACCCAGGCGAGCTGGCTGCTCCCGCTGGCGCTCCTGGGGCTGCCGCTGGCGCTGGTGGTGGCCGGCCGGTCCTGGCCGCTCAACGACCGGCACCTGGCCCTCGTGCTGTGGGCCGGCTGGCTGCTCCCGGCAATGGCCTACTTGAGCCTGAGTTCGGGCATCATGCACACCTACTATCTGATCATGTTGGGGCCGCCGCTGGCGGCGCTGGTGGGCGCGTCAGCCTGGGCGCTGTGGCGCGTGTATCGCCGTCGCTGGTGGGTGGGCTGGCCGCTGGTCGTGCTGCTCACCGGGACCACCATCGCCTTCCAGTTTGTGATGCTGTGGAGTTACCCGGTCCACGCCTGGTGGATCACCATCCTGGCGGTGGTGGCCTGGGCCGCCGGCCTGGGGTTGATGCTGGCATTGTCCAGGTCTCCCCGCTGGAGCAAGGCGGCCCTGGCCCTGGTCTGCCTGGGCCTGATGGTGGCGCCCCTGGCCTGGTCCGGTCTGACGACGCTCAACACCCATCCCAACGTGGGGCTGCCCCGCGCCGAGCCGGACACCGGGGGTGGCGCCGGGCTGGGGCCGAATGCCGCTGGCACGCAGCTCACGTCCTCGCAGCAGGTGATCCTAGATTACCTGCTAGCTCACACCGAGCCGGGCAGCTATTTGATGGCCGTACTCAGCTCGCACGACGCCTCGCCGTATATCCTGGCGACGGGCCGGCCGGTGCTCACCTTTGGCGGGTTCAGCGGCAATGACAATGTGGTGGACACCGAGGGGCTGGCGCAGATGGTGGCGGCCGGCGAGCTGCGCTACGTCCTGGTCAGCCCGGACCTGGCACAGCGCAAGCCGGACATCGCCGCGTGGCTGACGAGCCACGCCGCCGTCGTCACCGTCCCCGGCGCGACGCAGACGAGCCAGGCCGGCCCCGGCGGCGGGCAGCAGCTCACGCTCTATGATTGCTCGGGGTATCGCAAGGGGGTGTGAGGATGGAAGCCGTCATGGTCAAGGACCGGGTGCCACCGGGCATCCGCCAAGCCGCCAAGTTCGCCATCGTGGGCGCGCTCAACACGGTGGTGGACATGGGCCTCTATCTGGTGCTCGCGCATTGGGTGGGGGTCTGGCCGGTGGCGGCCAAGGTCATCTCTTACAGCGTCGGCGTGCTCAACAGCTTTGCCTGGAACCGGTCGTGGACGTTCCGCTCGGAGGCCAGCGCCTGGAAGACCCTGGCGCTCTTTGTGCTAGTCAACCTGGTGGCCCTGGGCCTCAACGCCGGCGTCATGCACGTGTGTTTGGATACCTTGGCCGCGCCAGAGCTGATCTCGCTGGCCCTGGCGACCGGCGTGGCGTTCCTGTGGAATTTCGCCGTCAGCAAGCTGGTCGTTTTCAGAGAATAGGTGCCATACGCCAAGCGCCCCGATCCATCATGGACCGGGGCGCTTTGTCGTTTATGCGGGTCCGACTCGCTGACCGAGTTCGAATCAACAAGCGCCAAACCTGAATCAAATCCCAATCGTTTCTTAACATCTTTTGAACATCCCGGCGCTATACTGGTGCGTGAACGGAACCCAAGGCCTATAGGCCAACCACTTTTAGGAGGACGATCATGACGACGACGACAGATGTTTTGACGGCGGTGCTATTGGGAGTGGTTCTATTGGCGGCGGCCTGCTCCGGCGTCGTGGGCGCGGCGCCGGCCGACGCGGCTCCGGCCACCGGCACCTACACCGTGGTGGACACCGGCCAGACCACGTGCTACGACAACAACCAGGCCATCGTTGAACCGGCATCCGGCGCGGCCTTTTACGGCCAGGACGCCCAGCACGACGGCAACCAGCCCAGCTACGCGCTCAGTGCAGACGGGCTGACCGTCCATGACAACGTCACCGGCCTGACCTGGACGCAAAGCCCCGATCTGAACGGCGACGGCGACATCAACGTCGCCGACAAACTGGCCTTCAGCGCAGCGCAGACCTACCCCAACACGCTCAACGCCCAGCACTATGGCGGCTATAACGACTGGCGGCTGCCGACCATCAAAGAACTCTATTCACTGATGAACTTTCGCGGCACCGACCCCTCTGGCCCCAGCCCGTCCAACCTGACGCCCTTTATCGACACCACCTACTTTGCCTTTGCCTACGGCGACGAAGCCGCCGGCGAGCGCATCATCGACGCCCAGTTCTGGTCCAGCAGCGCCTACGTGGGGACCGTCTTTGGCAACCAGGCGGCGACCTTTGGCCTCAACCTGGCCGATGGCCGCATCAAGGGCTACCCGATAGACAAGCTGAACTATGTGTATTTCGTGCGCGGCAACCCTGCCTATGGCGTCAACGATTTCGTCGCCAACGGCGATGGCACGGTCACCGACAACGCCACCGGCCTGATGTGGGCGCAGGACGACAGCGGCGATGGCATGAACTGGGAAGAGGCCCTGGCCTGGGTCGCGCAAAAGAACGCCGAGAACTATCTCGGCTATAGCGACTGGCGGCTGCCCAACGCCAAAGAGATGCAAAGCCTCGTCGATTACTCGCGGGCGCCCAACGCGACCGGCTCGGCGGCCATTGACCCGGTGTTCAACATCACCTCGATCACCAACGAAGCCGGCCAGGTGGACTATCCCTGGTTCTGGACCAGTACCACGCATGTCAAGTCCAACGGCCGGGGGGACGCCGGCGTCTACATCTGCTTTGGGCGCGCCCTGGGCTACATGCACGGCTCCTGGGTAGACGTCCACGGCGCCGGCGCCCAGCGCTGCGACCAGAAGGGCGGCGATTTCAGTGGCTACACCTACGTGCCGGACGGCTACTACTTTGCTCAGGCCCCCCAGGGCGACGCCGTCCGCATCTACAACTATGTCCGCCTGGTGCGTGACGCCGGGACGACCCCCGATCTGTCAGATGTGGTCTATTTGCCGCTCGTTATTCGGCAAGGCCTGTAGGGGCGCGGTCGCCGTCTCTGCCGCCGTTTTGACGCCCTTGGCTTGATAGAGTATAATGCGCTTGAATCGACCACGATGTGAGAGGATAGCATGACCAAAACCATCCTGGTGGTAGACGACAAGGCCAGCATGCGCCAGATGGTGCGGGATTACCTGGCGGCTGAGGGGTTCCGGGTACTGACGGCCGAGAATGGGCGCGCCGCGCTGGTGATGGCCCGCGAGCAGCGGCCGGACCTCATCCTGCTGGACATCATGATGCCCGAGATGGGCGGCTACGAGTTCATGCGTGTCTATACCCAGGAACGCGACACGCCCATCATCCTCCTCACCGCCCGGCTGGAGGAATCGGACAAGGTGCTGGGGCTGGAACTGGGCGCCGACGATTATGTGACCAAGCCCTTTAGTCTGCGCGAGCTGGTGGCGCGCGTCCGGGCCGTGCTGCGCCGCGTGGACAAGGGGCCGGCCCCGGCCGAGGTCCTGCGCGCCGCCGACATCACCCTGGACCAGGGCACCCGCCAGGTGCGCGTGGGCGACCGCGAGGTCCAGCTCACCCCCACCGAGTTTGACCTGCTGGCGACGTTCATGGGCGCCCCGGGGCGGGCCTTTTCCCGCACGGCGTTGCTGGAGCAGGTGCAGGGCGTGGCCTTTGAAGGTATCGAGCGGACTATCGACGTGCACGTGCGCAACCTGCGCACCAAAATCGAGCCGGACCCTGGTCACCCGCGCTACATCGAAACCGTGTTCGGCGTGGGCTATCGCTTTCGCGCCGAGTAGTGGCGAGGCACACAGTGCCCTGCGGGTACCTCGGCCCTACCACGGAGCTGTTTGTGGAGCAAACCATGCGTTCGCTGACCCTGAAACTCGTTCTCGCCTTTCTCGTCGTCAGCCTGGCCGGCACGGCGCTGGTGGCCCTGTTCGTGTGGCAGACCACCACGATGGCCTTTGACCGCTATGTGCTGGACCAGATGCGCGACGATTTTGTGACCCAGGCGACAGCCTATTACGAGGCGCAGGGGTCGTGGACCGGCGTGATGGAGCATTTCCAGCGGGTGCCGCAACCTGCGCCGCAACAGCTTCCACGGCCGGGTGGTGTGGGACAGCCCACGCCGCAACCACAGCAGCCGCCACCACTGCCCGGTGGTGTGGGTCAGCCGGCTCTGCAGCCGCAGGCCGTGCAGGCAGAGAATGCCTTTGCCCTGACGGCAGGCGATGGCCGGGTGGTGGTCCCGGCCGGGCCGTATCGTATCGGCGACCGGGTGCCGGACGGCGAGTTGGCCCGGGGCGAGCCGGTCGAGGTGGACGGGCAGGTGGTGGGTACAGTGCTCACCGTGACCCCACCCCCGCAGCGTACCCCCCGGGACCAAGCTTACCTGGCGTACACCAGCCAAGCGTTGCTCGTGGCGGCCCTGGTCGCCACCGGCGTGGCCCTGGTCCTGGGCATCCTGCTGGCCCGCACTCTCACGCGCCCGGTGCGCGAGTTGACGGCTGCCACCCGGTCCCTGGCCCAAGGCAGCCTGACCGAGCCGGTGCCGGTCCGCTCACGCGACGAACTGGGCGAGCTGGCCGCTTCCTTCAACCAGATGAGCGCAGACCTGGCCCGGTCCAACGACCTGCGCCGCCAGATGACGGCGGACATTGCTCACGACCTGCGCACACCCCTGAGCGTCATCACCGGCTACACCGAGGCTCTGCGCGATGGCGTGTTGCGCCCCACCCCCGAGATGTTCCAGACCATGCACCAGGAAGCCGTGCACCTGCGTCGGCTGGTGGAGGACCTGCGTACCCTGTCGCTGGCCGACGCCGGGGAGTTGACGCTGGCCCGCTGCCCGGTGCCGCCACGCGAGTTACTGGACCGCACTGCGACGGCCTTTGGCCCACAGGCCGGGCAGTTGGGCATCGACGTGGAGATTTGCGTCGAGAGGGATGTGCCGCCGGTGCACGTGGACCCGGAGCGCATGGCCCAGGTGCTGGGGAACCTGGTGAGCAACGCCCTGCGTCACACGCCAGCCGGGGGCCGGATCACGCTGGGGGCGGCGTCGCACGGCGATGAGGTATGGCTGACCGTGCGAGACACCGGTGAGGGCATCGCACCGGAGGACCTGCCGCGCGTCTTTGACCGCTTTTACCGGGGCGACGAGGCTCGTCAAGTACACAAGGCTCGTCAAGTACACGAGGCGCGTCAGGTACGCGAGAGCGAGTCGGGGCTGGGGTTGGCTATCGCCAAGTCCATCGTGGAACTCCACGGCGGGACCATCGCGGTCAAGAGCGCGTTGGGAGAGGGGACCACGTTCACTATCGTCTTGCCTGCCGGCGCGGTGGCTTGGCCTTGACCGGAATTGGCCCGGTCAGGCCTGCAAGTCGGTCAGTTCACCGCGCAAATCGTGGCTCATCTCGCGTTTGACCTCGGCCGGCCCCAACCCTTGGCTGAACAGGTAGAACAGCTTGGTCAGGGCGGCTTCGGCTGTCATGTCTGCGCCGCCAATGACGCCGGCCCGGGCCAGGGTGGCACCGGTCGCGTAATCGCCCAGGCGTACCTCTCCCTCCTGGCATTGCGTGCAGGCCACGATCACCACTCCTCGCGCCGTGGCCTCTTGCAACGCAGCCACAAACGCCGGGTCCCGGTCGGGGCCATTCCCCACGCCATACACCTCTAGGACCAGCCCTTGCAGCGGTGGATTCAGGATGTTACGCAGCACCTCGGCGGTGATGCCCGGGAACAGCCGCAGCGCCCCCACCGCCGGCGTCTGCAGCGCCTGCACCGACAGGGTCGCACCCGCCGCCGAGGACCGCACTAGCCCCCAGTCGATCTTGATGTCCACGCCCACCGCGCCCAGCGGCGGATAGTTGGGCGACGCAAAGGCGTCCAGGCCAGCGGCGCTGACCTTGGTGGCCCGGCACCCGCGCAGCAGCCGACTGCCAAAGCACAGGCACACCTCTGGGATTGGGTACTCGGCGGCGACGAGGATGGCGGTGATGAGGTTTTCGCGCGCGTCGTTGCGCAACTCGCACAGGGGGATTTGCGACCCGGTGATCACGACCGGCTTGGCCAATCCCTGGAGCATGAACGCCAGCGCCGACGCGGTGTAGGCCATCGTGTCGGTGCCGTGCAGCACCACAAAGCCGTCATAGTCTGTATAGTGCGTCGCAATGTCCCGGGCGATGCGCAGCCACTCGTCTGGCGTCATGTTGGACGAGTCCAGCAGCGGCTCGTACTCGTGGATGGTGTAGGCCGGCATGGCCGGGTCGCGTAACTCGGGGAGGGCGGCCAGTCGTGCTGCCAGGTAGCCGGGTGCCGGCGCATAGCCGTCCGCTGTCCGTTCCATGCCAACAGTCCCGCCGGTGTAGGCAATGTATACGCGCTTGGTCATTCCGTCGCCTCCTCCGTACATAAGGTTGTGGGGCAAGTTGGCAACTTGCCCTACATCCGGCCGATTTTCGAACCAGAGGGTGGGCTGAGGCGCATGTTAGCTCCCTTGTAAACAACTCATGGGGTCGGATTATCAATCCGACCTATCCGAGACGAGGACATCCACGAGCCGTACCGTATCCGCTTTGGTGTTGTGGGCCTGGACATCCCCGTCCAGCACCGGTCCGACGCAGGCCGGGCAGCCGCGCTCGCAGGGGCAGTCTGCCACCAGGTCCTGCGCCGCTGCCAGTAATTCCCGCCGCCGGTCGAACAGGGCCGCGCTATAGCCCACGCCGCCGGGCGCCTGGTCGTAGATAAAGATGGTGGGCAGACGCAGGCCGGCCGGCACCGCCTCTGCGCTGACGCCCAGGTCCCCCGGGCTGCACATCAGGTACAGCGGCGCCAGGTTGGCCAGGAGCGTAGACAGCCCGGCCAGCGAACTGCGTTCGGTCACGCCCATCTCGGCCCGGCGATGGCAGCTCGCGCACAGCGTCACCAGGTTCTCCTGGCGGTTCGCGGCGCGATAGTGCTCGTTTTCGCCGGGCAGGTAGCCAAAGGTGCGGAACGGCCGGATGTGGTGCACGTCGTGACGGCGGTCGGGTCGCTCCGGCAGCCCGCAGTGCCGGCACTGGAACCCGTCACGACGCCGGGCGCGCTCCTTTTGCTGCGGCCAGTTGGGACCGTAATCGCGCACCGGTTCCCCCAGCCACACTCCCGCATCGCCCAACGCCTGCACTGCCTCGGGCGTCAGCGTCAGCCAGTACGCCGTCGTCATCAGCTCTACGTCCGGCAGGTCGATCTCGCCGCGCCCCAGCACTTCGTTGGTGGTGAGTCGCAGGAGGCGATAGCTGGTGCCCCAGGTGCGCACCAGCACCGGCCCGTGGGCGTGCGTCGCGCCGCCGTCCACGATGGACTCGGTGACGTCGCCGACCGGCCGCACTTCCGACGAGCCGCTGGATTTGGTGTACACATCGTCGTCGCCGGCCGGGGCCACTCGGGCAATGCCGCCATCCCAGTCCAGGTCCGTCACGCGATAGGCGGTCCCCTCGTGCAGATAGATGGCGCCCGGGTGCAGCAGCATGGGCACGCTGGGCCGGTCGAGCTGGCCGATGACCGTGCGCTGCCCATCGGCCTCGTCCTCGGCCACGATGGCGAAGTGGTCGGCGGTGCTGGTGCGCAGGGACACGTCGGCGGCGGGATAGGCGTCGCGTGCCCAGTGGTAGGCATCGGCTGACCGGTGCAACTCGCCCGCCGCCGCCAGGTACGCCAACACATCGCCGGTGGGCGCGAAATCACCCAGCGTCTCGCCCTCGATGAAGGGCAACTCAAAGGTGGCGCAGCGCAGGTGATTGGTGAGCACCACCAGGTTGTGCGGGTCGATGAGAGCGTGCTCCGGCGAGCGGCCAAACAGGGCGTCCGGGTGCGCGGCCAGGTACTGGTCCAGCGGCCCCGGCCCCGCGATGAGCACGGCCAGGGCCGGGTCGGTGCCCCGGCCGGCGCGCCCAACTTGCTGCCACGTGGAGGCGATGGTGCCCGGGTAGCCGGCCAGTATCGCCGCCCCCAGCGAGCCAATGTCCACGCCCAGCTCCAGGGCCGTGGTGGCGGCGACTGCCCGGGCCGTCCCGTCTCGCAGCGCCGCCTCGATGGCCCGGCGCTCGGCTGGCAGGTACCCGGCGCGATAGCCTCTTGCGGCACCCTCTGGCAAGTCTCGGCGCAGCAGGCGCAGCAGCACCTCCACGCCCAGCCGGCTCCGGCAAAATATCACCGTCTGCACGTCATTGCCCACCAACGCCCGGGTGATGCGCCGGGCCTCGGCGGTGAGGTTGCGGCGGATGCCCAGGTCATAGTCCACCATCGGCGGGTTGTAGAGAGCCACGTGGCGAGGTCCGCGGGGCGCGCCGTCGTCGTCCACGCAGATGACCGGCCGGCCGGTGAGCCGCTGGGCGTGTTCGGCCGGGTTGGCAATCGTGGCCGAGCAGCAGACAAAGGTCGGGCGTGAGCCGTAAAAGTCCGTCACCCGGCGCAAGCGGCGCAGCACGTTCGCCACGTGCGAGCCAAAAATGCCCCGGTAGGCGTGAACCTCGTCTACCACCACGTAGCGCAGGCCTCGCAAAAAGCGCGACCAGCGGGTGTGGTGCGGGAGGATACCCAGGTGCAGCATGTCGGGGTTGGTGATGAGCACCCGGGCCGTGTCGCGGATGCGGGGCCGGGCGCCGGCCGGCGTGTCGCCGTCATAGGTCGCCACCGGCAGCTTGGCCCCCAGCGCCGCGATGAGGTGCTCCAGCCCGTGGCGTTGGTCCTGGGCCAGCGCCTTGGTGGGAAACAGGTACAGGGCGCGGGCAGCAGGGTCATCAAGGAGCGCGTGGAGGACCGGCAGGTTGTAGCACAGCGTCTTGCCGGAGGCCGTGGGCGTCACCACCACCACGCTTTGCCCGGCCAGCGCGGCCGTCACGGCCTGGGCCTGGTGCGTGTACAGCCGGTCGATGCCAGTCTGCGCCAGCGCATCGGCCAGGCAGGGGTCCAGGCCAGCTGGCCAGGGGGCATGGTGGGCCGCCAGCGCCGGCAACTCGCGCCACGTGACGATATACGGCGCATAGGCCGGGTCCGTGCGCAGGCGGTCCATTGCGGCAGTCAGGTTGGGAGTGTGGTCGTCTTGCCAAATTGTCATTCGTCACCCGTCAAACGTCATCCGTGGATTCGCTTGGCATTATACACCACGGCGCGTCCCCTTGCCAGGGCCAGCCAATCGGTGTACAATGAAGGCGTTCGACCGTCGACCGTCGGCGGTCAGCGGTCGGTCGAACGGTCATTCTGGAGGGACACCATGCGCGTGATTTTCATGGGCACGCCGGCCTTTGCCGTGCCCACCCTGCAATGCCTCATCGACATGCCGGCCCCTTCGACAGGCTCCCCTCGACTGCGCTCGGGACAAGCAGGGCGAGCTGCTGACATAGTGGCCGTGGTGACGCAGCCGGACCGGCCCGTTGGTCGTGGCCGCCGGGTGCAGATGAGCCCGGTCAAGGAGCTGGCCCTGGCCCACGGGCTGCCGGTCTTGCAGCCGGCGTCGCTGCGCGCGCCAGAGGCAGTGTCCGAGCTGGCATCATACCAACCGGACGTCGTCGTGGTGGCGGCCTTTGGGCAGATCTTGCGGCCGGCGGTGCTGGACCTGCCGCCGTTGGGCTGCCTGAACGTCCACGCCAGCCTGCTGCCGCGCTGGCGGGGTGCGGCGCCCATCGCGGCGGTGCTGTTGGCCGGCGACGCCGCGACCGGCGTCACCATCATGCGTATGGACGCCGGGATGGACACCGGCTCCATCCTGGCCCAGGCCGCCGTGCCCATCCACGACGCAGACACGGCCATCGAGCTGAGCGGACGGCTGGCGGAACGGGGCGCGGATCTGCTGGCAGAGACGTTGCCCCGGTGGGCGCGTGGCGAGATGGCAGCCCGGTCCCAGCCGGAAGCTGGCATCACCACCGCGCCGCAGATCCGCAAGGAGGATGGCCGCGCCGACTGGGCGCTCCCGGCGGTCGAGTTGTGGCGGCGTTGGCGTGCTTACCAGCCCTGGCCGGGGCTCTATACCGACTGCCAGGGCCGCAACCTCAAGCTGGTGCGGGTCCAGCCCTTGTCAGGTTGGCGGGGCCATGCCGCGCCCGGGTGCGTCGTGTCTGTCCCCCAGGGCATCGCCGTGGCAACCGGCCAGGGCGCGCTGTTGCTGGAAGAGGTGCAGTTGGCCGGCAAGCGGGCCATGTCCACGGCAGATTTTTGCTGCGGGCAGCAAGAATTTGTCGGGTCTAGCCTGTGCGCGCCGCCGTTGGCCGGTTAATGGGCAAGAGTATCGAATCTGATTATTCGTTTTGTGGACAGCCCTTGACAGGTACGAACATTTGTTCTATAATCAGGCATGAAACTGAGTGTGTATGCCCGCCAAGTTGGGGTGTCCTATCACGCTATCGCCTGACAGGTCGTACTGCCT
>JAHJIN010000557.1 GCA_018823415.1 Chloroflexota bacterium | reverse complement strand
TCCGCTGCAAGGTATGCGGGCGGACCCACAGCCTTTTGCCCGACTTTCTCCATCCTCACCGGCATTACCTCATCGCCCTGCTGCAGTACGTCGTGGCCCTGTACATCCTCATGGGCCTGGGTTGGCGCCGTTTGCTGCGCCGCTTGCCGGCCCAAGGACCAGCGCTCTCCACCGTCCGAGAGTGGGTGGCGTCATTTGGTTACGGCGCCGGTTACCTGCTGTTGAGCGCGCTGCTGCGCCACCTGCTGGCCCTGGCCCCTGACGCGACCCCGCCCGAGGCCCCCGACCATCTAGGCCGCGTACCCGACCCCGCCCAGTGCCGCCGGCTGGAGCAGGCCTACGCCTTCTGGCACCTGGCCGAGCACCTCTACGCCCAGGTCAAGGTCCGCCAACCCCGCCTACATTTCACCGCCGAGCAACTCTTCCCGTTCCTGCTGCACTGGTGCCAGCATCAGGGCTTCCCGGCCCGTCTATTGTGGTCGCCGGTGCTCGCTACCACCCCCACCCAGCCCTTCGCCGCCGCCGCTGGCGCGTAGGCCGCTCCTGCAGGTCACTCGACCAGCCCCCCCACGCAATCTGGCCGACCCGGCGGCGCCCCCCAGCGACCCCAACCACCACCCCCACCAACAGAGTTTCGCATCTTGCCCAGTTTCTGGCCAGCGGGTATACTATGGGCAACATTCAACCAGGAGGTAGTCCCATGACCACACCCGCCGAGACCGAGGAGCGCCAGGTCGCGATCGCGCTCTTTCGGTACACCCTGATCTTACCCCTGCTGCGCGGCGAATATGAGCCGCGCGGCAAGGACCGCTGTCGCCAGCAGATCGCCACCCGTACCTACGACATCCCCCACTCGACTCGCCGCACCGTCAGCGTGCCCACCCTGGCCCGCTGGGAACGCCACTACCGCCGCGCCGGCTTTGAGGGCCTCAAACCCCGGCCCCGCCACGACCAGGGCCAGCCCCGCGCCATCTCGCCCGCGACCCTCGACCGGGCCGAGGCCCTCAAACGCGAGCAGCCCCTGCGCTCGGCCCGCTCCATCGCCCGCATGTTGCGCCTGGACACCACCCAACCCGTCCCGGAAGACACCATCGCGCCGCGCACCCTACGCCGCCAACTCGCGCGCCGGCACGCGACTACCACCCAACTCCTGGGCACCCAACGGCCGCAACCCTACCGCCGCTTTGAGCGCCACCACTTTGGCGACCTGTGGCAGGGTGATGCCATGCATGGCCCACAGTTGCCCAACCCCGCGCAGCCCGACCAACTCCGCCAGGTCTTTTTGTTCGCCTTTCTTGACGACCACACCCGCCTGGTGCCGCACGCGCAATTCTACTGGAATGAGCAACTGCCCCGCCTGGAGGATTGCTTCAAACGCGCCCTCTTGCGCCATGGCCGCCCCCTGGCCATCTATGTGGACCAGGGCAAAGTCTATTCCTCCAAACAACTGGACACGATCTGTGCTACGTTGGGTACGCGTAGCGAACGAATCCTCGGTACACCGTATTACCCCGAGGGTCGCGGCAAGATCGAGCGCTTTTTCCAGTTCGTCCAGTCTGACTTTTTACCCGAACTGGCCCATTCGTCCGTCACCACCCTGGCCCAACTCAACGAGTCGCTCCTGGCCTGGTTGGAGGTCGTCTACCACCGGCAGGTCCACAGCGAGACCGGCCAGGCCCCCCTGGAACGCCATCGCCACGCGATGCGCGAGGCCGCCACGACGCGCCCCGTAGACCCGACCGAACTGCGCCAGGCCTTCCTGCATCGGGTTCAGCGCACCGTGACCAAGACGGCCACCTGCTCCTTCCAGGGCAACCGCTACCGCGTCGCCGATTATTTGCGCGGCCAGCAGATCGAGCTCCGCTACGATCCCTTCGACCTGACCCAGCTCGAGGTCTGGTTCCAGAATACCTTCCTGCAACGCGCCGAACCCGACCGCGTCGTGACCACCGTGCACCGTGATGTCGAACCTGATCCCGTACCCACGCCCCCGCCCGGCACTGGCCTGGATTATCTGGCCCTGCTGCGTGCCGAGCGCGAACGCCTGCTCCAGCAGCAACTCCAGGGCCTGCATTTCAGCCAATTGTCCCGTGATCCAGATTCTGACCATCGAGAGGAGCAACCTGATGACCAGCCTCAATGAGTGCTATGGCTTCCGCTACACCCCTTTCACCAAGACCATCGCCGCCCCGGACCTCTATCCCGCCCGCGGCCACCGCGAGGCCCAGGGCCGCCTGGCTTTCGCCCTCCAAGAACGGCTGCCGGCTTTGCTCACCGGCGACGTCGGTACGGGCAAATCGACCGCCGTCCGCGCCTTTGTCCAGAGCCTCGACCGCAACCTCTATGCCGTCGTCTATCTCTCCAACCCCCACCTGGGCGTCGCCGCCCTCTACCGTGAGATCCTCCTCGCGCTCCAGGTCGAGCCCGCCTTTGGCTTGATCCGCCTCGTGCCCCAGCTCCG
>JAHJIN010000556.1 GCA_018823415.1 Chloroflexota bacterium | reverse complement strand
TGGCTGCCGTGGGCCAACTGGCCGCGGGTATCGCCCACGACTTTAACAACATCCTGACCGGCATCATTGGCCTGGCCCAACTGATGCAACTACGCCAGGAATTGTCGCCCGCCACGCGGGCAGATCTGGACCGTATCGTGCGGGAAGGGTATCGCGCCGCGCACCTGATCCGGCAGATCCTGGATTTCAGTCGCACGTCATCCCGCGCCCCGCAGTTGCTAGACCTGGTGCCCCTGCTCAAGGAGATGGTCAAATTTCTGGCCCGGACCATCCCGGAGCATATCCGCCTGGATCTGGAGATCGACCCCGGCGAGCACCAGGTGTACGCTGATCTGACCCAGATCCAGCAAGTGGTGACCAACCTGGCCGTGAATGCCCGCGACGCCATGCCGCAAGGCGGGGACCTGGTGGTGCGCCTGTCGCGCCTGGTGTTGCCGCCCGGCGACCATCCTCCCTGTGCCGACTTGGCCCCCGGGGAGTGGGTGGTATTGTCCATCCGCGATACCGGCACGGGCATCCCACCCGAGATCATGGCCCGCATCTTTGAACCCTTTTTCACCACCAAGGAGGTGGGCCAGGGATCGGGGCTAGGGCTGGCCCAGGTGTATGGCATCGTCAAGCAGCACAACGGCTACATTGATGTGGTGAGTCAAGTTGGGGAAGGGACGATCTTTTTCATCTACCTGCCAGCGGCGCCCACTGGCGCGGTGATCGCGCCCGCGGCGCCCCAGGAGCCAGTTCCGCCAGGCCAGGGAGAGCTGATTCTGCTGGTGGAAGATGATGCCACCGTGCGGGAAGTGGTTCAGGCCGGGTTACAGCAATTGGGCTACCGCGTCCTGACCGCCGCCAATGGCCAGGAAGCCCGGCAGGTGTACGAGCAGCGCCAGGACGAGATTGCCCTGGTACTGACTGACCTGCTCATGCCTATAATGGACGGACTGGCCTTGTGCGAATCGTTGCGGGCGCTGGATCCGGCGGTCAAGGTGGTGATGATCACCGGCCACCCACTGGGAGACGGGGAGCAGCTGCTGGTTCAGGGGATAGCTGGCTGGATTCAGAAACCGCCTGACCAGGCGCAGTTGGCCCAGGTCTTGCAGCAGGCGTTGGGGGGCAATGGCGACGATTGAGATCATCTACAAGCGCGTGGCGGGGCAGCTCACACCAACTGCTAACACGCAAGCACGAAACAGGTTGCCCGCATGGGGACGGCCGCGCAAGTCCACTGTGTATCAAGGCCGGAGGGACCATGACCGAGCTCGACCAACTGGAACAAGCCATCGCGATCCTCGCAGGGCAGCGGGCCATCCTGGGCGATACCGTAGTGGACGCGGCCTTGGGACCCATGCGCGAGAAACTGGCCGATCTGCAAGCCCCGGCCACACCCGCGGAGCAAAAACGGCGGCAAGTGACGGTGCTGTTCGCCGATGTATCTGGTTTTACGGCCCTGGCCGAACAGATGGATGCCGAGGATGTCGCCGGGATAATGAATGCCCTGTGGGCGCAACTGGACGACGCGATCACGGTCCACGGCGGGCACATTGACAAGCACCTGGGCGACGGCGTGATGGCCGTGTGGGGAGCCGAGACCGCCCGCGAGGATGACCCCGAGCGTGCGATCCGCGCCGCCCTGGCGATGCAGGCCGCGATGGCGGCGTTTCGCGCCGCGCGCGGCGTGCCGTTGGCGATGCGCATCGGGCTCAATACTGGCCCGGTGCTGCTGGGGGAGGTGGGCTCCACCCACGAGTTTACGGCGATGGGTGACACGGTCAACCTGGCCGCGCGGCTGGAGCAGGCTGCGCCAGTAGGCGGGGTCCTGATTGCGCACGATACCTATCGCCACGTGCGCGGCGTCTTTGACGTGCAGCCCCAGCCACCGCTGACCGTCAAGGGCAAGGCCGCGCCGGTGCAGACCTACCTGGTGTTGCGGGCCAAGCCACGCGCCTTTCGGCTGGAGACACGCGGCGTGGAAGGTGTGGAGACGCGCACCATCGGCCGCGAGGCCGAGCTGCAGGCCCTGCAGAACGCCTACTTGGACGCTGTCGAGGGCCACGAGACGCGCATAGCCCTCGTCTCCGGCGATGCCGGGGTGGGCAAATCGCGCCTGCTGTACGAGTTCTTGAACTGGGCGGAGCTGCGGCCAGAACGCTTCTGGTTGTTCAAGGGGCGCGCTCGAGCGGAGACCCAGGACGTGCCGTATGCAGTCGTGAAGGACCTGTTCAGCAACCGCTTCGAGATCCGCGAAAGCGACAGCGCCACGGCCGCCCTGGCCAAGTTCCGCGCGGGCATGGCGGGCTTTCTGGCGGAAGACCAGGCTGACCTGGTAGGCCACCTGGCGGGATTTGACTTTCGCGCCGCGGGCAGCCCGGCGGTGTCGAACCTGCTGGGCAGCGGCGCCTTCGTCCAGCTGGCCACGGCCGGCCTGTGGCAGTACCTGCGCGCCATGACGGCTCAACAGCCGCTGTTGATGGTGCAGGAGGACCTGCACTGGGCCGACGACAGTTCGCTGGACCTGATTGACCACATCGTAACGGAGGTTCCTGGGGCGCGGCTGCTGCTGGTATGCCTGGCGCGGCCAGGGCTGTTCGAGCGGCAGCCGAGCTGGGGGCCAGGGCGCGCGGCGTACGTGCGCTTGCCACTGCAGCCGCTGTCACGGCGGCAGAGCCGTGCGTTGGTGGGTGAGATCCTGAAAAAGGCCGCGAGCATTCCCAACGACTTGACCGACCTGATCCTGGACGGCGCGGAAGGCAACCCCTTTTACGTGGAAGAGCTGATCAAGATGCTGATCGAGGAAGGGGTGATCGTGGCGGGCGAGGAACCGTGGCGGGTAGAGCTACCGCGGCTGAAGAGCTTGCGCGTGCCGCCGACGCTGACGGGGGTGTTGCAGGCGCGCCTGGACAGCCTGCCGCCGGAGGCGCTGGACGTGTTGCAGCGTGCCTCTGTGGTGGGGCGAGTGTTCTGGGACGGGGCGGTGGCGGCGCTCGCGCCGCTGGCCGGGTCCCCGCCCGTGGGGCCGGTGGCGCCGCTGCTGGACGTGGTGTCCGAGCGCGAGTTGGTCTTTCGGCGCGAGCACTCCTCGTTCTCCGGGGCGCAGGAGTACATCTTCAAGCACGTGATCCTGCACGACGTGACCTATGAGACGGTGTTGCTGAAGCTGCGCCGCATGTACCACAAGCAAGTAGCGCAGTGGCTGGAGGCCAACGCGGGTGATCGGGTGGGGGAGTACGCGGCGCTGATGGCGCAGCACTACGAACGGGCCGGCGAAAGGGGGCTGGCGGCAGACTGGCTGCAGCGGGTGGCGCGAGACGCGATCGACACGGGGGCCTTTCGCGAGGTCGTGCGCGCCTGCGAGCGCGCGCTGGCGCTGCTGCCCGAGGGGGAGCAAGCGGCGCGCGCCGAGTTGCTGGCGCGGCTGGGCGAGGGCCGCGGCTTCCTGGGCGACGTGGCCGCGGCGCAGCGGGACATCACGGCCGGTCTGGCCCTGGCCCGCGAGGCCCACGACCTGCAGACGGCCGCCTACGCTGCGAGCGCGCTGTCCTCGTTGGCCTACCGGCAAGGCGAATTTGGCGCGATGCAGGCCCCGGCTGCCGAGGCGCTCGCGCTGGCGCGGGCCGCCGGTGACAAGTACACGGAAGCGTTGGCGCTGCTGTGGCTGGGGAATGCGGTGTATCTGCACCAGCACGACCTGGCGCTGGGCCGTCGGTACCTCGAAGAGAGCCTGAGCCTCTTCCAGGAGCTGGGCCGGGGCTGGGGGATCGGGGCGTGCCTCAACAACCTGGGCGAGGTACACCGCATTGAGCGGGACTATGTCTCGGCGGCCCAGTACTATGAACAGTCGCTGGCGGTCCGCCGTCAGGCGGGCCACCGCGCAGGCGTGGCTATTACTCTGTTCAACCTGGGAGAGGTCATGGCGGCCCAGAACGATCTCGCGACGGCCGGGCGCTGCCATCAGGAGGGCCTGGCCGTGGCCGAGGAGATCGGGTTGAGGATGATCATCTGGTGCTGTCAGAGCGGCCTGGGCCACAGCGCAGCAGCGTCGGGCGACGTCGCAGCCGCGCGGCGCTATTTCCAACGCGCGCTGGCCGGCGCGGTCGAGGCCCGCGGGCTGAGCGGCGAGTTGTGCGCGCTGGTGGGCTTTGCGCGGCTGCAAGCGCTGGCCGGGGAGCCGGTGCGCGCGGCCGAATGGGTCGGGTTGGTTCTGGCGCACCCGTCCTGCGAGGTGGACGAAGAGCAGCGGGCCGCGGCGCTGCTGGCCGAACTGCGTGCCGCGCTGCCCGCCGAAGAGCTGGCAGCGGCCCTGGCGCGTGGCGCCAAGTTGCAGCTGGCTGAGGTGGTGGCAGAGATCTTGTCAGCGGTGGATAGCTGAATGCGAACAACCGGGACGAGCCGGCAGTTATGAGATTGAGGCGGGCTAATTATGGTCGGCGGGACGGTCGCCCGCTGCCCGCCGCCAGGTCCGGCGCGGGTTTCAGGCCGGGGCTGGGGACGGCGTGGCCGATAAACCCCCGGTCGCCGAGGCCGAGGTACGCCAGCTCGGGGGACCTGCGGCCTGGGTGGCGTACCAGCGCGGTTACACTGCCGGGCAGCAACACCGGGCGACGCCGTGACCGGGCCGCATCTGGGGGGATCGTGATCGGGCCACCAGCGTTTTTTCGTGCCTAAACTGTATCCATAATCGCCAATCATAAGGTATATCCATAATTGACATTGTGTTGACATACATCACCAGCCCCCCGGCTGTCATACCGGGGGGCTGGGGCCGGTTGTCGACGTTTTTCCGCCGGCTAACGACCGAACAACCCGCACCATAATAAAGAAGGTCCCCTGCGACTGACAATGTGTACTTGCCGTTTCATCCCCAATGTGGTCTCTACCCCTGGTAGACTATGAGCAGGAAATCGGCCACCCGGACGCTGAGAGGCACGCCGCGAGCGTGGCCCGGCTACGCGGCCAGGCCGCAACGCCGGAAACGCCATGAGCGTCGCTCCCGGCGGCATTGTCACGCGAGGCATTCGGAGGCTACTCACCACGCGCCGGCGCATTACCCCGGCCCGGGCCAGGCGGTTATAGCCCATCCCACCTCGGTCATCCACGCAGATACAGCCGCCCTGCCCACCGCACCCACCCAGTCTTAACCTCCCCCGCTTTTAAGGCGCCGCACCTTGACGCAGCCCCGGCCAGCGCATATAATAGACCCTACGAGACTAGAACACCCGTTCTATAAAGGTTGCACCCATGACCGGCACCATCACTCCTTTTCCCGGCGTCACCGCGCCGCACCAACCAACACCCCCGGCACCCACGATCCCTTGCCCGCACCGCCAGGTGACGGCCGACGGCCGTGTGGTCTGCCAGAAGGTGCCCACACACAGTCCACAGGACGCTGTGCGTGCCCGGCGGGACGGCCCCGTCGAGGTGTCGCCGGCCCTGTGCGCTGCCTGCCCGGTCACGCAGATCGGCTGCCAGCACCTGCGCTTTACGCTGCGCAAGTACGAGCCGGTGCCCATCACCGTGCGCTACGCTGGCGGCCGCGTGGAAATCTGGGACGACGAGCCGCCGGCCATGCGCCTGACCCGCGCGGCCTGCGGGCTGCGGCGCGAACCCATCGCCAGCCCGGCCGACTGCGCCGGGTGCACCCTGCGGCTGGTCCTGAGCGGGGCCGAGGGGCTGGCCAGCCCGCTCGCAGCCGCGCCAGAGGAGCAGCGCCGGGCCGTCAGCGCGCGCTGAGCGAGAGGCCACCATGCGCGAACACCTGGAGCGCCAGGCCGATGCCATCGAGTGGACGTTGTGGCACCACGGCGTCCAGGCCCGGGTCAGCGGCGGCACCGTGGGGCCGCGCCTGGTGCGCTTTGCCCTGCACCCGGCCCCCGGCGTGCGCGTCAGCCGTCTGGTCAACCTGACGGAAGAGCTGGCCCTGGCACTGGCGGCCCCGGCCTGCCGCGTCACCCGCCAGGCCGGCCAGGTGGTGGTCGAGCTGCCCCGCCCGGATGTCCCGCCCCTGCGCTTGCAGGACCTGACCAGCCGCCCCGGCGCCGTGCCCCGTTGTGGTCTCGGCGTGAGCCAGCCGGCTGCAGGGCCGACTTTTTACGTGTGTGTTCACCGCGCCCAATACCCTTCAAGCCCCGCAGGTACCCCATTGTACAGGCAGTACGTTGATGCTATAATAGACGTAGAGTTGAGAACTCGTGGCACGGGTGCAGAGGGCGGTATCATGGATGAAGAACTGAGACGCCAGATCGACAAGGCAACGACAGTATTGAAGATGGCCGGCGCGCGCGAGGTCCACCTGTTTGGGTCGGCCGCCCGGGGCCAGTTGCGGTCGGACTCGGATGTGGACCTGGCCGTATCTGGCCTGCCGCCAGCGGTCTTTTTTCGGGCGATGGCCCAGGTGAGCGCTGTGCTGCAGCGACCAGTAGACCTGGTCGATCTGGACGAAGTCACGCCTTTCACACGCTATTTGAAGGAAGAGGGGGAATTGCAACGTGTGGGCTAGACTGCGCAAACAGATTGCGGTGGAACGCCAGCAACTCGCTCATCTGCTCCAGGTACACGAGCCGCTGCTGATCAAGTGTACGCTTACCGCGCCCGATGCTATCGAGCTCTCGGCGCTGGCGGCGATGCTGCACTCGTTCTATACTGGCACCGAAAACATCTTTAAGCGCATCGTCGTGGAACTGGGCGATACGCTGCCGGGCGGTGCATCCTGGCACCGCGACTTGCTGGAGGCCATGAGCCAGCCTAGCGCGGTTCGCCCGGCCGCGATCTCGGTGGCCCTGCGTGACCGGCTCGGGGAATACCTGAACTTTCGCCACGTGTTCCGCCAGGCATACTCGTTCCAGTTGCGCTGGGACAAGATGGCGCCGTTGGTGCTGGACTGTGAAGCGGTGTTCCGCCAACTGGAGGCCGAACTGGCCATCTTTTTGCAGGCCGGAGAACAGCACGAACCACGCCCATAGTCTTGCTGGCCCCTGGTTTCAGTGCATGATTGCGCCGGCCGCAGGGCCGGCTTTCGTTTGCGCGCGCCTGGACCACTGAGCCACTGAGCACACTGAAGGCGCTGCGGCGGATTGCCTGGTGGCGGTTAGCCATCCAGGAATGTGGCATCGCACATTCGTGGCCGGCGCATGGTCCCACCGGTCATCAGCAAATGGCACCAGGAGTACTGAACCACTGCTCCCCCACCGGTGATTCCAAGCTCGGCCCAACGCTTAGCAGGTCAACCAAACAGAGCCGTGCCCAAGCTATGCACTGATCAGTTTATAACCCCCCGGTCCGGCCCGGCCCACCTCCGCCCGGGGGCGGGACTGGGGTCGAATTCTGGTCCCCAATAGCTTATGAGAATGTATCTTCTGGTAAACTAAGCCTGGCCCCCACCAGCACCACCCAGACCGGGCCGCCGGCGCTAACCCGCCCTCGGCCCCACCCGGCCGGGCCCCCGGCCCGCTCCCG
>JAHJIN010000062.1 GCA_018823415.1 Chloroflexota bacterium | reverse complement strand
TCCGGCACGGAGGTGTAGCCTTCCCGGGTGGTCCGTCGTTCGGCGCATGCCGAACAGGTCTATTATCGCCGGGGCACCCGCTTGGCGCAAGTAGGTGGCGCCGTACCACGAGTTCGTGGTGATATTATATACAAGGAGGTGAGGAGCAGTCCACAAGCAATTCGGAACTCGGAACTTGCAACCTGAAAGGAGAACCTACCATGAACAACCATCGAACGTTCGTCCGCGTGCCAGCGCTGGTCGCTGCCATCGTGGTGGCCCTGCTTCTGCTGGCCGGCACCTACACCGTCATTGCCAGCCCGGCGCCAGCGGTCATGCCTGACCTGCCCGGTGACTCGACCAACGCGACTTCCTGGAGCAGTGGCTGGCAGCCCATCGCCGCCGGCACCACCCGGGTGTTCAATCACAATCTGGGCGTCGATCCAGACAACTATGCTGTGGAGGTCTGGTTTCAGGAAACGGATCCCAACGTGGGTATCAATCGCATCGCCTACGGCGGCGTGGACGCGAACGGTAACATGATCGGCGCGTATTGGGATCACCTCACGAGCAACACCATCAGCGTTCATCGCAATGTGCAAGATACCGCGGTCGACAGTGTTCTCGCTCGGGTCTGGATCGTGCCCCCTGCTGTCCCTCCCACGGGCTATGACAGCGGGTGGACGACCATCAGCACCGGCATATACACGTTTACCCATGGCCTGAACATCACGGCGACGGACCTGACGGTGGGCTTGTGGTTCAGCAGCACGGCCCGGGGCATCCATCACTTTGCCTACGGCGGCTTGTCCGTCAATGGACCGCAACTGAACCTGGGCGCTCACTGGCATAACCTGACCGACAACACGGTCCAGGTCACGCGCCTGGCTGACGACACAGACGTGGAACAGGTGCGCGTCATCGTAGTACAAGGCGACGCACCGGACTATGATAGCCTGGTAGACCTGGGCGATTGGCAGTTCATCGCCCCAAACCATAGCTTTACCTTCACGCATAACCTGGGCTGGAACCCCAACATGCTGTTGGTGCGGGGAGAGTGCTATGATCCCGTGACCGCCGGGATCAATCAGGTATGGGCTGGGGGTAATGTGCAACTCTGGGGACCAAACCCTGGTGGAAAGGGGGCGCATATTTACGGGTTGACTGCAGACTCGGTCACGGCTCGTCGTTGGGCCGTTGACGATGTCTGTCCCGAGATGCGCATCCGTATCTGGAGACGCAGCGTGCAGATCTACCTGCCGCTCACCCTGCGCAATTACTAGCGTGCGGTTGCTCGGGTTCATCGCTCTGCTCTACCCCACTTGAGCCGGGTGTGGTAAAATACACCCATCACACATGGGAGGTGAGCAACGTGAAGATAACCATCGACCTGGAACTGTGTACCGGCTGTGGGACGTGTGAGGCTGTGTGTCCAGAGGTCTTTGAGCTGGACGACGAGGGATTCGCGCGGGTCATCGCTGAGGCCGATTGTGCAGAGGCCGGCTGTTGTGAGGAGGCAGCGGATAGCTGTCCGGAGGAGGCCATCACCATCGGGTAACCACTGGCCCAAGAAGACGAGAAAAAGACCTCCGAGGTGAAACCTCGGAGGTCTGCTTTTGTTCTAGCGGCGTTTGCCCCGTTGAGCTTGCTTTGATTCGGGCTGTCCAGGTTGGACTTCTGGCTCTGCGCTGCGAGAAGCCCGCCGGGGCCACAGCGCCCACATACTGCCCAGCAGCATGATGAATCCCCCGGCCCAGAGCCAGTCCATCAGCGGGTTCACGTGCATCTGGAACGTGCCCTGCCCGGCGTGCGGATCCAGGTCGGCCATGAGCACGTAAAAGTCCTCCATAAAGAACTGCCCCGGCCCGCCCCAGATGGCCGGGTCGCTGGACGGGTTTTCCTGCGTGGGGTAGAACACCATCTGCGGCAGCAGCGCCGCCGACGAGCCGCCACGCGTCACCGTCATGGGCGCGCGGACGATGGCTCGGCCATTGTCCAGTACCTCGATGTCCAGATCGGCAAAGTAGACAGTGTATTGGCCCACCGTGACTCGCTCGCCCTTGAGTATCGTGGCGGTTTGCTCGTAGGCATAGACCGTGCTGCCCACCACGCCGGCCACCAGCAGTACCACGCCGATGTGGACCAGGTAACCGCCATAGCGCCGGCGATTGTTCACCAGCAACGCCCACAGGGCCGCCAATGCCCCCTGGTCCTCGCTGGCCTGGTCACGCCGGCGCCAGTCCAGGAACGTGGCCTCCAATGCCGAGACGATGGCAAAGGCACAGGCTGCAAATGAGAGCATCACGAATGGCTCCCGCGAGCCGACCAGAAAGGACGCAATGGCCGCGACGACGGCCGCCCCGGCCGGGACTGCCAGGTAACGCAAGAGGTCCGGCAGCGGCTGCCCCCGCCAGCGCAAGGCCGGGCACACGCCCAGCAGCGCCACGATGAGCAGGCTCAACGGCGCGCTCACCATCTCATAGTACGTGATGCCCAGGGCCTGCTCCTGGCCGCCGAGCTGTGAAAAGATGGGGTACAGCGTACCCACCAGCACCGCCAGCGCCAGCGCCGCGAACAGGGCCGTGGCGGTCACGAACCCCACCTCGCGGGTCAACAGACCGCCGCCCGCGCTGCCAGATGGCGCGTCCAGGTGCCGCCAGCGCCAGGCCAATAAGCCTAGCGAAACGATGGTGCTCAAGGCGATAAAGCCCTCAAACAATGGCCCTAACAAGCCGCCGTCGGCATAGGCATGTACCGAGGCGATGACGCCGCTGCGGGTCAGGAACGTGCCCACGATGGTCAGGATAAACGTGGCAAAGAGCAGGATCAGGCTCCAGCGCCGCAGGCCCCCGCGCCGGTCCGATACCACCGCGGCGTGCAGGTAGGCCGTGGCCGTGATCCAGGGGATGAGGCTGGCGTTCTCCACCGGGTCCCAGGCCCAGTAGCCGCCCCAGCCCAGCTCCACATAGGCCCACTGTGCCCCCAGCACGATGCCAATGCCCAGGAACAGCCACGAGAACAGCATCCACACGCGCATTCGGCGAAACAAGGCCGCGTCGGCCTGGTTCAGGATGAGCGCCGCCAGGGCATAGGCAAATGGCACGGCGAATCCCACATAGCCCACGTACAGGCTGGGCGGGTGGAACACCATGCCGATGTTCTGGAGCTGCGGGTTCAGGCCAAAGCCTTCGGTCACCAATTCCGGCGACGACGTAAACGGCATCGTCACAAAGGTCAGCAGCAGCAGGAAGAACAGCCCCACCGTCGACAGGACGGCCGCGCTCAGATCGGCCAGGCGCTGGTTATCCGTTCGTCGCCAGGGGGAAGCCACAATGACGGCAAAGCCGGCCAGCAGCAGCTCCCACAGCAGGAGCGAGCCTTCCTGCCCGGCCCAGAACGCCGACATGGTGTAGCCCAGCTCTAGATCGGTACTGATGTGCTCTACCACGTACCTGACGCTGAAATCCCGCGCCACCAGCACCAGCATCAGCACGATGCTGGCGGCTACCACCGCCGCAAACACGGCCACCACGCCATACCGAGCCAGGCGCAGCAGGTCCTCCCGGCGCTGCGTCAGCCCCCACACATAGGCGGCCACTGTACCCACCGTCAGGGCCAGGGCCGCCAGCACGCTCAACACGCCCAACATTGCCATTCCTTCACACTCCTGCCGTGGGACAAGGGTCAACTTGTCCTACTTGTACTCCTCGTATTTAGACGGGCAGCGCGTGAGCAATTGCGAGGCTTGGAACGTGCCATCGTCGCCCATGGTGCCCTCTACCATCAGCCCACCGCCTTCCACGAAACCTTCTGGCGGTGCGTTGTGAAACACCACCGGCAGCCGGTGTGTTCGCTCCAGGTCCACCAGGTCGAACCGCAACATAACGGCCGGGGCATCCCAGACCACGGTGCCTTCCTCGGCGTACCCGTCGATGCGGATGGCCTGGCCGGATTGCGCCTTGCCGGCCAATGCCTCCTCGATGGTGATGTAATAGGCGCTGCCCTGCCCCACGCTCACATAGATGAGGGCAAACACCAGCACCACCACGACGAGGCCACCCACGATGTATTTGATCTTCATGATGCTTCTCCTGTTTTGGCCCGGAACCCCGAGCAAGTTACCAGATCAATCGAGCGCTGCAAACCGGTACAAGTGGAGTAACTTGTACCGGTTTGATTTTAACATAGTTTACTATTCTTGTCAAGTTTCGCGTATACCAGCGTACTTCGAGGGGGCTGTTCGTCAGCCCCCTCGAATCCTGTGCTGTCATTCCGCCGCAGGCAGGCTCTTTAGAATCCTTCCATTGTGCTGGGAGAGTTGGTTACTTGACCAACACCGCCGCCTGGGTCCTTGAACAGCCTACTGTTGGGGCTTGTGGCAGGACATGCACTGCTGGACGGTAAAGGTCTTGTGGGTGGCTGGCGCCGGTTTGATCTCGCCAGCCGGGTCGTGGCACAGCAAGCAGTCCTCTTGGCCTTCCAGCGCATGCGGGATCTGCGACACTGTCGCCCCAGATGCCGCCGGCTGGTGGCAAGTGGTGCACAGTTCTAGCGTGTAATCCTTGTGGGCGGCCGGCGCCGGTTTGACGTCTCCGGCCGGGTCATGGCACAGCAAGCAGTCATCGAGTCCATCCGTGGGATGCGGGATCGTCGGCACTGTTGCCTGGGATGCCGCAGGTTGGTGGCACGCTGTGCACTGCTGGATAGTAAAGGTCTTGTGGGTGGCTGGCGCTGGTTTGATCTCGCCAGCCGGGTCGTGGCACAGCAGGCAGTCGTCTTGGCCTTCCAGCGCATGCGGGATCTGCGGTATTGTCGCTCCTGATGCCGCCGGCTGGTGGCAAGTGGTGCACAGTTCTAGCGTGTAATCTTTGTGGGCGGCCGGCGCCGGTTTGACGTCTCCGGCCGGGTCATGGCATAGCAAGCAGTTATCGAGTCCCTCTGTGGGATGCGGGATCTGCGGCGGGGCCGCTTCAGGGAGTTTGGTCGGCTCCGGGACCTTGGTTGGCACCGGGGTCTCGGTCGGCTCTGGCGCCTTGGTTGGCTCTGGAACCTTGGTCGGCTCCGGGGCCTTGGTGGGTGCCGGGGCCTGGGTGGGCGGCACCGGCGTTGGCGTCTCGGCGTTCGAGCACTGAGCTGCCAGCCCGATCAGCAGGATCAGCAGCGAGAGCGCCGCGATGGCGGCTAGCTTGTGAATGGTCTTCATCGTTATTATCTCCTTTTTCCTTGCCAGGAATCCAGTATGCTCATCGCGACGCAAGAATGGTCGCGATCTGAAAAATAACAGATGCAAGAGTGGCACGAGACCGTCCGGCCCATGCAGGGCACTCTTGCCCTTGTTAAATACGATTGGTCCGTACCGATTTGGTCGGCCGGTCTTGTTCATGGGCAAGGTCAAACAGGATTGGTGTCATGCGACGGCGCCAATCCCTTGCCTGTCCCGTTCGGATCAAAAGTTACTGGCTCGGCACCCGGTTCCGACCCCTGATGTACGCTGCCATCCCTGCGAACAGGGAGAGCAGCCCTATACCGACGATCAGATAGGCCAGGGTGAATGCCGGGCCCTGTACGCTGGCGACGATACCCAGCACAATGACCAGAATGATCGCCAGGATCACGGTCTCAGGTACCAGAAGCCTTGTCCAATTTCTCCTCATGTCGTGACCTCCCAATAGTGATAACGAGCATATTCTAGCTAGTTCGTTTTGCCTTCTTCATGGCAAAGATTACACTGACCAGCGATGCCTTCGATATTTTTAGTGGCATGAAACTGTTCCGTTTCAGCGCGGGCATGACACTCAAGACAGTCTAACTGGAGCCCCTTGAAATTGGGCACTTTGTGACAGTCGAAGCATTGTAATGTGGCATGTTTGCCCACCAAAGGCATGGGATGGATAGCCAGCGAGACTTGCTGCCAGGTCGTGGTTGTTTGGTGGCAGACGCTGCACTCCAGGGCCGCCGCCACGTCGTGGGCACCGATGTGGCAACTACTGCAGTCGCTGAGCTTGCTGTCCAGTTGGCGTTCTTCATGGCAATCCAGACAGACCTCCATGGAACAGACCACATTGCCGGTCACCGGGTCAAAGCCGTGTCCCACACCGCCGTGACAGTCGCTGCAGGACACATTCACTGCTGTGCCATGTGTCACCGCGTCGTGAGGCGTTCGCAGGCGGTCCTGGGGGAACACTTCTGGCATGTCACGGTGACACAACAAGCATTCCTCAGCAAAGTGTAAACTGGGATCGAGGACCAAGCCTTCGTGCGCGGCCTGGGCGTCGTCTGTGCCGCCGGTGCCTCGATGGCAGGTCACACAGCCCAAGCGGCCGTGGATAGTTTGCAGCGATTCCGGCTCGATGGTCATCAGGTCCAGGTTCTCTGCGTTGGCCCCGGCCTGCGTCAGCGCAACCTGGTCGAAATGACAGGTCTCGCAGTTTTCCGACAGCGGCCCGGCATAGGCCAACTGAACCATCGTGGGGGTCGGTTCGATCTGGGGAGCCATGGCCTGGGCGACCGGCTCCAACACCAATGCCACGAGGATCGTGGCCACGACCAGGGACAATCCGATGACGATCAGCATCCATCGGGGCCAGTTGGTTGGGATCATGGTCTACCTCCTCTGCTTACCACAGGGCGATGGGCACGCCGCTGGCGACGATGACATAGCGCAAGAACATGCCTCCGATGAGGAGCCCCGCGCCAGAGCCCAGGCCGGAAGCCATCGAGTGAGACCCGGCGCCCATGGCGTAGGCGTGCACCACCAGGGGATACAACAGGCCGGGCACCACCACGCCTAGCCAAAAGACCACGCTCAGGGGACCCATCAGGATATACCGGGCTGACTGGGCGGCCTCCCCCCCCAGGCCCAGGGCTACCAGCATCATCGCCCCAATGAGCATGGCCTCCAGTCCAATGAGCACCAGGTGAATGACGGGCAAATGATGGAGATGCTGCTCCACGGACCGCATGGACAGGGTGGCTGCCAGGTCAACGGTCAAGCCCATGCCGGTCGAGATGGCCGAGACCAGGAACAGGATCGGCAGCATCGGGATAGCCAGGCCCGGGGCGATGGGCGTGGACCAGAAGGGGATGGCCGGCCCCACGGCAGAGAGCAGCACGCCGGTGTAAATGGCTGTGCCCACGGCGAACAGGCTGCCGATGCCGGCCACCCAGTGCTTGATCCGGCGCAGCGGCAGGCGTTGCAGCGGGGGGAGCCGGTGCACGAAGAACCGTTGCCAGGTACGCGGATAGACTTCCATCAACTCCAGAAAGCCATATAAGAAGCACAGCGGGAGAAAGAGGCTCAGGATCCACACCCCCCAGGTCATCACCGAACCGACGTTGGTGAGCATGTACAGGATGCGCCAGGGCTCCCGCAGCCCGGCCCCTAGCTCAAAGACCAGCAGCAGCACGCCCAGGAGTAGCGTCGGCCCGCTGATAGTAGAACCGACCAGAGCGATCGGGCAAAAGGCGCGTTTATATTGCTCTCCCGTCCACTCCATGATGGCGGCCACCAAAAAGGCGCCAGCCCCCAGGCCTCCTAGAAACAAGTAGATGATTGGCAACCAACCCCATGCGGTTTGCACTGTTGCACCTCACTCGATAATATAGCGGAGCACCGCCGGCTCGGTTCCGAGCTCAGGTTGCAGTGGTTTCGCCCGGCCCGAGTTGATTAGCTGAACCACCTCGCTGGTGGTATCGTCCATGCGGCCGAACAATCTTGCCCCCAGCACACAGGCCTGGACGCAGGCTGGCTCCTTGCCATCCAGAACATAATCCAGACACAACCAGCACTTGTCGGCCACGCCGCGTTCCTCATCATAGATACGCGCCTGGTAGGGACAGGCCACCATGCAATACTTGCAGCCCACGCACAGCTTTTCGTCGATCTGCACCACGCCGTCGTCACGGACATAGGTAGCATTTGTGGGGCAGACATGGGCACAAGGCGGGCTGGCGCAGTGCTGGCATTGTACCGGCAAGAACTTGCTGTCACCTGCGTCCTCGCTCAGGATGTGAACGTAGCTCTGGCCCTCGGGCAAGTGGTTGCGCAGGTTACAGGCCGTCACGCAGGCACCGCAGCCCACACATTTGGCAGTGTCAATGATCAGCGCATAGGCTGCTTTCTTTTCGGCCGATAACGGGTCGCTTGCGATCCGGTTCAGGGTCGCCCCACCGCTGCCCACAGCGGTCAGCATTCCTCCCGCCAGGATCGACTTGATGAACCCACGCCTTGACATCGACATCGGAGCCATTGCCTTTCTCCTTGGGGTCATTTCATACAAAGGTATAGAGGAATATTGTGCTAGTAAACTATAACAATGGTATTATAGCACGCGGTGGTTTACGTGTCAAGACAGTGCCAATTCCTTGTACAAAGCCAAACAAAAACCCTCCCCAGTTTATGCCCTGGGGAGGGTGTCAGTAACCGTGGCGGGTGTCTCAATCTTCGGGTGATCCTGTCGGCTGTTTGGGTTGGGCCAGGCCGGTCAGGCTGGTAACGCCGCCCAGGTTGTGCAGACCCTCGTACGGGACCACCACCAGCGAGCCGTGTTCCTTGACGCCGGCCATGATAATGCTCAGAGAGCGCAACTGAAAGGCGGTGGGGCTGCCCTCGTAGCGAGCAGCGGCCTTGAGAAAGTCCTCGGCCACTTCGCGCTCGGCCTGGCCCAGGATGCGCCGGGCCTGGCGCTCGCGCTCGGCCTGGGCCTGCCGGCTCATGGCGTCTTCCAAGGCCAGGGGAATCGTGATGTCCCGGATCTCGACCGATTCGATGGTGATGCCCCACGACGTAGTGCGGTGGTCGATGATCTCTTGCAGCTCAGCGTCAATGTTTTCCCGGCCCACCAGGATGTCGGCCAGGTCCATCTTGCCGATAATATCCCGCAGGGCGGTCTGGGCCGTCCATGAGATGGCCATGCGATAGTCTTTTACCTCCAGGGCGGCCTTGGTGGCGTCCCACACCACCCAAAAGAGCACGGCATCCACATCCAGAGGCACCGTATCACGGGTCAGCGTCTTTTCTGCGCCAAAGGGGCTCACCATCATGCGATGGTCGATCCAGGCTGCCACCCGGTCCACCAGTGGTATGACCCAGAATGGCCCCGGCCCGGCCACTCGCCGGAAGCGACCCAGGCGCAGCAGCACTGCCTTTTCCCACTGCGAGGCGACTTTGAAGGCAAACAGCAGGTAAGCGGCTGCGACGTACAGGGGTGCACCCCACCGCCAATCACCCACCAGCAAACCCACCACCAGGCCAATGCCGCCTACGACGAGGGCCATCAAGACAGAGATGGGATTCACGATTCGGATGTGAAATTCGGGTTCATCGTAGGTTTCAGGCATCATGGGCACTGTGCGCCTGCCCTCCGTGCTTTCTCTGGTCTGGTGACGATTGGTCATGAGGCACCCCCTTCCTGTGTTTGTTGCCACACCTGTACCTGGTCATTGACTGCCTGCTGTACATCTTGGACGTTGTAACCCAAACCCAGCGCTTCGGTGAACAGCGCATCCACCAGACCTTGGAGTTTCCGGTCCCGCATCTGGGTCAGGGCGGAACTGTTATCTGGAACGGCGATGAATGTGCCACGTCCACGCTGAATGGTCAACAAGCCCTCTCGCTCCAGCTCGGCGTAGGCATGAGCCACGGTGTGCAAGTTGATGGTCAGGTCTACCGCCAATTCCCGGATGGTGGGCAACTGATCCCCCGGCGTCAACACGCCACTGGCGATGAGGTGCTTGATGTGGTCCATGATCTGGACATAGATCGGCACCCCGCTCTTGTGATCGATGGGAAAATCAGGGTCCACTGCGGCTCTCCAAACTCGTTCGCTATAATTGCCAATAACACTTTACCTCACAACCCCCTGTTTTGTCAAGAGCCTCTCGATTACGGCTGTGACGCCGGGCAAAAAAAGTGGGGAACCCGACCCCCTGTTGTCGAGTTCCCCAAGCCGAAGAGATTTGTCCAGGCTTTCCCGTGCCGTCAGTTCACGGCCGGGGCTTGTGGCATGACGCGCACAATTGGACCGTGAAACCCTTGTGGTTGGCCGGCGCAGCCACCAGGTCACCATCCGGGTCATGGCATAGCAAACAGTCATCGCGCCCTTCCAGCGGGTGCGGGATCTGCGGCGCCTTGGCCGTGAATGCTGCGGCTGACTCTTTCCATCCCGCCGGCGTATGACAGTCGACACAGTTCTGACCAAAGTGAGATGAACTGGGCGGCTCGTGGCAGTTGGCGCACACGTACTCGGGTTTCTTGACCCCTTCGTGGCAATTGTGGCACAGCGTCGTGGCGTGCTTGCCCTCCAGCGTGATGGGGTGCGGGAAGGCGGCATCCAGCTCTACCGAGGGCCAGGCCCGGCCGTGGCAGGCCGAGTTGGCGCAAAAGCTGGAATTATCACTGCCGAACTGGACCTCGCCGTGACAGGGCGTGCACTCGTCGCTGGCCTGAAAGCGGTGATCGGCGATGAAATTGGTTTCCAGATGCGAGGCCGGCTCCTGGAGCGTGGCCACCGGCATCTGCGGGGGCCGGGCATCGCCACTGACCGTCTCCGGGATGCTGTGGCAGATATTACACTGCAGGCGTATGGATTCGCCGTTCGAGCTCAGATGCTTGCCATCGTGGCAGCGGAAACAGCCCGGGAATTCCTGGTGCTGGCCGTTGTCCGGGAACGACTCCCAGGTGGTGCCTGGATTCGCAAATATCAACTGGTAGATGAGGTCGTTCGCCAACTTGACGGCCTGCTGAATGTCGGCCGCGTAGGTGGCTGCCACCTCAGGGTAGTCGGCCTTGTAGCGCGCCTCCATCGAAGCTACCGCGGCCTTGGCTGCATCCTGATCGGGATAGCTCGCGGTGAGCAGGGTCATCATCTCTTTCTTGGCATACGGCAGGTTCGGATTCAACTGTCCCTCAGCAAGGACCTGGTCCACCAACTGATCCGGAGAGTAGAAAGGATGCCCCACCCGGTTGTGGCAGTCCATACAGTCCATTGTCCGCTTCTCGGCCTTGGCGATGTCAGCCGCCGATAGGGGATTGGTCACGTCATTGTATTCGACCTGGCGGCCGTCTGGCAGGGTGGCGCGTATCCAGCGGATGTCCTGCTTCAGATCATCGGTGGCGATGTATTCCACCGGGTTCTCGATGTGCCAGTGGATGCCAACTCCCAGTCCTTTGGCCCGCTCGCCACCCCCGGTCTTGAGGATCACGTAGGTGCGCGTCTCGGTATTCTCTTCGTCGGGCTGGAAGGTCTTGATCTCCTGCACCCGGTCGCCGTGAAAGGCCGGCGGCCAATGGCACAGTTCGCACGACTCGCTGGCCGGGCGCTGCGTCTCTGCCCGGGTGGGGCGCTCGTAGAGGCCCAAAGGCGTGGTGAACAGATGTTTGGCGTGGGTAGATTTGAGGGCGATCGTCTCCAGGGTGCTCTTCCGACCCATGTGACACTCGACGCACTTGACCCGGGCGTGATACGAGTCCTGGTAGGCCGTGGGCTCCTCCGGGTGCACCACGTGGCAGACGTTGGCGCAAAACCACGTGCTGTTGGTAAACTCCCAGGCCTCCACGCTGACAAAGGCGAACACGAGAAAGCCGACGATGAACAGAGCGCCGGTCAACAACGTGCGCCGAAAGGATTGGCTTTTGATGATCTCTTTTAGTCTGGTCACGTAAAGCTCCTGTTATTCTATCGTGCTGTTGATCAGGGTCACTGGATCTCTTCTTCCACCATCAGGACCAGGGCCCGCCCCTCCTGCTTTTCCACTTCCAGGTAGAACCGGCACTGGAGACAATTCCTGAACTTTTTGGCAAAGGTGCCCTGGACCTCACCCTTGCACAGCGTGCCGGCTACCACCCAGCAGAACCGGCCAGCGTTCTGGCCCCGGTTGACCCCATCGAACCTTTCTTCCGTGGCAGCCGGGCAGGCACCCAACTCGGCCACCTTGCAGCCACCCGGCTCTCGGCCACACTGCATGTATTCCCAGCAGTTCACTATTTTACCCCCTTACTTGTTCGTGCTTGCGGCCGGGACCACCGTATTCGGCTGCGTGGCCCGCATGGGTGTGGTAGCGCGGATAAAGCCCACGAACATGAGCACCGCGCCCAGCAACTCGGCCAGATACAGCGCGCCGGGTAGCCCCAGGCGACTGAACGTGCCGCCCAAAGCGGGGGCGAGGGCGCCAACGGCGATGAGCACGTTGCCGATGGTCCGGTGCAGCAGGACCCGTTTGCGCCAGAAAATCCAGGCCGACCAGGCCGCGCCGCCCACCAGCGTGGCCGTGCCGTATATGTTGAAAATGGGCGTCAGGGTTCGCACGCCGGGCGTGACGATGGCCTGGCCGCTCAACTCACCGCTGAGCATCAGGGCCGGGTCAAGCTCGGCGCTCAAGACCTGGATCAGGCCATACAGCGAGCCCAGGACCAGAAGCACCATCAGCCCGTGCGCCCACTTGCGCCGGGCCAGCAAATAGACTGTACCCTGGCCCAGCCAGGCGGCAGTCAAGATGGCCCCGCACAGGTACCACAGGCGAAAGATCACCGGATTCCAGCCCAAGGCTCCGTAATAGGCTTCGCAAAAGCCCCCGATGCCATAGAACACCAGGCCGATGCCCCACAACAGCAGGTGGGCGCCTTTGCGCGTCAGGTAGCGCTTGAATACAAAAATGGCAAAGATAAAACTGATGATACAAGAGATAAAAGGTATCCAGGTATTGATGACGTTCACAGAACTCCTCTATTGCACTTGGAGAACTGCTGTGCGAGCCCTGAAGCACGAACTCGCACAGCAGTCTTGGTTTGACTCGCGATTGACCGTGCTATGCGAGTCAACAGTCGCTTACTTTAGTGCTGCAATCGTCGCTTTGATTACG
>JAHJIN010000555.1 GCA_018823415.1 Chloroflexota bacterium | reverse complement strand
CGGCAGTAGCCTGCGCGAGGTGGATTACTCGGCCCTGCAGGAGCACCAGGCCATCTACCTGGGCCTGGACAGCGACGCCGCCGACAAGGTCGGCGCCATAGCCGACATCCTGGGGCCATTGACCATGATCCTGGCGGGGCTGCCCCACAAGGACCTGAATGCCTGGCTGCAGGCCGGGGGCACGGCCGAGAACCTGGCGACGTTGATGACCGCAGCCCGGCCCTGGATCGAGGTCGCCATCACCGCCGCCAGCACGGCCCCGGCCTACGAGCTGGAAGATCACCTGGAGCACCTGGCCCAGTTGGTGGCCGGCCTGCCGCCGGGCACCCGGGGGCGCTACCTGCGCGAGATCTGCGACCGCCAGCGCCTGAGCACCCGCTCCGACTTTCGCCGGTTGCTGGCCCGGCACAGTCAATCCAGCGACGGGGCGGGGTTCAGCATCGAGGACGGCCGGTTGGTCCACTATGACGAACCCCTGTGTAACTTTGCGGCGCAGATCACCCACGAATTGATCCAGGACGACGGCCTCAATGCGCCAGCCGTGCTCTACACCATGTCCGGGGCCCTGGATTCGGGAGAGACCCTGGAACCCATCGAGGTCAAGTCCGAGGAGTTTGATGCCCTGCGCTGGGTCGCCCGGCATTGGGGCGCCCGGCCCATCATCTATATTCCCCCCGGCCAAACATACCTGCTGCGGCGCGCCATCCAGGAGATCTCGCGGGATGAATTGCAGCGCGAGCGGGTCCGGGTCTTTACCGGCTGGGCCCAGGTCGAGGGCCAGCGCCGTTTCCTGACCACCGCCGGGGGGTTGGGGGTCGATGGGCTGGATCCCACCGTGCGGGTGGATCTGGGGTCCAATAACCTGGGGCGTTATGCCCTGCCGGCCCCGCCGGCCGATCTGCAGCCGGCCATCGCGGCCAGCCTCGGGTTTCTGGACCTGGCCCCGTACAGCGTGACCCTGCCCCTCTGGGCCGCGATGTACGCCGCGCCCCTGGCCCCCCTGGTGACGCTCAACGCCGTGCTGTGGGTCTATGGCGTGACCCAGAGCGGCAAATCTACCCTGGCCCACCTGGCCCTGGCCCACTTTGGGTCGACCTTTGTCCACGGCCATGAATATCGGGCGCCGAAGGACTGGACATCCACCACCACGGACCTGGAAGGGGCCATGTTTGCCATCAAGGATGCACCCATCGTCATCGACGATTACGCGCCGGCCCACGCCGGGGCGGCCGAGGCCCGGGCCATGGCCCGCAAGGCCCACTATGTGGTACGCTCGGTCGGCAACCGCTCCGCCCGCGGCCGGGCCAATGCCGACCTGTCGGAACGGCAGCAGCGCCCACCCCGGGGCCTGGTCATCGCCACGGCCGAGAACCCCCTGGTCGGGCAGAGCATCGTCGGCCGGATGATCTACGTGCCGGTAGAGAATGGTCAGGTCATCCAGCCCGACACGACTGGCGAAACACCCCTGGACGTGGCCCAGCAGCAGGCCACGTCTGGTCTGTACGCCCAGGCGATGGCGGGCTACGTCGTCTGGCTGGCGCGACACTGGGATCGCCTGGCCAAGGAATTGCCCCGGACGGTGGAGGTCGCCAGCCGGTCAGCCCGCGGGCTTTTCCCGACCGGGCAAAGCCGGCTCACGGACTATTACGCCCTGCTGACGACCACCCTGCGCCTGGTATTGGAGTACGCCGTAGAGCAGGGTGGGCAGACGAGCAGCGACGTCGAGGTCATCCTGGAAGTATGGCGGTTGGCCCTGGTCGACCTGCTGCGCGCGCAGAGCGGGCGCGTGGAGGAACAATCGCCGGTGGTCAAATTCTTCCAGGCCTTGAGCGACTTGTTGGCCCAGCGCAAGGTCTATTTTGCCCCACGCCAGAACGATACCTTTGTCCCGCCGCTGGGCGCGGAATTGGTGGGCTGGTACGATGCCCGATCCCCCGGCGCTACACCGCGAGTGTACCTGCTGACCAATGCGGCCCTGCTCCAGGTGAAGGAGTACTGGCGGACGCTGGACGAGCGTTTTGACACCCTGGGCGATGCCCTGCGGCGCGAACTGTGGCAGTATGGGTTTATCGCCGAGCGATCGGGGGATGGCAAACACTTTGAAAAGTATGCGTACATCAATCGCGACGTCGGTCGCCTGCGGGTCTTGATCCTCGATCCCCGGGTGCTGCGGGATCGGGTGGGCTTCGTCCTCTGGCCGGAAGCAGACGACGAGGCCTAGCCGTCACACCGGTCCACGGCTGATCTTCGGTCGCCTCCGGTAAAACTGGTCGCTGCACGACCCACGAGATGGGCTTGCCTCTCGTGGTCACGGAGAGGATTAATTAGTAAAGCGGAATTCTGTGGTGGCAACGTGGCAACAGTGGCAACCTCTCGGTGCGAGATCGAGGCCCGGAAAAACTTGGCGAATTATGGTCAGTTATTAGCTGAGGATGGTCAATGATTGGCATTATAATCGCAATATTTGCTATTTTTAGATACACATTTATATATGTACAAGGGCCATCGTTTGGAAAGGTTGCCACGAGGTTGCCACCAGGTTGCCACAGTTGCCACAGTTGCCACGTTGCCACCACAAAAACACGAGTCACTAATAAAAGATCAACGGTACCCGGCCAGGGTGAACCAGGCACACATGACGCCGATCGGCCGATTTCTCAGCGAACAGGCGGCCCGAGGGACCAGTCATCCTGCCATCAAGCTGGATCACCAGGGTCTTGCGGACCTACGCCGACTGGCGCGGCGTCCGGGATCTGACTTCGGTGTCCCTTACCCGGCCCCTCGTGGCCCAATCTGGGCCGGATTTGCCGGGCCGGGGTGGCAAACCCGGCTGATCGGAGCGTTTTTTGGCGCACGGTGCCTCTGGGCCGACTGGTTGGGGGTGCCCGGCCGGGCCGATATCGACTGGCGCGGCGGCCCAGGAGAGGAGCCGGACCAGGTTGCCACCCGGCGAATGGCAACCTGGCTGGAGGTAGGTTGACCCGACGAGAGATGACGGTCGCGGAACTGTGTCGGCGCCCGGGTATGCCCGCTCGCCGGATCATGACTGGCCTGGGGGGTGACATGCCCCGGCCCGGGGGACTCGAGCAGTTGGCGCAGCGCCGGCGCAGGTGGTGGGGTGAGGTTTGAACGGCCTAGATCTCACGCTGGTTCCGTTGGTCGGGTGTGATCGGCGAGGCTGCGATTGGCAGGGCGTCATCCTGGAGAATGCGGGCCTGGCGGGAACCGACCTGCGTGGTCTACGCCCGGCTGCTATCGTGCTGCGTGGGGCGTTCTGGTGCCCGGAGACCCTGGCCGACGTGGACCTGAGCTGCGCCAATACTGGCCCCACCGAGCGGGAGCACGTCCCGCCATGGCTGCGAGAGCCAAGTTAGGGCCTGACGTTGTTGAGGTGTTCATGAGACCTGGTATCACCCGCCTGATTACTGCGGCCGTCGCTGATCCGGACGACGCCCGCCGGCGGCGCTTGTTGAACGTGCTACTGATAGCGACGCTCTGCTGCACGCTGGTCGGGCTGTTCGTGACGATCGCGGCACAGTGGGCTGAACCCGGCGACGCCGATGGCTGGGGCGCCATGTACGCCGCGATCATGGCCACGTTAATCGTCTGCGTGGGCATCATGGGCCTGGCCCACGTCAAACTACCGGGGGCCGGCCATCTGGCCAGCGTATTGTATCTACTCTGGCTACTCATGCTGGCGCCGGCTACCGACAGCCCGGCCCAGGTGGTGGCCGGGCGCTCCCTGTTCTGGTTCGTCCTGCCCATCCTGGCGGCCCCGTTCCTGCAGCGGCCCGGGGCCAGCTTTGTGCTGTTCGCGGTCAGTTGCGCGGTGACCCTCGCCGTGGCCTATAGTAAGCAGATTCCGATCGTGCCTAATCTATTTGGACTGCTGGTCGTTTTCGCCATTGCCCTGGTGGCCTGGCTGGCCGCCCGGGGGCTGGAGGACGCCCTGGCCGACATACGGCGCCAGGAGGCCCTGCGCCTGGCGGCCGAACGGGCACGCGCTGACGCGCTGGCGCAGCAAGTGATCGTGCTGGAGCAACACGTGCAAGAGCAGACTGAAGCTCTGGCTGCGTCGAACCGGCAGCAGATCGAGTTCCTGCACGCGGTCTCGCACGAGATGCATTCCCCGCTCCAGGGCGCGATGCTCTGTTGCGAGATCCTGCAGAGGTCGCCCGATCTACCAGCCGAGCAGCAGAGCCAGGTCGAGCAGATCGATTTCGCGTTGGAGCGGTTGCAGCGCTTGCTCTCTGACATCCTGGATACGGCCTGGTTGGGCCACGGCGTGATTGTGCCAGACGTGCAGGACATCTCGGACCTGGGGGCGCTGGTGCGCGATGCCTTGCGGATCTTGCAGCCGCAAATAGACGAGGCCGGCCTGGTCGTGCAGGTAACCGTCCCGGCCTGTCGTCTGCGTGGCGATCCCGATCAGTTGGTCCGGGTCTTGCTCAACTTGCTGAGCAACGCGGTCAAGTATTCCCGACCGGGTGGTCCGGTGGCCTGCGTTGCCAGTGTGGACGATGACCAGTTTCACCTGCGGGTGACGGATACGGGCATCGGGATTCCCGCCGGGGAGCTGGAATCCATCTTTGAGCCTCTGAAACGCTCGTCGCGGTCGCGGGCCATCCCGGGCGTGGGCTTGGGATTGCTCATCTCCCGGCAGATCGTCGAGCTGCATGGGGGTCGTATCTGGGCTGAAAGCACTGGCAGCGGCAGCACGTTCCACGTCGTGTTGCCGCTGCCAGTGCCTAGCCCGGCGGGCACCGGTGAGTGTTTTAGGCGTGGGCCATTGAGCAAATGGTCAGAGGAGGAACAACGGCCTGATGAACAGTCGTTGATCGACGGTGAACTGCTGATTGCAGTAACATCAGCATGACCCGGATCATACTGGTGGATGATGAACCCTTGGTGCGCCAGGCTCTGCCGATCATGTTACGGGCGGCGGGCTACGAGGTTCTGCCGTTTGCGGACGGCGGGACGGCGCTCGAGTTCCTGCAGGGAGAGCAGGTGCGGATGCAGTTCCCCAATCCCGACGTGGTACTCCTGGACCTGCACATGGCCCCCGTGGGAGGCCTGGACGTTATCCAGGCCCTCGCGGCTCGCCGGCCGGGCATCTTGCCGCACATCATCGTTCTGTCGGGCTTTCACCCGGCGGCCGTCGCCACCTGGCTGACTGGCTATCCTATCGCCGGGGCGCTGCGCAAACCGCTACGCGCCGGGTCTCCAGTCTTGTTTGAGGCTATCGAAACGGCCCGGCGCGGGGCCAAGATTCTGGGTAGTGGAGGCGGTCGATGAATCCCGATGTGGCCCAGATCGAACACGATCTGCGAGCGCGCCTGACCAACATCAATCACGTGCTGGATATACTGCTGACAGTGCCGATCAAAGCCAATGAACGGATCACACTGTTGCAGCACGCCCAGGGTGAGGTGGATCGGGCCATGCAGTTGTTGGAGATTCTGCTGAGCGAGAAGGATTCCCGGGAGTAGATATTGCTTGATACACAACTAGACCGGCTATTGTAGCCTGTCCCGCTCATCCCCCGCACCTTACGGCGCGGTTTCGAGCGAATGTGTCGCACCCACGCACCGAAACCCGACGTAGTTGACAGAGAGGTTCGGGAGGTCCTTGTGGCGAGCGGTGCATCGCGCGAAGTCGTGATCGAGGCCCCACGGTCCTCCTCGCAACACCCATCTATTCTCTTCCTCCGTGGCCGTCCACTCCCAGACGTTGCCGGCCATATCCGCGCAGCCGTAGGGGCTGTCGCCAGCCGGCGAGTACTGGCCCACCGAGGTGGTGCCCCGGATGCTGGACTCGCTGGTGTTGCATCTGGTCTTATCGAACTCGTCGCCCCAGGGATACACGCGGCCATCGGCGCCTCGCGCAGCCCTTTCCCATTCTTCTTCGGTAGGCAGGCGCTTGCCGGCCCACTGGGCATAGGCCACGGCGTCGTGCCAGGTCACATAGACCACTGGGTGGAGGGCCTGGTCTGCCGGATAGGCGCCATCCCGCCAATGGCGGGGCGGCTGGCGGCCGGTGGTGTCCACAAAGCGCTTGTACTGCAGGTTAGCGACCGGGTACTTATCGATACGAAAAGCATCCACGTGAACCTTGCGCTTTTCGTCGCCCATCAGGAACTCGCCGGCTGGCACCTCGACCATCAGTGCCTCTGTCAAGATGTCCCACGCCACCTTATCGGCGTCTGGTAGCGCCTCCAGCAACAGCCGGCCGTCCACCACCGCCATCACTTCGGCGCCTCGTTGCAGCATGAAGGCAGAGAACTCTCGCTGGCTCAATTCGGCCAGCGTCTGGGCGCCCCACACCGCCACCAGCGCCGCGCCGGCCTCTCCCCACAACGCCTCCGTCCGAAAATGCGCCAGCAGCCGGTCCAGCACGCGCTCGCGCAGGGCCTCGTGGGGCTGGCGGCCCATCTGCCCTACCGCCCACAGCGCCGTCGCCCGCCGCGCCGCGTCGTCATGGGCCAGCCACAGGAAAAAGTCCACGCCGTCCTCGCCGGCCAGCTCGGCCAGCACCTCACCGGTGCGCAGGAACGCATCGCCGGTGCACGTGGCAAAGGTCGCCTCCAGCCGGCGCGTCACCTCGGCCCGCACCGGCTCGTCAATGCGCACTGCCTCGGCCACGCAGCGCCCGGCCAGCAGCAGCCGGGCGCAATCGGCGTCGTCCTGGCCGGCCAACAGGGCCTGCACAATGGCCGTGGCGTCGGTCATCCCGGCATAGAGCAGCGTCACCTCCTGCCACCATTCGTCGCCTACGTGCTCCAGCAATAGCTCGCGCTGCGCTTCCTGGTCCACCAGCTCGCGGGCGCACAGATATTCCTGGTAGGTCAGGTGGGTAAAGGCATAGAGGTCCAGCCCGGCCTCGACGAGCAGCCCGCTGCGCTCGCGCACCTCGTCCAGGAAGCCCGGCGCGTCGCTGTCCTGGCCGCCCACCGCAGGCAGCAGCCTGGCGACGTACTTGACCAGGTCGGCGCGCGAGATGTCGCGCCGCTCGGCCCGGTGCATGGCCAGGGCCAGGGGCTGGAGCACGGCCCGCTTTTGGCCCGGCGACAGGCGCCCAGCCAGGCCCTTGGCCTCGTCCCAGTGGCCCAGGAGCACGTCCACGCACTCGGCATAGAGGTCTACCCGCCGCTTGGGCAGCGTGGCCCGGTAACGATGCACCAGGGCGATGATGGACAAGAGCAGGGGGTTCACGGCCAGCTTGCGGATGGCGGGATTGGCCTCGATGGCGGCCACCAGGTCGCGGGCGGCGTCCGTCGCGCGGCGCCGGGCCGTGGCATTGTCTTCGCCCTGGGCGGCCAGCTCTACGGCCAGGCACCAGTGTTCGGCGAACTGGCGGATCTCGTCGGCGGTGAAATCGCGGACGTGCAGCACGGTAAAGCCGTTCTCCAGCGGTGCGCTCTCGTAGCCCGGCGGCCGGGAGGTGACGATGTAGCGGTTGCGGGGATAGACCGTGACCAGGGTATCGACCCACCTGGCCATGTTCACGCGCTCGGCCTCGTCGGCCACCTCGTCCAGGCCGTCCAGCAGCACCAGGCAATGCCCAGCCTCCAGTTTCTGCTGGAAAAAGTCTGGCCGAGGGCGCAGTCCGAGCTCGGTGTACCAGGTCGTCAGGTAGGCCGGCAGGGTGCCCTTGTCGCCGCCGGCCAGGACCTCTTTGAGCCGGCGCAGGGGGACCAGGATGGGGAGGCGCTGTTCTTTCAGGCCCAGCCGGTCCCGAACCTGACCGCGGGCGTAGGTGAGGGTGAGGTAGGCCAGCAGGGTGGTCTTGCCGGCGCCCGGCCCACCCAGGATGGCGAGCCGGGGATACTGCGCCAGGGCAGTCCTCACGTCCAGCGCCGGCGGGTCCGGGCGGCCCAGGGCCTGGTCGGGCACCTGGGCGTGAAGCGAGACATAGACCTGTTCCAGCTCCACGGTGACCGGGGCGCGGGTCTTGAGGCCGCGGATGTTGAGCGCCCGATATTCCTCGATGAGGTGCGTCAGGTAGCGCCGCCGAAAGCCCCAGCCGGCGCTGCGCTGGCTCAGCCAGACGGCCAGAGCGTTGCCCAGGCGTTCAAAGGCCGGCTTGAGCACCCAGACCAGGATACCGCCAAAGATGAGCCCGATGAGGGCGCCAATGATGGTCTTGCCATGCTCACCCAGGAACGAGTCCCAAGCGGATGGCGGCGCGCTGGGCGTGGCCGTCACCACGATGACCTGGGGGGTGGGCGTGGCGGCCGGCACCGGCGTCTGCGCCCCGGCCGTGCCCTGGAACAGGATCAGCGCCGCGCCCAGCAGCGCGCCCAATATGAGCATCTTGCGCATGGTTGTTCTCCTGCTTGATGTATCACCGGACCCAAGCCCGTCGCCCGCAAGTCGCCCACGAAGAGCTAGGCTACGAGTTCGTATCGTCTCTCCAGAAACCCGTTTTCCCCAGCCAGCTCTCCGGGGCGGCTGCCAGAAAACGGGTTTCTTGAATTGGCCACGGTTGGGGGCCACGCCTGCCCGTTTCTCGCCTGCAAAACCTGCCCACAAAGGGCCAGACCACGCTAACTTGGCCTTGGATGGCTATTAGCGGCTAGTTCAGTATAGCCCGACGTGGCCCAGAAGTCAATACACATTGACTGGTCGATCAGATGGCCGATGTATAGCAGTAGGTCCATCGCCCCCGCTGCCCACTCGAAACACATGCTCCGCGCATCGACATCCCCTATTGTGACCGTGAACAGTCACAAAATCCCCGTCCTTTGCTCCTATAATATCCCCATCTTGCCACTGCAAAGGACCCTCACCCATGCCGTCAGCCAATGTTGTCGGCCCTCTGATCAAACGTGCCCGCCAGGCCAAAAAGCCTCCCTGGACGCAGGACAAGCTGGCCAGCGAGCTGCAGCTAGCCGGGTGGGATATTGACCGGTTTGGGATTTCCAAGATCGAGCGGCAGGTGCGCTGCGTGACGGACAAGGAATTGCTG
>JAHJIN010000554.1 GCA_018823415.1 Chloroflexota bacterium | reverse complement strand
GGAGGCGTCGTGAATGCCCTTGCGCACAAAGACCTCGGTGGCGGCGGCCAGGATCTGCTCGCGGCGCTCCATCAGGCGTTGGCGCTTGTCCGGGTCATTGCCCTCGGGCGCCAGTTGCTCGATGAGCACCTGGGCCAACTTTTGCGCCTCGACTACCGAGGGCATGGGGAGCGTTTCCACTTCATCCACGCGCGAGAGCAGTGGAACCAGTTCGGTGGGCCGGCGTTGGTCCGGGGTGTTGATGTCGCTCACGGCTTCACGCAGTTGATGCGCGTGACCCACGTACAAGACCTTGCCGCTGCGGTCCTTGAGCAGATAGACCCCGGGACCCGAGCCGGATTCTTGTGGCGCTAGGCTCATGGGCATCCTCCTTCTTACTGAATGAACAGGGGATTCCTTACTTGAACTATGATGTTCTTATTATACTGAATGTCCATTCATTTGTCAAGCCCAGGCGCATACCACATTACGGCGTAGCCCGCTCGATTTTCCTGCCATTTTGCCGCCGGGGCCGGGTTGTGGCCCATTTGCCCTATCTCATCACGACTGTGTGGGAGAATGGGCTACGGTGAACGAAACGATTGACCCCCGGCTGTCCTTGATGTTATAGACTTGCCAGGTATGATTCGAAAAGTCTTTACCTTTTCTTCACGTCCAATTCGACCGTGGTGCGTTATAATAAGGGACATGTGTGTTCGAGGGGGGAGAACATGGAACTGAGACAGTACGCAGCCATTGCCTGGAAATGGCTCTGGCTGATCGTTCTGGGAACGGCCCTGGCCGGGGGCACCGCCTGGATCGTGAGCTTCAACTTGCCGCCGGTGTACGAGGCCGCGACGACGTTGCTGATTCAGCAAGCTGATAGCTCTGCAACCGGTGCAATTTATGCAGATGTCCTCCTTAGCCAGCGGCTGGCCGATACGTATAGTTTACGTTGATCAGAATCATGGGATAGCGCAACGATTCTGAGGGGTTTAAATCAACCCACGAAAGGTGGGATAATACACTTCCGTTTTGGTTCTTGTGGCGGTCAGCCTGACCAGGCTGGCCGCTTTCACTTGCCAAGGGGTGGCGTTTCTCCTTATCATGTGGCTGGAAGTCAGGCGGGCTTCCATACTTCAACCACAGAAAGGAGAAACGCCATGTTCTATTGTACCACAACTGAGCCGTCCGAGGCTACTCTGTTTCGTCAAGTACAGGCGGGTGATGCGGTCAGTCTGGACCAACTCATGCAGCAGCATGACGGTCTGGTACACTACATCATCCGCCAGCAGTGGCGTGGGACCTTGACCTACGTCGAAGTGTTGCAAGAGGGCCGCATTGGTCTATGGCGGGCGATCCGGGGCTTTGACCCCACGCGGGGCACGGCTTTTTCCACCTACGCCAGCGTGGCCATTGCCCGCCAGGTCTGGCGGGCCGTGGCGCAGGCCGAATGTGGGCCAGCCACGCCAGTGCTGCTGGACTGTGCCGTGCCCCCGCCGCCTGAGCCCTTGCTGTATCTGCTGACCCAGGAGGCGTAGGCCGCGCTGCAAGAATTGGTTGCCCAATTACCCCCGCACCAGCGTGGGGTCGTGCAGGCCTACTATGGTCTGGCCGGTCAGGAATCTCACACCCTGGCCCAGGTGGGGCAGCAACGGGGCTGTAGCCGCCAAGCCATCCACCAGCAACTCCAGCGAGCCTTGCACCACCTGCGGCACCCGGCCCCCAGTGCCACTTTGCGCGCCCTGCTGGGCCGTAATCGGCGCTCCGACTACCTCCTGGCCCTGCGGCCCAGGAGGTCTCGCCGATGACCCTGCGCCGTAACCTGACCGCCGAAGAACGAGCCATTGTAGAGCAGCAAGAGCAGCAAGAGCACACCGCACGGCAGTTACGGGAACAAGTGTCCCGGTTTCGCGCTACCTTTTCGCTGGTCGCGCTGCAGGACCGGTTACCACTGCGCTTCCCCACCGCGGACCCGACCCCTGAAGCCCACCCCTTCCGGGCGCGCAGTTGGTACACCTATCCTGGCGGGGCGGCCCTGGCCGCCCCGCAGTACCTGGCGGTACTGAGTCCCTTCTACGTGGCCCTCCAGCTTGTCGACTTCGCCCCCCTGCGGGTGGAACTGGTGGCTTTGACCGGCATCCACCTCAATGCCCCGGGTGAAACCCTGTTCGACCCGGTCTCGCTCTTCTTGTGCTGCTTACTACGTTGGGAGAAGGGCCTGGGCTGGAAAGCCCTGGCCCAACTCCTGGCCGGCCCCGAAGGTGACTGCTGGCGTCGCCAATTTGGGTTTCAGGAGGGTGGCACCCCAGCCGCCGCCACTATGCGCCACTTCTACCATGCTCTGGGTGAGGCCTTTGCCACCGACCTGTGCCCGCGCTTCATCCTGTTGCTGGGTAGCGCGGGACTGCTGCCCCAGCATAGCACCCACGCGGCCACACCGCCGGAGCAAGGGTTGCCGCTGGCCGTGGATGGCATGTTACATGAGGCCCACTCCACCATGCGTTGCAGCCAGGTCACCGCCCGCTGCTACGAGCGCACCAGCCCTGACCACCCCCGGCCATGCCCCGCACAGGAGGCCGGCCAGGAAGGGTGTGCGTGCACCGACGAGGCGTGCGCCGCCGCGTGTGTTTTTGTCAATCGAAAACAGAGCCACTTGCTAATCGAAAAGAGGACCACTGGGGTCTTGGGGTGAAAAAGCTGCTGGTCGAAAACAGGACCACTTGCTAGTCGAAAACAGAGCCACGCGCACACTAACCAGCGCAGCTCGGACCACTCGCCGTCGTCGGGCGGTGGGCAGTGTGGGTCATGATCCAAGCTCTGGGGGCGGGCGCCAGCCGTCCCCAGAGCGGCACTGTCCACCGCCTCAGCCAGGTAACTCGGGTACG
>JAHJIN010000553.1 GCA_018823415.1 Chloroflexota bacterium | reverse complement strand
CGTCGGCCTGAGTCTGGATCTGACCGAGGCGCAGTGGCGGGAGATCCTGTATGACCACCTCTGGCGCCGACCCAAAAAGACGCACCAGTGGAATGACCTGGAGCCGGCCACCGTGGCCTGGCTGCGGCGCTTCTACGACGCCAACCAGGGGCAGACGCTGGGCGTGGGGCAGCTGGGACCCGGCGATGTCTGGTTTGCCCGGCAGGCCGAGGCGGGGCCATGATCCAGCGCGGTGGCGTCTTCTGGGATGTATTGCTGATCCAGCTGGCGAGTTGGCGCTGGACCTGGCGCGCGATGCTGGTCGGGGGCATCGTGGTACCGCTGCTGGTATTCTGGCTGTTTTGGGCCGGCAGCGGGGGACAATTGGATCAGGAACGCATCTTTGTCCTCGCTACGGGCAACGCGATTCTCTCGATCCTGTACGCCGGGAGTGAGCGGGTGGCCCGCAGATTCGCCTGGCTGCGCGAAGGGGCCCTCGATTATCTGGCCGTGCTGCCGATTGGCCGGTCGACGCTTATCCTCGCTACAATCCTTGCGTTTACATGCCTGTCGGTGCCCGGCCTGGTGGTGACCCTGGTCCTGGGCATCGCCCTGGGCGGTGTGACCGTGACGCCAGCCACGCTACTGGCGATCCCGGTCGCGGGCCTGATCATCTGGTCCTTGGTGGCGCCCGCGGCCCTGATCGGCCTCTGGTCCCGCAATACCGAGGAGGCCACAACCATAGCCGAATTGACGACCATCGCGCTCATCCTCGGTTCGCCGCTGCTGTACGCGACCGAGAACATGCCTGAGCTGTGGCAGCTGGTGAGCCGCTGGCTGCCCTCCACCTACGCCGTCGAGGCGCTCCGCCTCACGCTACGCGGCGAGTGGGGCTGGCCGCTGGTGCTGGACCTGGCGGTCCTGCTGGGCCTGGCCGGGGCCGCGTTGGTCGTAGCTGACCGGAAACTGGAGTGGGCCCGGTGAGCCCAGTATTCGACATCGCGCACCTGACCAAACGCTACCCGGGCCAGGCCCACCCAGCCAACGACGACGTCTCGCTGCAGATCCCGGAGGGCGAAATATTCGGCCTGCTCGGGCCCAACGGCGCCGGCAAGACCACGTTGATTCGGCAGATGGTTGGTTTGCTGGCTCCCGACAGCGGCCGCGTGTTGCTGCTAGGCCAGGATATTGCTCGTGCCCCCGGCCTGGTGGCGCGCACGATAGCCTATCTGCCCCAGGCGCCATATGCGCTGTACGATTTGACGGTGGCCCAGGCCGTTTATTTTGCCGGTCACCTGCGCGGGCTGAGCCGGGCCGCAGCCCGGGCCACCCGCGATGAACTGCTGGTCGCCTGGGATCTGCAGCCGCTGCGCGACCGCGTCGTGCGCCAGATCTCCGGTGGCCAGCGCCGCTTGGTGGGCCTGGCGGCCACGCTGGCCGGGCCGCGGCCGGTACTCATCCTCGACGAACCCACGGCCGGGCTGGACCCGGTGCATCAGCGCCAGGTGTGGGACTGGCTACTGCGCTGTCGGGGGCCGGACACGACCATCATCCTGGTCACGCACGATCTGAACGAGGCCGAGCGGCTGGCCGACCGGGTGGGCGTGATGCGCGCGGGTCGGCTATACACCATCGAGCGCCCGGGACGGCTCACATCCGACCTGGTGCGCCTGGAATGGACGTTCCCGCCGGGCAGCGACGGCCAGCAACTCCTGGCCGGGTGGGGCGAATGCCGACCCTGTGGGCATCAGCGGTGGGCAGTGACGGTGCCCGCCGCCGCCGTGGACCAGGTCCTGGCCCAGGTGGTGACCGCGGGTGGGGGCTGGGGGCAGGTCGAGGTGCGCGCCGGCCCGCCGGCGTTGGAGGACGTGTACCTGGCCGTGCAAACCGATCCGGCCCGCTGAAATAAAGCTGGTTGGCCACTGAGTGCCGTAGCTAGACCCAGGACCAGCCCGGGACATAGCACCGAGAATAGAAAGGAGCACCGATGACCACGAAACCAAGCCTGGCGCCAGCGACCACGACTAAACCGGACCGGTATCACCTGTGCTGGCTCGCGATCAACCGACGAGGACCGCAGGACCCACAAGACCAAACCGTGCGTGTCGAATGCTTGCTCAGCACCGACCAACTGCACCGCCTGGGCCTGGACGCTGGCGCCGACGCCGTCTCGATGGATCTGGACCTGAGCGTGGATCCGGTGGAAACCTGGCCCCTTGCCGATACCCCGGCTGACGAGGCTGCCCGCCGGCTATGTGACGAGGCCAACGTCTGGCAGCTAACCGGCATTTGGCAGGAGACGTATCGCCGCAATGATTGGACGCTGGACTCGTTTGGCGTACTGATCCCGCCCAATCAGTATCATTGCCTTCTGGCGGGGGTCCCTGGCCGAGGCACCATCATCTTGAGCTACACCTCGTTGGCGGTCTTGAATCGGCTGCTGGACCGCGTGCAGCCGATCTGGAGCGACCTGTTGGCCGCGTTACAACAGCGTCGCACGGTGGAAAATACCCGCCAGGCCATCGCGCAACGCGAGCAAGAGAATCTGGCGGCGGCGGTCCAGGCCGTCCGCGACCTGGCGCGGATGGGGCCGCAGTTGGGAGCGGCGGTAGAGCAACTGCAGCAGTTGACACGGCAACTGGAGCAACAGCAGCTAGCGGAGCCAGTGGGACCGCCCGCGTGAGTCGCCCGGAGGGGCTATCTCCCGGACCCGGCGGATGGGCAATCTGGCCCTGAGCTTGCTCATGTGCCGTTGG
>JAHJIN010000061.1 GCA_018823415.1 Chloroflexota bacterium | reverse complement strand
TAAGGTACAGCAAGTACTGCCGCAGCTCTTCTTCGGTGATCTGATCGGGCGACTTGTGGTAATACTCGGCCAACCGGCGCACAGCGTGCACATAGGCGACTTGGGTATTCTCGGCCAGGCCGCGCAGTTGCAGGTCCTCGATCATCCGGCGTCGTAAAGCGGTCATAGCTATTCCTCCTGTATGGTTTATGGTGCACTATAATCCGATACAGAAAGTATAGCCGAGATCCAGCCAGAATGGAAGACTGCCAGAGAGACCACCTGGGCCTATGTCCAGCGCGAAGCGCTTAGTTCAAGTTCCATTATAGGCTGACTTGGGATCGCGGCAGCGCTCGCAGAACGGGTGGGGGCGCGACTGAGCGTAGGGCTGGGGGAGGAGTGAGGCCGACATGACGCTGGACGCGCCGCAAGCTATAGACTTGCCATGACCAGTGGACAACTTGGGACCCTGAACTGAAAAACCCGTTGCAAGCATATTGCCTTTCAGGGCAGGGCGTGGTATAATTCTCAGTGACATTTGGCATTTAACGGCCAGGAGGCCACGAGAAGCTTGCCCCTTCCCGCTTTGCGTGGCCTCCAGTAAATCTCCCTGATCGCGACAGGAAGACCGGCTTGGCGCTAGTATACCACAAAGGCCGCTTCCGGCGCAAGTCCTTGATCGGGCAGACGCGGGGAGCGGCTTTCTTTACGCGAGGATAACCCATCGTGCCCCAACCCACCTTCGACCCCGGCACCATTGTCACCGCCCGCGCTCGCCTCTGGCGCGTGGACGCCCAGGAGGATATTGTCCTCACGGCGACCTCCATCGACGCCGGGGAGCCAGAGCAGCAACGCTTCTACCTCCCCTTCGAAGATGTCCAACGTGGCCACCTGCCCGGCCCGAACCCGGCTCACCTGGGCACCATTCAAGATCAGGACCTTTTTCTCCGCGCCTACCGCCTGAGCCTGATCCACGGCTCCGCGCCCCTGGTCAGCCTACAACGCAGCCGGGTCATCCCCAAGGACTACCAGCTCGTGCCTGTGGTCATGGCCCTGGAGACACCCCGCGTGCGCATGCTCCTGGCTGATGACGTGGGCCTGGGCAAGACCATCGAGGCCGGGCTCATCATCACCGAACTCATGGCCCGCCAGATGGCTACCCGTCTGCTGGTGGTCTGCCCGGCCAGTCTGCGCGAGCAGTGGCGCGAGGCCCTGGACTATTTTTTCCACATCCCGGCCCGCATCATCTCGGCCCGCCACCGCCGCGAAATGGAGCGCCAACTCCCGGCCGGGGCCAACCCCTGGGAAACCTTTCGCGCCCTGGTTGTTTCCGTGGACTATGCCAAGCAACCGGCCATCAAAAACCAGATCCTGGAGCAAGCCTGGGATGTGGTGGTCGTCGACGAGGCGCACCAGGTGGCCAAGCCCCACCAGAGCGGGCCAGACCAACGCGTGCGCATGGACCGCTACGAGCTGGCCCAGGCCCTGGCGGCGTCCGACCGCGTGCGGCACCTGCTGCTCCTCACGGCCACACCCCACAACGGCTACACCGACTCCTTCGCCAGCCTGCTGCGGATGCTGGATGTGGGCGCTGTAGAAGGGCCGGTGCACCAGCCGCGCATCATCCGGTCCACAGCCCAGCGCCACGTCTGCCAGCGCCGCCGCGAGGACGTGGAGACCTGGTTCGCCGACGACCCCACCAAGAGCCCGTTCCCGGAGCGCGACCAGCAAGAGGTCATCGTGGCTCCCAGCGCCTACGAGATCGACGCCATCCGGGCCGTAGAGGCCTACGGCGAGCGGGTGCTGACCAACGCCGCGGCCGGCACTGCCCAGCATCGGGCCCTGGCCGGCTGGACGGTGATGCACCTCCACAAGCGCGCCCTGAGCTCTCCGGAGTCCCTGCGGCGCTCGCTGCGCAACCGGCGCGAGAACCTGCTGCGACGGCTGGCCGGCGCGACCAGCGACGATGACGAAACCGGCGTGCCCCTGGACGTGGCCCGGGCCAACGTCCTGGACGAGGACCCTGGCGAGCGGCTCACTGACGAGGAGGCCGGCCGCCGCGTGGAGCGCATCCCCTACGGCTCCCCAGAAGCCATCCAGGCCGAGCTGGACGAACTGGACCAGGTCCTGACCCTGGCGAGTCGCGTCACGCCCCGCCGGGACAGCAAGCTGACCAAGCTCCTGGAAGTGGTCCTGCCGGACCGGCTGCGCGTCTACCCCAAGGTCATCGTCTTTACCCGCTACGTGGACACCCTGGAGTACCTGGAGCAGCAGATCCGCAGCGCTGGATACTACGCCGACGTCGCGGTGGTGACCATCACCGGCGCGCTCAACGAGCGGCAGCGCCGGGAGGCCTTCCGCGCCTTCGAGCGGGCCCGACGCGCTATCCTCCTCGCTACCGACGCCATTTCCGAGGGCATCAACCTCCAGCACGCCGCCGCCCAGGTGGTCCACTACGAGTTGCCCTGGAACCCTAACCGCCTGGAGCAGCGCAACGGCCGGGTGGACCGTTTTGGTCAGCGGCAGCCGGTGGTCTACGTTCGCACCTTGGTCCTGGACGAGACCCTGGACGCCACCATCCTCAAGGTACTGGTGGAAAAGGCTTTCCAGATCCGCCGCGACTATGGTTTCTCGCCACCGTACTTTGGCGACGAGACCAACATCTTGAGCCTGATCCGCGACCACGACATCCGCCTGGGACCTCGGCAGTTGTCGTTCTTTGACGAGGGCGCGGGGTCCGACGGGGACCCTATCGAGGACCCCTTTGCGCCGGAGACACTGGAGCGCATTCGCGGCGAGAGCTTTTACGGGCAGACGCACATCACCCTACCGGCCGTGGAGGAGCGCCTGGCCGAGACCGCCGCCACGGTAGGCTCACCGGCCGAGATCCAGCGCTTTGTCTTTAGCGGGTTGAGCCGGTTCAACTGCCCGGTGACGGAGAACCCCGACGGCCGTGTAGCGTGGCGCATCGCCATCACCGATCGCCATCTGCAGACTGCCGCCGTGGGCGAGGTCATCGAGCGGGCTACGTTCGATCCGCAGGCGGCCCTGGACGACCCGGACCTGGTGGCCCTGGACCTGGGGCACCCCCTGGTTCGCCGTCTCGTCGAAGAGGTCAAGCGCCAGGCGTTCCTGGACGCCCAGGCCGGCCGCACCGCGTACCAGGTGACGCCGGCTGTGGATGAGGTGACGGCCGTGCTTCACGTCCTGGCCCGCACCGTGGTGGGCACACGGCCGGTCTCCCTCGTAGAAGAGTTGCTGCCGGTGGCGGTGCCGGTCTATGGTGACGCCATTCGATACGGGGCCGACGCGCAGGCTTTGGTCCATGCCGCGCCTACCCCGGAGCAGTTGCCGGCAGCCCACGTGCAGGAGGCCCTGGCCGCCCTGCTGGCCCGGCCGGACCTGGATGACATCCTGGAAGAAACCGTCCGGCGGCGCCTGGCAGAGTTGCGCACCGAGCGAGAGCGCATGCGCCACGCTCCGCGGATGGCCGAGGGCGCCGGCAGCATCCCCCCGTGGCTGGAAGGCATCGCCGACCTGACCCCGACCAGCCACGATTTGCTGGCGGTGACAGTACTGTATCCGGCCCTCCCCTGATGCTCTCTGATGTGGTATGATGGATTTCAACGAATCGAAACCATCGAGGAGTCCTTCATGGACGAGACATACCACTTTGATCCGATAGACCGAGAGCAGGTGCGAATGCTGCGCCAACTGACACCCGGCCAGCGCATTCGTCGGCTGTTGGACGCCCGCGAGCTGGCCGTAGGACTGCATCGTGGCCGGTTGCGCCGACGCTATCGCGACCTGTCGCCGCGCGAGATCAACCTGAAGGTATTGGAGGAATTGGCCCATGCCGAACGAGCGCGCTCCAGACCTTAGCCTGTTTCTGGACATCCTGCACACGCTGGAGGCCATCGACGCGCCCTACATGGTCATCGGGGCCTTTGCCGCCACCGTGTACGGCATCACGCGCGTGACCTATGACATCGATATCGTGGTGGACCTGGACGAGGAGCACATCACGGCGTTGGCCGCTGCGTATCCGCTGCCTCGTTATTACGCCGATCCCGTGCAGATGCGCGATTCGGTTCGCATGGGTCTCATGTTCAACATCATCGACACGGACCGGGGAGAAAAGGCCGACCTGGTGCCCCTGACGATGGCCTCACCCTATCGCCAGGCATTCCAGCGCCGGGTGCGGCAGACGGTCGAGATCCCAGGCCGGGAGTCCTTTGCCATCTGGTGCGCGCGCCCGGAGGACGTCGTCGTGGGCAAGCTGCTGGCCTGGGCCGAAGGCCGATCGCGTAAGCACGAGACGGACATCTACGAGATGCTGGTGTATCATTATCTGGAAGTGGACCCAGAACAGCGCGCGGCGTTTGACGTCGCTCACGTGGACGCCCAAGCCCGGGCGCTGGGGCCGAAAGTCGTCGCCCTCTGGGAGACCATCAAGAACGCCGCCCGTTCCGAGGCAGAGCAGAGCGAGAGGGCATGACCGCGACCACCTGGGAGTTGCTTCTGGAGCGGCGGGACGCCGTCCAAGCTGGATAGAAGGCATGGAAGCCAATGAATCACGCAGATCGCCAGGCACTGACAGAAGAAGAAAAACTCGTCGCGGAGCTAGGATTGCTGGGCATCCGCTACCTTTCGCGCCAGACACTCTACCAGGCCTATGAAGTACGCCCCCCGGAGAACCTGCTGGCCGATCTGGTACAGCAGCCCTGTGCCCGTGTTCGTGTTGCCATAATCGCCGTCTTGCTTGCTCATCCAGAATTGGCGGTTGCCGTGCCGGCTGCCCTGGAGCAACTGCAGCCCCACGAGCGCTTGAGCCTGCAATGGTTCTACGTGGCGGCTATGCTGCTGCAACGGGAATACGCTTCCCGTCTGCGACCTTTTCTGACGACGCAATGGCAATGGTTGCCAGACCTATTCTCGGTGGAACTGGGCTTGCCGGCCGGCGGGACACCGCGTGAGAGGTTGATCCTGCTGGGACACCAACAGCGGCGGCAGACGCAAACGGCGGTAAACTGGGCCGGGACATACGAACAGGTGGCGCACAAACTGATACGCCGCTGGGAAAGAGAGGTCCAATGGAACCGATAACTCTGGTCAGGTTGCAAGACTTTCTCCAGCGCCTGGGCGAACGCTACTCCGGCGCAGGCGACTTTTACCTGCTGGGAGGCTGTGCTCTCTGCTTGCTCGGAAATCCCCGTACCACACTGGACGTCGATTACACCTTCGAGTTGGATGCCGGGTCGGCCGAGCAGTTTGAGGCCGTACTCGCCGAGTTGGCAGCCGAAATGCGTCTCGACGTCGAGACAGTGCCTCTGGCCGAGTTTGTCCCGCTGCCACCGCAAGCCCACGAACGACGGCGGCTGGTCGGGCGCTATGGCCAACTGGACGTGTACATCTTTGACCTGTACAGCATCTCGTTGAGCAAGATCGCGCGTGGGTTTGAAGACGACCTGGAAGACGTGATGTTCCTGCTGCACGCGGGTTTGATCGAGTTTGACGAGTTGGAGCGTCACTTCAGCACGATTCTGCCCGATACGCCCCAGGCGGACATCATCCCCAGCGAGTTCAGCGATTACTTGGCCGAGATCCGTCGCAGACTTGGAAAGTAGTGGAATGACCACACCCACCCATATCCACACCTCCGGCGGCCTCATCAGCCAGGCGTTCATCGAGAACGCGCGGGAGCTAACTCTCCGCCAGCGAGGCATGGAGCCGGAAACATTTGCCGTCCCCAGCAGAGCTGGACTGTCGCCCGGCCAGTCGGCCCCGGCCGGCCCGGCCGCCCTGGAAAGCACCATCGCCACCGCCTGGGAGCTGCTCCTGGAGCGGTGGGACGCCGTCCGCGCCGACCTGCCTCTCTACGACGTGAGGCAGCTCCGGTCCCGCTGGCTGCTGTCTCTTTTCCAGTTGCTTGACTTTGCGCCGGTCTACCAGCGCGGCGACACCGTGGTGGACGAGTCGCTGCGCTTTTCCTTCAGCCATCGCGGCTGGGACGCGGACGCCTGGGGCGCCCCGGCCCCGGTCCTGCACACCGTCCCACCCTCGCAAGACCTGGACGCCCGCTCGTCCACCGTGCGCGGCCCCAAGGGCAAGAGCCCCCATGACCAGGTGCAGACCTTTCTGAACGTCAGCCCGGCCGACCGCTGGGCCGTCCTCACCAACGGCGTCCTCTTGCGCTTGCTGCGCGACTATCACCACACCTTTACCAAGGGCTACGTCGAGTTTGACCTGGAGAGCGTGTTCGAGACCCGGGCCTACGGCGACTTTCGCGCCCTCTATCGCCTGTGCCACGCCAGTCGCTTCCTCCCCCACGACCTGGGCGGCGACGAGCCGGAGCTGCCCCTGGAACGCTTTTACCGCGACAGCCTGGCCGCCGGCATCCAGGTGGGTGCCGACCTGCGCGAGCAGGTCCGTCAGGCCATCGAGACCCTGGGCAACGGCTTCCTCACCGGCCCCCTCATCGCCCGGCTCCAGACCGACGATGCCGCCTGTCGCCAGTTCCTCCGCGAACTCCTCCACGTGGTCTATCGCTGCCTGTTCCTGCTCTTTGCCGAGCAGCGCGGCATGATGCCCGGCCGCGATTCCCTCTACGCCGAGACGTACAGCATGGCCCGGCTGCGGACCCGGGCCGAGGGCGACATCCCCCGCCGCGACGACCATGTGGACCTGTGGCACGGCCTCCAGGTCACCTTCCGCATGGTTCGCGAGGGCGTGCCCGAGCTGGGCGTCTATGGTTACGACGGCATGCTCTTCGCCGACGGCCAAACCCCTCTGCTTGACGGGTCCCCTCCCCCCGCTTCGGGGAGAGGGATAGGGAGGGGTGTCCCCAACAGCGACCTCCTCCTCGCCATTCGCTACCTCACCCTGGTGGAGCGTGAGGGCGTCCTGCAGCGCATCTCTTACGCGGACCTGGGCGTGGAGGAACTGGGCTCCGTCTACGAGAGCCTGCTGGACTATACCCCGCGCGTCTCCACGGCCCCGGAAGACGTCAATGGCCGCGAGGTGCCGGCCAACACCTTTTTCCTCGACCCGCGCGGCTCGGAGCGCAAGACCTCCGGCTCTTACTACACCCATCCGTCGCTGGTCAACGAGCTCTGTAAGAGCGCGCTCCTGCCGGTAGCCCGGGACCGCCTCGCCGCGGCCGGGCTGCCGGTCATCGCCGAGGACGCCATCGGCGAGGCGACGGCCGGCCTGCTGACGGATTACACCGGCCTCACCGCCGAGCAGCGCGAAGCCGGCGCCCAGGCCCTCCTGTCTCTCAAGGTCTGCGACCCGGCGGCCGGCAGCGGGCACTTTGTGGTCAAGGCCAACAACGCCCTGGGTGCCGAGCTGGCCCGCGTCCGCACCGGCGACGAGTACCCGGCCCAGGACGCCGTCCAATCCGCCAAACGCGACGTGCTGGCTCACTGCATCTATGCCGTGGACCTGAACCCCATGGCCGTGGAGCTGTGCAAGGTGAGCCTGTGGATCAATGCCAGCGTGGCCGACAGGCCCCTCAGCTTTCTGGACCACCACATCAAATGGGGCAACTCGCTCATCGGGACCACGCTGGCGCTGCTGGCCCAGGGCATTCCCACCGACGCCTTCCAGGCCGTCACTGGCGACGATCGGAACACGGCCAACGCCGTCCGCCAGCGCAGCCGCCAGGAGCGCGAGGAGTGGGAGGCCGGCGTGGTGCAGGGCAGCTTTTGGCAGGTGATGGCTGTCCTGGAGACCCAGGGCGACCTGACCCGCTGGGTCCAGCTCACTCGCCTGGCAGAGGACGCCCCGGCCCAGGCCCGCGAGCGCCACGCCGAGTACGTGGCCGCCGACGACTACCAGCGGCGCAAATTTCGGGCTGACCTGTGGACCGCCGCCTTCTTCTGGCCCCTGACCAAAGGCACCCGCTGGTTCCCCACCCAGCGCGAGTTCCAGCGCGCCGACGAGCTGCCCCCGGCCGTCCGCGAGCAGGTGGCGGCGCTGGCTGCCCACTACCGCTTCTTTCACTGGCACCTCGAGTTCCCGGACGTGTTTCCCCCCTCTCCCTCCCAGGGAGAGGGGCCGGGGGTGAGGGTCGGCTTTGACGTCATCCTGGGCAACCCGCCCTGGGAACGCATCAAGCTCCAGGAAAAAGAGTTCTTTGCCGATAAGGACGACGCGCAGGCGCGCGCCATTGCCAACGCTCGCACCGCCGCCGATCGCCGCCAGCTCATCCACAAGTTGCCCCAGACCAACCCGGCCCTCCACGCCGCCTACGCCGCTGCCCTGCGCGCCAGCGAGTGCGAGAGCAACTTTTTGCGGAACGCCGGGCGCTTCCCTCTGACTGGCGTGGGCGACGTAAACACCTATGCCGTTTTTGCTGGCCTGGCCCGGCAGATCATTGCCTCCACTGGACGTGCGGGTATTATAATCCCCACCGGCATTGCCACGGACTATCCATATCGTGACTTCTTTGCAGATTTGGTAGCAACGGGGCAGCTTACAAGTCTCTACGACTTCGAGAACCGCGAGGGATTATTCCCCGGCACACATCGCAGCTATAAATTCAGCTTGCTTACCCTAGCCGGTGGCGGTGTTCCCGAAGCCGATTTCGCGTTTTTCTTACACACTACTGATGATCTAGCCAACTCCAAGCGTCGTTTCATCCTGAGCCAGGAAGATTTGGATCTCCTGAATCCCAATACTCGTAACTGCCCAATCTTTCGCACTCGCCATGATGCAGAGCTAACTCGAAGGTTTTATCATATCGTTCCCGTGTTGATGAACCAAGCGACAAAGCATAACCCATGGGACGTACAACTCTTCACAATGTTTCATATGACCAATGACTCCCATCTTTTCCGCACCAGGGAGGCGTTGGTAGCAGAGGGATTCGTGCTGCAAGGCAACCGCTTTGTGTTTGGAGACGAGGTTTACCTGCCTCTGTATGAGGCCAAGATGTTCTGGCAATTTGATCACCGCTTTGGCACTTATGAAGATGTATACTCCCGTTCGAATACCAGTTTGCCTAGGAGAGTGCTGAAAAAGTGTCCCGGGACTTTCGTTCTGTGGACCACTGATGGTATAATAGCCCTGGACCGCAAAATAGTTCAGGAGATGAGTGCCATGTTAGGACGCCGCCAGCCCCAGCCCGATGCAACTGACGCCGCTGCGGGACCCCATCCCGTACCGGCCGATTCATTCTATGGCCGCATGGCCGCCGTGTACGACG
>JAHJIN010000060.1 GCA_018823415.1 Chloroflexota bacterium | reverse complement strand
CCGGTCAAGGTCTGCACGTACTTGCGCATATGCCAGGTCTGGCTGGGGACCAAGGGTTGCCCGCAGTGCGGACAGCTATGCAGTTCGCAGTCCACAATCACCCGCTGGGCGTCGGGGAAACTCCGGCGGGGCCGATGACGGAGTCGCGTATCCATGGCACGCCTCCTGTTACGGTGTCATTCCCCATTATACTCGATCCTGGTGTGATAGCAAGACAGTCAGGGAGTAGGGCAGCGAGGAACCACTACATATGGTATAACCGCGGGTAATCAGGGGGGCCTGGTGCCGAGGGCGGGGGTCGAACCCGCACGGACCAAAGGTCCAAGGGATTTTAAGTCCCTCGCGTCTGCCTATTCCGCCACCCCGGCCCGGGGCACAAAAATGGAGGCGACGACCGGAATCGAACCGGTGATGAGGGTTTTGCAGACCCCTGCCTTACCACTTGGCTACGTCGCCTCAGAGAAAACGAGCCCGCTCTCGCAGACTCGACTTTGGTTCTGGAGCGGAAGATGGGATTCGAACCCACGACCCTCTCCTTGGCAAGGAGATGCTCTACCACTGAGCCACTTCCGCTCATTTCTACTCGTGGTGCCGAGGCCCAGAATCGAACTGGGGACACCGCAATTTTCAGTCGCGTGCTCTACCAACTGAGCTACCTCGGCAGCGCGCGGGTATTCTACAATAACTTTTAATGCTTGTCAACCACCGCGCACCCTCGCCCATCCCCTGCTCCCATCCCACACTCGTCAGTCCTTTACCAGTCAATCACGTGGCTGCGTTCGCGCCCAGCCATGATCGGGCAAAAGGACATTGCCGCTTTTAACCAGACGTGGTATAATGCCGGCGTGCCGATCCCATCACCAGATGTGAGGATCTGACCATGCGCAAGTTCGAGTATCTGTTACTGCTCTCGCTGCTGACCCTCACGCTAGCGTCCTGCGCCTCCTTGGACGCCAGCCTGGAGTTGCACGAGGATGGCAGCGGCACCCGCACCGTGCTGGTGCTGGTAGACGAGACGGCATACAACCTGGCCCTGACCACTGGCGGCGACCCTCTGGCCCTCATCGCCGCCGAGGCCGGCCAACGCGGCGCGACGGTAGAACCCTATGCCGAATATGCCCGCCGGGGCTTGCGCCTCACCCAGTCCTTTGACCGCCTGGGCGACATCCCGGCCCTGCCGCCCCTGGACGACGTGCGCGCCAGCCGTCAGTCGGATCTACTAGGCTCGCACTATGCGATAACGATCACCGTGGACACGGCGCAACTGGTCACGGCGACCCAGGGAATGCCAGGCGTACCCGCCAATGACCTCAAGCTGACCTACCACATGACGCTGCCCGGCCGTATCCGCGCGCACAATGCCGACACCATAGCCGAGAATACACTCACCTGGACCCTCGACCCGGCCGCCGGTGACATGCGCACGCTCGTCGCCACCTCCGAAGTACCGCGCGACCTGACCGTGCCCTATCTGGGCGTTGTGATCGTGCTGGGCGTGCTGGGACTGGCGCTGGTGGGTGGATTAGCGCTCGCCAGCGCGCGCCGGCGGCGCCGGACCGACCGTGCCAGCGGTGTCCTGTCCGGCTGCCTGGGCCTGGCGATGCTGATCGCCCTCCTGGGATGCCTGATGCTGACCCTTCTCACCAGCTATCTGGCGCTGGAGGGCCGCATCTTGTAGGACGACCCATCCGGGGGTTGACAGCGCGCCGGGAGATGATACAATGCGGGTGCCAGCCATCGCGGCTGGAAATGGACAGGGCCTAACCCGTGGAATTCTTGTACAAAAAGCAAGAACTTGCACAAGCGTCAACCGGGCTGGGTCTGGTTTATCCAGGTTAGGGGAGAATCAGCAACACCATGCGCATTGGTATCGACTATACGCCCGGTGTCACGCTGGGCGCCGGTATCGGACGCTATACCCGGGGCCTCGTGCAGGCCCTTTTCGAGTTGGACCACGACAACGAATACACGCTGTTCGCCACCCCGGGCTTTAATCCCCAACCGGCCAGCTATCACATCCCCCGATCCCACTTTCCGCCCAATTTCCGCTATCGCCCCATCCCGGTCAGCCATCGAACCACGGCCATCATCTGGCACCGGCTGCGCATCCCGCTGCCCATCGAGACGTTCACCGGGCCGGTGGACGTGTTTCACTCGCCGGACTTTGTGCTGCCGCCCCAGCGTCGCGGCGCGCGCATCCTCACTGTCCACGACCTCTCGTTCATGCGCTACCCCGAAGGTGCCACGCCCGAACTACGCCGCTATCTGAACCGGGTGGTGCCCCGGTCCATCGCCCGGGCCGATCTGGTGCTGGCCGATTCCGCAAGCACCAAACACGACCTGGCCGAGTTGCTGGATGTGGCACCCGAGCGCGTGCGCGTGGTCTATGCCGGGGTCGAACCGCGCTTTCGCCCCATCTTTGACGAGGAGCACCTGCGCGTGGTGATGGACAGCTATGGCCTGGAGCCGCCGTTCATCCTCACCGTGGGCACCCTGGAGCCGCGCAAGAACCTCCACCGGCTCTTTCAGGCCTATGCGCTCTTGCGTCAACGCATGGCTTTTGCGCCCCGGCTGGTCGTCGTCGGCGCGCACGGCTGGCTCACCGACCAGATTTTCGAGGCCCTGGCGGCCTCGGGCATTGCCGAGCACGTGCATTTCCCCGGCTTTGTCCACGACGCCGACCTGCCGGCCGTCTACAACCTGGCCTGCCTGTTCGTCTTTCCGTCCATGTACGAAGGCTTTGGCATCCCGCCCCTGGAATCGCTGGCCTGCGGCGTGCCGGTGGCCTGTTCCAACACCTCGTCGGTGCCCGAAGTGGTAGGCGATGCCGCGCTCACCTTTGATCCCACGGATGTAGAGGCCATGACCGACGCCATGCTGCGCATCCTGACCGACAGCGAACTGCGCGCAGGCCTCATTGAGCGGGGGCGCGCGCAGGCCGAACAATTCACGTGGACGGCAGCGGCAGCCAACCTGTTGGCGGCCTATCGCGAGGTGGCTGGATGAAGAACGGTCTGGCGCTGGCGCTGTTGACGCTGACGTTGGCCGGATGCGCGCCGGGCCTGGCGTCCACGCCGATAGCCATTACCCCGGTGCCCGAGAATGCCTTTGTACGCAGCGGCCCGGTCGATCTGGGCGACCCGGTGCGCGGGCTGTATGGCGCGGCCGGCGACTATCGGTGGGTGGATGTCTACCGCCTGGGCGATACCGAGCTGACCTGGCAGCGCGCCTATCTGGACCGGACGCTGCCGGTGACGCCGCCGGCCTACGTATCGGTGCGGGTGCAGCGGCTCCTGGGCGACGATGGCCCCATTCGGTGGGCCGTGCTCGATTGGGAGCAACTGCCGCTCCCGGCCGTAGAGGCCGCGTGCGCCAGCGCCATCCGCGACAACTCCGCCGCCATCGAGTCCGTGGACCTGGGGCCACTATCGCACCCCGGCTATGCCAAATCCACGGCCGCCTGGCGCCCGGCCACGGCCGACCTGGCCGATCCCCGGCCCGTCCTCATGGCCGTAGACGCCGAGAGCCAGGCAGCCATCTGTCGTTGGCAGGGACCCACGCTGCCCTCGGTCAAGCCCCTGGTCACGCGCTGGCTGGTGCTTTATCCGGTGTATGACTTGCAAGCCGGGCGCGTGACCCGCATCATGGTGACTATCGAGGGACAGGTCGAGGAGTGACCGCCGACCGCTGACAGCCGTCAGAGCAAGCCGGCGGTCGGTGGTCCGCGGTCTGGAATCTCATGCGCATCGCCATCAACACGCTGCTGCTGAGCGTGCCCGACACCGGCAGCGGCCAATACATCTCGCACCTGCTGCAAGCCCTGGCCGCCCATGACGACGCGGATATGTGCGCGCACGAGTATCTCTTGTGCTCAAATGCGCCGGACCAAGAATTATCTTTCCCTCACAGGGGCAGGGCCGAGGGAAAAGTAGCAAGTGACCCTTTTCGCCCCCTGACCCTTCGCTCCCCGCTCCACGGCCGGCACGCCGGCCTGGACAAGGTGTGGTGGGAACAGGTGAGCTTTCCCCGGGCCTGCGCCCAGCTCGGCGCCGACGTGGCCCACGTGCCATATTTCGCCTCGGCGCTGTGGCCCCGGGTCCCCACCGTCGTCACCGTGCTGGACCTCATTCCACTGATCATGCCCGAGTATCGCACCGCGCCGCTGGTGCGCCTCTACACGACGTTGGCGGCACGTTCGACCCGCCGGGCCACGCGCCTCATCACCATATCGGAATGGAGCAAGCGCGACGCGGTGCGGCTGCTGGGCGTGCCGGCCGAGCGGGTGCACGTGGTCTATTTGGCCGCCGACGCGCGCTTTCGGCCGGCCGACGACCCGGCGCTCCTGGCCGATTTGCGGGCACGGCATGGTCTGGCCGAGCACTTGGTCTTTTACCTGGGCGGGTTTGACGCGCGCAAGGATGTGGCGACGCTGGTGCGCGCCTTTGCCGCCGCTCGCGCCGAACTGCCCGGCTGGCAGTTGGTCATCGCCGGGCGGGTGCGCGACGACAGCCCCCTGTTCCCGGACCCGCGCCCGGTGGCCCGGGAGCTAGGCCTGCGCGTGGTCGAGGCCCCGGCCCGCGACCCTGGTGCCGATGTGGTGTTCACCGGGCGGGTCTCTGAGGCCGACAAGCCGCTGTTCTATGCGGCGGCCGGCGTGTTTGCCTTTCCCTCGCGCTACGAAGGCTTTGGCCTGGACCCGTTGGAGGCGCTGGCTTGCGGCGCGCCGGTGGTCTGTTCGAACGCCACGTCGCTGCCCGAGGTGGTGGG
>JAHJIN010000552.1 GCA_018823415.1 Chloroflexota bacterium | reverse complement strand
TCATCTATCTACCCATCGTCCTGAGAAACTATTGATAGATGGCCCCCAGCAACGCACAGCACCTCACTCAGCCTGACCGTGCGAAGGCCGGTGAGCTTTCGCACGGTTCTTGCGGCCCGGAGTAATCGGATGCGACATCGACAATGCCCGAGATGCTTCGCGTCCATGCTCGCACTGGCGTTATTGCTCACCAGCGCCGTGGGGCAGCAGTGCGAGCCGGCGCCCGGTGTCACTCCCACCGCCTTGCCCATCCCCACCCGCCAACCTTCGCCCACGCCAGCGCCCACCTCCACCCAGCCCTCGCCCACCCCGCTGGTCACGTCGCCGGCGCTGCAATACGATACCACCACCACCTGGAGCCTGCCGGCCGACCCGCGCATCGACCGCATGCGCGATACCATCCTGGTGGCCCTGGCACGGTGCCAGGTAACGTTTCCCGGTGAAAACGGCGAGGTCCACGGCTTTGCGCCCGGCGCCGACTATTACCCTACCGTCTATATCCGCGACCTGTCTACTGACCTGCCGGCCGTCCGCTATTTTTACCCGGACGACTATTTGCGGTCGGCCATCGAAGAGTTTTTGTACCGGCAATATGGCCCCAATACCGAAAGCGAAAACGGGCACCGGCCCGGCGCGGGCGCCATCAGCGCCGTTGTTGCCCCCGATGGGCACATCGACAAGGCCACGGCTGTGAGCGACGAAGAAACCAGTCTGATCCACGCCGCCTATGTCTATTACCAGGTCCGGGGCGGCGACGATTGGCTACGCAAGACCATCAACGGCCGCACCGTGCTGGAGCGCCTCAACGCAGCCATCGACTGGCTGTTTGACCACCGCTACGAGCCCAGTGTGGGGCTGGTCATCCGCGCCCACACCACCGACTGGGGCGATGTCAAGTTCGAGCCGGCACCCAATCCCACCGACATCAATCCCAGCCAGGACCACTGGACCGCGTCCATTTACGATCAGGCTCTGGCCTATCGCGCCCTGGTCGAGCTGGAAGCCATGAACCGGGCTCTGGGTGTCGACGAGCCAGCTCAGCGCTACCAACAGCGCGCCACCGCGCTGCGCCAGAGTGCCAACGAGCATCTATGGCAAGAAGGCCGGGGCTATTATCGCCTGCACCTCCACGTCACGCCGCTGGAGCACGATTTTGACGAGGACGCCATCGTGGCCATTGGCAACATCGCCGCCATCTATTGCGGCTTGGCCGCGCCGCAGCAGGTCCAGTCCATCCTCAATGCCCTGGAACAGGCCCGGTTGGCCGCCGGGGCCGGCAAGCCGGGCATCAGCCTATATCCCCCATATCCCCGGGGCTTTTTCGCCTACGGGCAGATGGTGCCCGGCCGCTACCAGAACGGCGGCCTGTGGGACTGGTGGGGCGGTCGCCAGGTCCAGACCGAATTCGCCTATGGCTACAGCCAGGTGGCATGGCAACACCTGCAGCAGGTGGCCGCCGATTGGGATGCCCACCCAGACGGTATCTATGAATGGCAGGTGGCCGACACCGGCCAGCGCCGGGGCAGCCCCTACTATTGCGGCGCGGCGGCCGTGATGGCCTCGGCCATCATCGACGGGCTCTATGGCGTCTCGCTGGACCGGCAAGACGCCGTCCTCTCCCCCCGGCTCGGCGACCGCGATGGGTACATCCGGGTCTATCAGCCCGCCACCGACACGTATGCCGCCTATGACTATCTGGCCACAGAGCAGGGTGTGCGCATCGACTATGGCAGCAACGTCGCCCAGAACGTGACCTTGCGGGTGCTGCTGCCAGCGGGCGCGGCCATTCAATCTCTGAGTCTGGATGCGGCCACGTCCGAGTTGGCCTATGATATAGAAGTAATCGGCCAGGATACCTATTGCATTGTCCCGGTGCCCCCAGGCCTGCATCGAGTGGACCTGAGTTTCACTCTGACTGAATGAACCCCCATCCCGGCGCTTGTGCCCGGCCCTCAGAAGCGCTATAATTCCACCAGCCTGCCAGCATCCTTATGGAAACGTGACTACTATGACGGAATCGTCCTCTTGCGCCCTGGACACCTTGCGCGAGTCGCAACTCAAGACGTATCTGAGCAGCCAGTCGCTCAACCGGGCCCGGCGCTACTTTCAGCAAGGCCGGGTACGCCAGCCCCGCCGGCGAGGCGATACCCTGCTGGCCCAGGTGCGGGGCTCGCGCACCTATGACGTGGAAATCTCGTGCAGCGAGGGCCGACTCTGGGGCCAATGCTCGTGCCTGTACGACTGGGGCGGCTATTGCAAGCACATTGGCGCCGTGCTGCTGGCGTGGATCTATCAGCCGGTGACCTTTGTCATCGAGAGCGCGGCGCCAGAAGCCGGCCCGGCCCTGCTGCCTGTGATCCCCTGGCCGCCGCCCCAGACACCCAGCGCCCCCCCGGCATGGCTGACCGACTCGCGCGTCATGCGCCAGAGCCAGCACCGCCAGCTTGTGGAAGCGGCCCTCACTAACTTGAAGGTCTATGAACTGCGTGACCTGGCCCAAAAGCGCGGCTGGCCGCTCACCGGCAACCGCAAGGCCGACATTGTGGCCCAGATCGTCCCGCTGCTGCTGGACCCGGTCGAATTGGCCCGCACCCTGGCGGCCCTGCCGGCCGACCAGCGCGCCGTGCTCCAGGCTGTGGCCATGCTGGACGACGGCGGCGGCGCCGGCCCCACCGATGTCAAGCTGCTGCTCGCAGCCGGCGAGCCCAAAATCACCGCCGACAAGATCGCCTCGCTCATGGCGACCCTGGCCCAGCAAGCCCTGCTACTCCCCGGCGCCATGCTTTCGCGCTATGAAGAATATGGCTATCGCGCCGAGATCAGCTATCGCCTGCTGCCGGCCATCGGCTCGCAGATTCCCCCGCTGCGCGATGGGACCGAGTCGCCGCCAGAGCACGTGCAGGCCCGGCCAGCCCGCGAGATGCTGCGTACCGTCCAGCAAATCTGGGGCTATGTGCAGGGCCAGCCGGTGCTCTTGCGGCCGCCGCGCCCGCGCTTGGCCCTGGAGCGAGACAACCCCACGCTGCAAGGCTGGGACTATGACGTGGACGAGGTGAACACGTGGGTGCGCCGGCCCGGCTGGCAGCGCGACCCGGCGCTGGCGCTGACCGTGCCCCCGGCCGCCCCGCTTCTGTCCGACGCGGCCCTGCAGGTGCTGGCCCCCTTTGCCGACGGCCTGCCGGCCCAGGCCGAGTTTATCTATCACTTGCTGCGGGCGCTGGACCTGGTGCTCCCCGGCCAGCCGGTGACCGTCTATCCCGAGGCCATGATCGACTTTCTCAAGCAACCCGAGCCCGAGCGGGTGGCGTTGCTGGCCCGCGCCGCCGCCCGGCTCACCACCTGGAACGAACTGGACGACTGGCGCCGGCGCACCGGGTCTCCAACTGTGCGCCGCCTGGTGGCGTGGCCACAGTTCCGGTCCGAGCACCTGTCCGCCGACCTGGCCCGGGCACGCCGGCTGGTCTGGCGATTTCTGGCCGCGCTACCCGACGGTCAGTGGGCCAGTTGGCCGGCGCTCCTGGACCGGCTGCGCGCCGTGTGGCGCGCGTTCACTGCCGTGCCGCCCCCGGCCCAGTATCGCAATGACGTGAGCGGTTATTATCCCACCTTTTGGAACCGCGCCTGGCACCTCACCAGCGGCTCATCGTCCCGGGCGTTGGACACCACCAAGCCCGACGAGTGGGACCTGGCGCAAGGCCGGTTCATCCAGGCGGTGGTCACCGGCCCGCTATACTGGCTGGGGCTGGTGGAACTGGGCTTTCACAACGGCCGGCTGACGGCCGTGCGGCCGGTGGGCCTGGCCGACGTGGTGTGGGATCGGCCCCTCGTTCTGCACGATCAGGCCGGCCCGACCGCCGAGGCCCCGGCCGCTGCCGTCGTCATCGACGAGGCTGCCCTCACCGTCACGGTCGAGCCCAGCAGCCTGCCGGGCCAGGCCCACGGCTTGCTAGACGCCATCGCCCGGCTCACAGAGGCCAGCCCCGAGCGCTTTGTCTATCGCCTGGAGGTAAAAGCCGCGCACCAGGCGTTTGAAAGCGGCCGGTCTCTGGACAACCTGCTGGCCGACTGGTCAGCCCTCATGCCCGAACCGCTGCCCGACGCCTTTCGCCAGCGGCTGGAGGCGTGGTGGGCCGGCTATGGCCGCGTGCGCCTGTACGACAATCTCTCCATCATCGAGCTGGCCGACGACTATATCCTGCAAGAACTCAAGGCCAGCACCTCGTTGGGGCAACACCTGATCCTGGAAATCTCGCCGCGCCTGGTGGTGATCCCGCGCGCGGCCATCGAGCCGCTGATGGCCGAGATGATCCGCAAGGGCTACACGCCCAAGCAAACACAAGACAGGCAATAACACATGGTTGACGAACTGGACGACCTGCTCGACTCGTACAATTTCAACGTGCTGTTGGCGATGGCCGAACGCGCCGGGCTGAAAACCAAAGACGCCCGGGGCAAAAAACTGCGCAAGGCGGCCCTGGTGCAGCTCATGCGCCGCGACTTTTTCACCGCGCAGCGTGCTGAGGCCTCGCTGGACCGGCTCTCGGACCTGGAACGCGAGGTGCTGGACCGCATCCTGCTCCACAGCGGCGAGGTGGGCACCGACCTCTTGCGGCAAGAGTTGACCCAGGAAGGCATCGTCACCGGCCAGCAAGCCCCGCAAACTCGCTACGGCTACGAGTACAGACGGTCCGGTTCGCCCCATGCCGTCAACTCGCGCAAATTCGAGGACGTGGTAGCCCGGCTCACGCTGGCCGGCCTGGTCTTTGCCCGGGGTGTGTATTCCATATACGGCTCGCAAACGCCCAAGGTCGGCTGGGAAGGCGGCTCGATCCTGTTCATTCCCGGTCCCATCCGCCGCATCCTGCCCGAGCCCAAGATGCCATCCCTGGAACTGACCGAAGACGAGATCGGCACGCTACACCCGGCCCCGCCCGACGCCTTTTTGTCGGACCTGTTTCTCTACTGGAACGACCTGCGCTGGAACCCGGCCACGTTCATCAAGGCCGGCACCGTGGGCAAGCGTGACCTCAAGCGCATCAACCAGGCACTCATGTCGCCTGACCCCACGCTGGACACCGCCGCGCGCGAGGATGGCACCGGCCGGCTCTACTTTTTGCGCATAATGCTCCAGGATCTGGGCCTGGCCCGCCGCCAAGACGACCGTCTGATGGCCGACGAGAACGCCACGTTCTGGGCCCTGACTCCCGCCGACCAGCTCAAGACCTGCCTGCAAGCCTGGCAGCAAAGCACGATCTGGTCCGATGTGAACCCGGGCTCGCCCAACCCCATCGGCCAGGTGGACCAGCCCCGGGGACGCCGGGCCGTGCTGGACCTGCTGCGTCGGCAGCCGTCCGACACTTGGCTTGCGGCGGGCCAACTGGCGCGCCGGCTCGCCGTCGCCGACGAAACGTTCCTCTATCCCAAGCGTCGGGAATTGCTCCAGCCCAAGACCACCTATAGCTATTCGTCGTACTATGCCTACGGCTCGTCATACTATGGAGACCCGGCTGCGGTGCTCAAGCACATCCTGGAAACCGAAGCGGCGTTTGCGGACCACGTGCTGCGCGGGCCGCTGCATTGGCTGGGTCTGGTCGACATTGGGCGCAAGGAACAGGCCCGTCAGGCGCCGCGTTTGGTGGCCGTGCGCCTGACGCCGGTGGGAGCCGTGGCCCTGGGCCTGGCTGATGCTGTGCTGGACGACGTACCGGCTGCCGTCGAGGCTCAGCTCATCGTCCAGCCCAACTTTCAGCTATTCGCCCTGGGACCGCTGGCGCCCGACGTGCTGGCCGGCGTCGAGACCTTTGCCGATCGGGTCAAAGTCGGGCGCGGCGCGTTTGAATACACCCTGTCGCGCCAGTCGGTGTACCGGGCGCAGCAGGCCGGCCAGTCGGTGGCCGACATCCTGCTCTTTCTGGAAGACTATGCCACCACCGACATCCCCCAGAACGTCCGCCGCACCCTGGAAGACTGGGGCGCGCTGCACCAGCGCATCGTCTTGCGCGACCACATGGCCCTGTGCCAGGTGGCCGACCCGGACCTGCTGGATGACCTGCTGGCCGACGAGAGCACGCGCGCCCTGTTTGCGTACCGTGCCGCGCCCCACACCGCCGTCATCGCTGACGGTCGGCAGCCAGACCTGCTGCTGGCGCTCCAGGACCGGGGCGTGCTGCCTACCCATTCGACCGACGACCCGCAGCGCGACGTGGCCGGTATCGAGGCCGACGACCACGGCCACATTCGCTTTGCCCACGCGGTCCCCAGCCTGCACCTGGAGGGCCGGCTGGCGCGTCTGGCCGAGCGGACGGCCGCCGGCGAGTACGCCATCACCCAGCAATCCGTGCGCCGGGCCCTGGGCAGCAGCTTTGCCGACGTGCCAGCCCTGCTGCACGAACTGGAAACGCTGCACCGAGGACCGGTGCCCCACCGGCTGCTGGTACGCATCAAGGCCTGGGCCCACTACTTTGGCGACGCCGCTCTGCAGCCCCTGGTGTTGGTGCAGGTGCAAAGCGTCGAAACCCTGCGCGAACTGCTGGATGACCCCGATCTGGCGCCCCTCATCGCCGCGTTCCGGCCGGCCTCCGGCCTGGCCCTGGCCGTGGCCGATGCGAACCGCCTGGACGAGCTGCGCGCCCACCTGGCCGAGCGCGGCATGGCCCTGGCCGACCGGATCAAGGCTTGACAGTGGCCCCAACTCGCGTTTATAATGATCTCGTCAACTATAGGAGGTACCCATGAGCCTCAAGCAACAACTCCAAGACGACCTCAAAGCTGCCATGAAGGCGCGCGACGAGACCCGCAAATCTACCCTGCGCATGGTGCTATCGGCCATTACCTACGCCGAAGTAGAGCAAGGCGGCGACCTGGACGACGACCAGGTGCTCCAGGTGCTGCGCAAGCAGGCCGATCAGTACCGCGAAGCCCTCCACGACCTGCAACAGGCCGGTCGCACTGAGGCCCTGGCTCAGCAAGAAGCCGAGTTGCGCATCGTCCAGGCCTATCTGCCGGCGCAATTGGGCCGCGAGGACATTGAACGCGCGGCCCGCGAGGTCATTGCCGCCACCGGCGCCTCGTCCCTGCGCGACCTGGGCAAGGTCATGCCCCCGCTGATGAGCCAACTCCGGGGCCAGGCCGATGGCAAGCTGGTCAACCAGGTGGTCCGCGAGCTATTGGGCTAGACCGCCCGGGTCACAGGAGCACACCATGACACGACGCGGACGCCGCATCACCCAGTCCTGGAAACGTTCGCTGGCCGAATCCAAGCGAGCCGTCAGGCTGAGCGTGTTCGTCCTGGTCCTGTTTGCGAGCCTGACCGGCATCCTCTCCTACCAGTTTTTTGTGGGCGGCGTGGTACTAGAAGTCGGCCAGGTCTGCCGGCAAGACATTCGCGCGCCCAAGTCTATCACCTACGAGAGCAAGATCCTCACCGCCCAGGCCCGCGATCAGGCTACCGCCGCCGTGAGCGACGTATACAACTATGACCGCGCCATCGCCGATCGCCAGGTGGCCCAGGCCAGTGCCACCTGCAAACGGCTCACCGACCTGCGCCAGGACGACGAGCTCCCGGTGGAGCAACAACTGCGACTGGTGGAATCCTGGGAAAACCTGACCCTCGCCACCAGCGTCATCAGCGACATCCTCACGGTGACCGATGTCACCTGGTATCCTGCTGTCACCGAAACGGTGCGCCTGACCGGCGCGGTAATGAACCAGCGCATCCGGCCCTACAGCCTGAGCGAAGTCAAATCCCAGATTCCCCAGTACGTAGACAAGAGCGCCGGGTTCACGGTCATGCAAACGCGCATCATTACCTCCCTGGTGCCCAATTTCATCGTGCCGAACGAGAACTTTGACCCGGCCACCACGGCTGCCGCGCGGCGAGCCGCTCGCGATTCGGTCAAGCCGGTATACAACACCATCGAGCAAGGCGAGATCATTGTCCGCGACGGTGAGGTGGTGACGGACCAGGTCATCGAGGAATTGACAGCCCTGGATCTGTTACAGACGGGCGTGAACTGGCCCCAGGTGGGCGCGGCCGCCCTGTTGGTGGCCCTGCTCGTCACCATGCTGGCTGCGTACATGGCATATTTTCACCCGGCATTGCTGGATACCAACCGCCATCTCGTCTTGCTGGGGCTGGTCCTGCTCGTCAATGCCGCGGCCGCTGAACTGGCCCTGCCGCAGCACATCGTGTGGGCCTATATCCTGTACGTGTTTCCCTTTGCGGCAGTGCCCATGCTGGTGGCCGTGCTTCTGGACGCCCAGTTGGCCCTGTTTGTCAGCGTCTTTAACGGGGCGCTGGTAGGTTTTATAGCCAACGGCTCGCTGGAAATGGCAACCCTGGCCGCGTTGGGCGGCGCGGTGGCCGTGCTGCCGGTGCGCCAGGCCCGGCGCCTGAACCGCTTTGTGTGGGCCGGCCTGGCCGCAGCCGGCGTGTCATTCGCCGCCACCCTCGTGTTCCGTGTGCCCACGCGCGACTATGGCCTCTCTACCGTGCTGGCTCTGGGCCTGGCCAGCCTGGTCAGCGGGGTCCTGGCGGCGATCCTGTCGATGGGCAGCTTTTACATCCTGGGCAGCCTGTTTGACATCACCACGACCCTGCGGTTGCTGGAACTCGCCAACGCCGATCAACCGCTGCTCAAACGGCTGCTGCTAGAAGCCCCGGGCACCTACAACCACAGCCTGCTGGTGAGCAATCTGGCCGAACGCGCCGCAGAACAAATCGGCGCCGACGCGCTATTGGCCCGGGTGGGCGGCTATTACCACGACATCGGCAAGGTAGAACGCCCTTACTTTTTTGTGGAAAACCAGGCGCCCGGCCAAAACGTCCACGACCAGCTTGACTCTATCACCAGCGCCAAGATCATCATCGGCCACGTCATCGATGGGCTGGACCTGGCTCGCCGGCATCGCCTGCCGCAGCGCATCCAGGACTTTATCGGCCAGCACCACGGCCTGAGCCTGGTGACCTATTTCTATCGGCAGGCGTGCAACGCCAGCCCCACTGGGGTGGTAGACGCCGCACCCTATCGCTACCCCGGGCCGCGTCCTCGCAGTCGCGAAGCGGCCATCGTCATGCTGGCCGATGGCGCCGAATCCATGGTGCGGGCCAGCCAGGAGCACGCGCCAGAAGATATCGACCGTCTGGTAAACAATATCATCAACAAACGCCTGACCGAAGGTGAACTGGACGAGAGCGATCTCACCCTGCGTGACCTGACGCGCATTCGCCATGCCTTTGTGGATGTGCTCCAGGGCATGTTTCATCCCCGCATCGAATACCCCAAACTGTTGCGTCCTACCCTGACCGACGGTGTCATCGTCGAGGGCGAATGGGTCGAATCGCCACACCAGATCAATCAAGAAATCGCCACGGAAGAGTAGCCTTGGAACTAGATATCCAGATCGACACCCCTGAAGCAGCCCAGGTGGACGAATCGTTGCTGCACCAGGTGGTCCAGGAAACCCTGCGCGTGCAAGGCGTGACCGAGGCCGTGGAATTGGGCCTGCTGGTGGTGGACGACGCACGCATCCAGGCCCTCAACCGCGACTATATGGGGCACGACTATGCCACCGACGTCATTGCCTTTGGGCTGGAGGATGCGGCGACCGACTTTGCCACGCCACCCGATGGCGTGCGCTATCTGGGCGATGTGGTGGTGAGCTATCCCCGGGCCGTGGCCCAGGCGCAGGAACAAGGACACGCGCCGGCCCGCGAACTGGCCTGTCTGGTGGCGCACGGCGTTCTGCACCTGCTGGGCCATGATGACGCGACCCCAGACGAGCGCACGGCGATGGATCACTGGATGGAAGCCATCGTGGCCGGCGTGCCGGCTCTCCAGCCATCAGCCGAGCCACACCAGTGAAATGGCATTGGTCCAACAGCGAACTCGCCGT
>JAHJIN010000551.1 GCA_018823415.1 Chloroflexota bacterium | reverse complement strand
TGACACCGGCACCGGACTGCTGTACTATGGGGCCAGATACTATGACCCGCTGCTGGGGCGCTTTGTGAGCGCGGATACGGTGGTGCCGGGGGCGGGAAATCCCCAGGCGTTCAACCGGTATAGCTACGTCCTGAACAACCCGTTGCGATATGTAGATCCAACGGGGCATGGAGGAAATGATCCGAACGAGGCATCGCCAGACTTTCCTGTGCCACCACCAGACCCCAACGACGATTTGGCCGTGTGGATCTACCAGGCTTTGCTGATGGTCTGGCTGCAGGGAGGCGCAATAGGGCAAGAGTGGGTGCAGAGATGGGTGGATAACCCTCCAGAAGTTAAAGTGCTCGACCTTGATGGGTGGATCAATGAAACGAGTGGAGATGTCCAGGAATGGCTTAAGTACGTACAGTACAACCTTGGCTCGGGGCAGTGGTGGGGCATTATCCCCATAGCCGCGCAGTGGCTGAAGGAGAAGCCAAATGCCTGGCGAGCTAGTGTTCTGATACACGAGTTCGTTCACACCGAGCAGTATAGAGCGGCTGGGGAAGGGAGCAGTAGCGCCCGCTTTGGGATATCTATGGCGATTTATCGTAATATCGTGGCTGGTTTGCCCAGTCTGGAGAAAGAGCGCGGGGCGGAATTCGTTCAATATAGCATCATATACCATATGAATGATCCGGACGCGATAAACATAGCTTTGGGGGTGCTAGAAGGAGGAACATTGGAGCAGTTGACAGTAGAGATCTGCAAGCTAGTTACAAGCAGGGGTCTCGCCTACGATAAGATAGTTGGCAGAAATAAATTCTATATATTGTGGCCACCTACACTCGGCAACACTGGGGGATTTCCGATAAACTACTAGTGAACTGGTGAGCAAAATGCAGTTCATCAGGATCGAGGGAATGGGCCGTACCTGGCCCCTGGCGATAATAGTGAACGTCATGGCGTCATATCGGAACAAGGAATGAGGGTGGATTCATGACCACACGAAAGCTGTCACCAGTCACGTTGTTCGTCTTGTCCTTGTTGCTTTCTGGCCTGTTGGGAACGCAGTGCCACCCGCTGGCTCACCCGGTGTCCGTCGAACAGCCGGGGGTCAGACTGCTCACCCCGGATCTGGGGCTGCATGGCAGTCCGTCGTGGTCGCCGGATGGCACTCGCCTGGTGTTCAGCAGCGCTCCTGCGCCTCGGGGCGGCTCGCGCCCGGAGATCTATACGATGGACACGCAGGGGGGAAACCGGGTACGCCTGACAGACAACTCGTATGGGGATTATGCCCCCGCCTGGTCTCCGAAAGGGGATCGTATCGCGTTTGCAGTGCTCCAAGATAAAATCTATACCATTTGCACCATGAACCCGGATGGCAGTGATGTGGTTCGATTGGTCGAAGGGAGGTCGCCTGTCTGGTCACCAGACGGAGAGAAGATCGCTTTCTTTGTAGGGGATGAGGGAACGGCGGAGATATTCGTCTGGGAACAAGGCCGCGTGACGCAGCTGACATCGAACAAGTACTACGATGTTTTTCCATCCTGGTCCCCGGATGGAAGACAGATCGTTTTCGTTTCGAAGAGAGGTGAGGGATTCCAGCTCTACGTGATGAATGCGGACGGCTCGGAGCAACACCAGTTGACGAGCGGCCCCGACACGTATGATGAGCCAGAGTGGTCCCCCGATGGCCGGTGGATCGTCTGCAGGCATTCGCCGCCCCTCAGCTCTGGTCGCAGCACAAACGTAGGGCTATTGGACATCCAGACTGGGCAGATCCAGGTGCTCCTGGAGAACCAGTTGTCCCATTCCTTCGCCTGGTCTCCTGATGGTAGACAGTTGGCCTTCGCGGTGGTTGGGGATGCCAGTGATATCTATGTGATGGATGTGGCTACGGTGTTGGGCAAACCGTTTCCGTAAACAAGCAGCAAGATGGCTGGTACTCACAAAACTTTGCACCACACCTGGCGCAACAATCTACCAGCCACGGTGCCCCGTGTGCGCTTGGACCACTGACCCGCCGCATGACTTGAAGGCACTGAGCCCCCTCAGTGCCTTCAGTCGTATCAGGGCCGCAGTGTTCTGTGGATGTACAGTTTATGGCCTCTGAGCGTGTGGCCTCGGTCCGTCCCTTCGCTGCTGTGAAAAGCCTCCAGAGCAGTAGGGACATTTCATGGGCCAACGCTGCCCTTTTCTCCCGTTGGTCCGGCTGTGCCCTCGGTTGCCGCTGCCTGCTGGACCGTAGTCAGGGCGTCGATGAGCTGCTGGACCTCATCCTGGTGGATGACGATGCTGGGCTCGGGCTGACCGTCGCGCCGCGCCCGGCGCAATACCAGCGCGGCCATGGTCGGGACGACGTCGAGCATCAGGTTGTTAACGGGCCGGTGCGTGACCGGGATGGTCTGAACGGTGCTCATGCTCTTCCCTCTCCTGGCGCTTCAATGCAGTCCACAGGCGGCTGCCCCCCAACAGGCCTGCAGCCAGCGCCTTTCCAGGTCCGTCATGATCAGCCCCGGGACCACACCGCCGACGACCTCGTACGGGGTCCCTCAGCCGGCGTCGCCGGCGTACAGCAGCCCGGCGCCGGTGGCCCGGTCGAGCACCAGGACCATCTGCTCGCCGTATTCGTTCTCGAAATAGCCGACATACTGGCCCGGCTGCTCCTCGATGCGCGGCGGGACGCCGCAACCGGGGGCATGGTGATTGTGGATCTGGAGGATCGGCGGCTCGTAACTGATCACCGCTACTCAGACCCGCCATTGGCGCAGCCGTACCCGGCATAGCCGCCATCCCGACACGCCGGATCGGCCCAACTCCCGTTTTTACAGTTCGTGATATAGCCGCCCCCAGCCTGGCAATCCGTGGCCCCGACGGCGCTTGCTGTGGCGGTTGCCGCCAGGCTTACCGCGCTAGGCCGGGCATAGCGTCGCCGGGCTGCCGGTGGGTGTGGCGCCTCTTGGTGCGTGTTTCTTGACGTCATTATTTTTGACCTTCCAACTTGGATGAGCCGGCAGGCCGACCCAGCCGGCGATGGCACAGTGAGTGACATATCGAGCTGGCCGCGCAGCAGTTCGGGCCAACATGCCGGCCACCATCCTTCGTGCTCCGGCCGATTGCGCGGGATGGTCAGGCCTACTCCCAGGACAGGCGATAGGCGCCCTCCCGGCGCGAGGCCCGCACGCGCACGCTCAGACGCCCCAAGCGTTGGTTCAGACGATAGACACGCCGGCGCAGCAGGCCGTGGCGTTCCGTGTGCCGCGGGAACAACCGGCTCTCTAGAACTGCATAGGACACGGCCGCGTCGGGCTGTTCCATGAGGAGGTGCAGCAGGTTGGCCTGACTGGGCGTGAGGGTGATGCGCAGGCCTCGGTCCGCCCGGATAGCCTGGTGGCCGGCCAGACTGAGGGGACAACCGGCCGGCGCGCCGCTGGCGGGGTGGCCGACCGCCACGCCGGCGCGGATCAGGGTCGCCGTGGTATGGACGATCTGCGCCAGGGTCGTGATCTTGGGCAGGCAGTCCGAGGCCCCGGCGTCCAGGGCCACCCGGCGCACCTGGGCTGGCTGGCGCGCCGCCGTCAACACCAGGACCGGCAAGACCTGGAGGCGTGGGTTATGGTGCGCCCGGATCCAGCGCAAGGCCAGCAGGCCATCGGCAGGGCCGGGCAGCAGCCAGTCCAGGATCACCAGCTGGGGCGGTCGCGCCGCGAGCGTAGCGAGTCGGGCCATCATCTCCGGGCCATCAACCGCGACCTGCACCGTGTAGCCGGCCTGGGACAACGCCGCTTGGACCACGACCTGGTAGGTGGGGTCGTCCTCGACCAGCAGCACCGAGCCCGCCGGCTGGGCCGCCACACCGGGCGCCGGCACGCGCGAGCTGTTCATGGGCGGTCCGGCACGCCGGGGATCGCGAAGGCAAAGGTGCTGCCCTGCCCGGGCTGGCTGGTCGCCCACAGGCGCCCGCCGTGCTGTGCGATGATCCGCTGGCTGATCGCCAGGCCCAGGCTGCCGTGGGGTGAGCGGGGCGCGCCGCACTGAAACATCGCCGCGACCTGCGCCAGGTCGGCGGCGGGGATCCCCGCCCCGGTGTTCTGCACTGCAACGTGGACCCGGGCGCCCTGCCGCTCCGCCCGCACCGTAATCTGGCCCGCCGCCGGGGTATGCTGGAGCGCGTTCTGGACCAGGTTGATCAGAACCTGCGCCAGGCGGTCCGGGTCGGCATAGACCCGCGGCAGACCGGCCGGCACATGGACCAGCAGCGTCACGCCCTGAGCCGCGGCGGCAACCTGCAGGCCGGCCACGGTACGCGCGATGAGCGAGCCCAGGTCACAGACCGACCGCCGCAACGGCAGCCCGGCGGCCCCCGCATCCGAACCGAGCACATCGTCCACCAGGCGATAGAGGCGCGCCGTCTCCCACCGGGCCGCATCAAGATAGGCCGCCCGCTCCTCGGTGCTCAGAGCCGCTCCCTGGAGCAGCTCCAGGATCGCCTGCAGCCCGGCCAGTGGGGTGCGCAGCTCGTGCGCGAGCACGGCCGCAGCCGAGGCGGGCAGATGGTCTGGCGCTACCCGGGTTCCCGGCCAGCGCCGGGCTGCCTGCCAGGCCGCCAAGACGCCCACGGCCGATCCCAGGACGATCAGCGCCACCAGTAGCCCCCCAGAACGCGCGCGTGATGCCATGTGTCCTCCTGTCTCACTCCAGTGTTGTCGGCGGCTGCTCGCCGCTCTCGATCTTGGACCGCAAAAAACCCGGCGGGTTGTCCAGCCGCTGCGCCCGCGCCAGGAGGCGCGTCTCCGTAACCCAGGCAGCCAGGCGCCCCCGCTCTGCCTCTGATGCGCTGGCCAGGAATTGGGCGACGAGGCCTGGGGCAAAGAATCGCCCCAGCGCCGCCTCCAGGGACACCGCACCCAGGCGCTCGAACCGCGCCCGCAGTTCTTGTTCCAGACGGGCGTGCCGGTCCAGCCGGGCTTCTTCCTCCGGCGTCCATTCGTCGCCACCCAGGCCCAGGGCATGGGCCACCGAGTAGTAGACCTCCCGGCGCGCCGGGGCCGGCTGGACCAGGCCGCCGCTGGCGCGCTGGGCCTGCCAGGCGAGCAGGTCACACTGCACGACGGTGGCCAGGGACGTGACGACATAGCCACCGCTGGCCGGGGCGGCGGACTCGTTGGCCGCGCCATCGGGGACCGGCACGAGCACCTCGTCCGGGGCCAAAAGCACCTGCGGCAGTTGATCGGGAGAGAGAACAGCAGCAGGGTATTGATGATGATGATCAAGTACTGGATCAAGATCAGGTACTAGAAGAGTATTAAGATCTGTTGGGCAAACTTTGCCGGTATATGATATACCGGCAAAGTTTGCCGGTTCAGTGCCCGTTCTACCGGCAGAACTTGCCGGTTCACTACCCATTCTACCGGCAACTTTTGCCCGTTCAGTGCCTGCGGCGTCCGTTCTACTGGCAAGATTTGCCGGTTCACTCTGGCCGGCGAGTTGGCGGTCCAGGAACTGGAGCAGGTCCAGCTGTCCCGTTTCAGGATCCGTATGCCGCCCTGCCCATTCGTCAACCAGGCGCTGGCGCAGCCGGGCCTCGTCGGCCGGCGTGAG
>JAHJIN010000550.1 GCA_018823415.1 Chloroflexota bacterium | reverse complement strand
GGCACCCGGACGCCGTGGACCCGCCGCCGCTGGTGGTGGGCCGGCCGGCGGGCGTGCGGCCGGCCATCGCCGTCACCGAGGCCGGGGCCACGATGAGCACCTCGCAGATGCGCGTGACCGTGACATGTGCACCGTTCGGCCTGACGGTGCAGAACGCCCAGGGCGAGACGCTCTGGCAGCTCGCCCCCGACGGCCTGACGCGGGACGTGCTGCTGCACCGCATCATCTCCATCCCACTGCTCTACACCGGCAACACCATCAAGCTCAAGTGGCGCGCGGGCGGCCGGGCACTGTCGCCGGCACTGCACGTCCAGGCGAACGATGATGCGCTGTGGATCATGCTGGGCGGGACCAGCGTACACCTATCGTTCCACGCGGAGGACGTGCTGCGGGTGCAGGTGGCCCCCATGCCCCACCCGGCGCGCGGTCAGGCAGGGGCAAGGCGACTGTTCAACGCCCTCTCCCTGGCCTTACTGGCCCCGGCCGACGCGCACTATTTGGGTTTCGGTCAGCGCTTTAACAAGTTCGACCAGCGCGGCGAGGAAACCTACCTCCTGGTCGAAGAGGGTGGTTTTGGCTACGGCCCCCTGGCGCCAATCCTGAAGCACGTCTTTGGCGCGCGCGGCTCGTTCCCCAACGGCGAGCAGTGCACCGGCTTTCCGGTCCCGTTCTTCCTCACCAGCCGGGAGCAGGGGGCTACCATCGGGCTGTTCTGGAATACCTACCAGCCCTCGTGGGCCAGCATCGCGCGAGATGGCGTGACGCGTCTCACCATCCTGGACGACTGCCTGGACGTGTACCTGTGCGCCGGCCCCACGGCGCTGGACGCTGTCCGGCAGTACACCGACCTCACCGGCCGGTCCGACCCGCCGCCGCCCTGGACGCTGCTGCCGTGGAAGACTCGCACCGGCCCGGTCACCGAGGACGACACGCGGGAGGACCTCCACCGCTTCCGCGAGCTGGACATCCCGCTGGCCCATGTGGGCATCGAGCACTGGCAGGAGGTGCGCGGCTCCTACGAGTTCTCGCCGCAGTGGTACCCGCACATAGACGACCTCGTCGCGGAAGCCCGGGCCACCGGCTGCCGCATCACCGTCTGGCACTTTCCGTACATGAACGCCGGCTCGGCGGCGCACCGCGAGGGCGTGCGGCGCGGCTATTTCCTCCAGAACCGGCTGGGCCTACCCTACCAGCAGCGCATCTTTCACGGCATCGCCACCGTCATTGACTATTCGAACCCCCACGCCGCCGCCTGGCACGAGGCCATCGTCAGAAAAGAGTTCTACGAGCGCGGGTTCCAGGGGGCCATGACCGACTATGCCGAGTCGGTGCCGCCGGACTGCGTGTGCTACAACGGTCAGCCCGGCCTGGCGCTGCGCAACGCCTACCCGGTACTCTATGTCCAGGCCATGCAACGCGCCGCCCGGGACGTGCTGGGCGACGACCACATCATCTACCCGCGCGCCGGGTACGCGGCCTCGCAGCGATTCATCACCCTGCAGTGGCCCGGCGACCAGGATACCGACTGGGATGACGGCGACGGGCTGCCGGCCGCCGTGCGGGCCATGCTCAACGCCTCCATCTGCGGGTTCCCGGTCCACGGCTCGGACATTGGCGGGTGGTGCGACTGGTACACGCCGGCCACCACCAAAGAATTGTTCCTGCGTTGGGCCGAGGTCGGCACGTATTCGCCGCTGATGCGCGCCCACGGCGGTCCCATCCACCGCAACCGCGAGCCGTGGAAGTTTGACGCGGAAACGGTGGACATCTATCGCGCGCTCTCGGAGGAGCACGTCCGGCTGTTCCCGTACCTGTATTCGTTGGCGTGCGAGGCGAGCCGGACCGGGGCGCCGCTGGTGCGGCACCCGGCCCTCCTCTGGCCTCACGTGCCGGAATTGTACGCGGTGGAGGACGCCTGGCTGCTGGGGGAGGCGCTGTATGTGGCGCCGGTGGTGCGGCCGGGGCAGACGCAGCGCGAGGTGGTTTTGCCGCCCGGCGAATGGTGGTCGCTGAACGAGGGCCGGCCGGTGCGTGGCCCGGCGCACGTCGTGGTGGACGCACCATTCGGCCAAGTGCCACGCTTCCTGCGGCGGGGCTACATCCTGCCACGCTTTGCCCGCGCCTTTGACACGTTCGACGAGGCGCCGGGTGCGCGCGTGGGCCATCTGAACGACGAACTGGAGGTCTGGCTGTATCCGGCCGAGGGCGCGTCGTCGTTCACACTCTTTGACGCGACTGAGTTGCGCGCCGAGGTGCACGGGGACAAGGTGTCTTTTTCGACCGGACCGCGCCGGGCGGCGTGGCGGATCTATACCTGTTCGTGATCGATCGAGCTTACCTCGAAATGGTACACACGTTTCATCCGGTTAATGCCACCGCGTGGGAGTCATACACAACGCAATCCGTTCTTGCATCTGGCGCCCGGGTCTGCTATAATGGGTCTAGCAGCAACACGATGTGCGAGACAGCGAGCAGATTCCCATGCCCTGGCCCCCCAGTGCCCCATACCTCATCGCCCTGACCATATCGGCGGCGATTTCGGTCGCGCTGGCGCTCTATGCCTGGCGACACCGCCCGGCCCCCGGCGCCATGCCGTTTGTGGTGCTCATGTTGGCCGTGGCCGAGTGGACGTTGGTCACTGCGTTCCGAATGGCCAGCCCGGACCTGCCCACCAAGATCCTCTGGGCACAGGTGCGGTATGTGGGCATCGTGATCGTGCCGGCGGCGTGGCTGGTCTTTGCGCTGGCCTACACCGGCCAGGGGCAGTGGCTTACCCGCCTACCACGCGTGCTCTTGCTGGCCGTCGAGCCGGCAGTCTTTTTGCTGCTGGTCTGGACCAATCCCCATCATCACCTGGTCTGGACCGACATCCAGTTGGACACCAGCGGCGGTTTTCCCGGCTGGCACGCCGCTCACGGGGTGGCCTACTGGTTCCACGCGATCTATGCGTACCTGCTGCTCCTGCTCGCCACCTGGCATCTCGTCCGGGTGGCTGTGCGCACGCCGCAGCCGCTCCTATATCGCCGCCAGGCGGCCATCCTGCTGCTCGCCGCCATCGCCCCGGCGACCGGCTGCACGCTGTCCACCCTCGACCTGAGCCCCTGGCCGTTTGTGGACCTGGCCCCCTTTGGTTTTATCGTGGCTGGTCTGTTCGCCGTCTGGGGGTTCTACCAGCTCCGGCTCCTGGACATCGTGCCGGTGGCCCGAGGGACCATCATCGAGGTCATGACCGACGGCATAATCGTGCTGGACGCCCAGGGTCGCGTGGTGGACCTCAACCCGGCCGCGCAGCGCCTCACCGAGCATTCGCTGGCCGAGGCCATTGGCCAGCCAGCGAACCGTCTCTTTGCTGATCGGTTCGATCCCCTCGCCCAGGCGCATGAGGCCACAGAGCCCTACACCGAGGTCGTCCTGGGGGTTGGCGAGGCACAGCGCGACTTTAACCTGAGCGTTTCACCCCTGCGCGACCAAAAGGGTCGCATCACCGGCCATCTGATGATCGTGCACGACATCACCGAGCGACTGGTCGCCTTTCGGCTGGCCCAGCAACGTCTGGCCGAGTTGGATGTGCTGGGCGAGGTGGGACGGGCCCTGACCGCTATGTTGAACCAAGCCGATCTACTGGAAACCATCTATCGGCAGGTTGGCCGGATCCTCTATGCCGAAAACCTGACCATCGCCCTGTATGACGAGGCTGCAGATGAGGTCGAGTTTGCCTTTCTGATGCACGAGGGCCAGCGCTATCCCGTCTCACGGCAACCGGCCGATCAGGGACTGGTCGGTTATATCGTGCGCACCCGACAGCCACTCTTGCTGCGTGGTGACGCGAGTGCCCAGGTCCAGGCCCTGGGCATAGTCCCGCTCGAGATCGAGTCGCGAGCCTACCTGGGCGTCCCCCTCATCTATGGCGGGCGAGTGCTGGGCGTATTGTCTGTCCAGCACCACGAAAACGCTGCTGCCTACGATGGAGCACAGCTCTGGCTGCTCCAGGCTATTGCCAACCAGGCCGCCATCGCCCTGCACAACGCCCAACTCTTTCAGCAAGTAGAAAACGAACGCCAGATCGCAGATGCCCTGGCGCAATTGGCGCGCATCGTCAACTCGACACTGGACCTGGACCAGGTGCTGGACGGAGCACTGGAGCAATTGGCGCAGGTGATCGCCTACGATTCATCCTCTATTCTCTTGGTCGCCGGCCCGGCATTGACCGTTGTCGCCTGCCGAGGTTTTGCGGATCCGGCGGCGGTGATCGGGGCCACCGTTCACCTGGAAGAGGACAATATCGCTCATCGCGTGATGCGCGCTCAACAGGCCCGCGTGGAGCCAGACGTGCAGCAACTCGCCGAATGGGGCCACGACCGCGACGACATGGAGGGGACACACACAATCCGGGCCTGGATCGGCGTGCCCCTGATCGTGCACGGTGAGAGCATTGGCCTGCTGACCCTGGACAAGCAGCAGCCCGGCTTTTACACCGAAGAGGACAAGGAACCGGCTGCTGCCTTTGGCGCCCAGGTCGCCACGGCGATTCACAACGCCCGGCTTTACCAGGCTCTGCAGCGTGAGCACAACCAACTGGCTGCCATCCTTAACGATGCCACCGATGCCGTGCTGGTGCTGGATGCGGCGGGTCAGGTGCTGCTACTGAACCCGGCGGCCGAGAACTACTTACGAGTGCGCGCCGCAGCCGTCGTTGGGCAGCCAGTAACCGCCCTGGGGATTGGCGACCTGGTCATGGCCTTGATGGAAGCTCGCGCGACCAATATGCCGATGGTGCGCGAAATCGCCGGCCCGGGTGGCCGGACCCTGTACGCCAGCCTCTCGCCGGTCCACGAAGTGGGCTGGGTGGTCATGATGCAGGACATCACCGCGCTAAAAGAGCTGGACCGGTTGCGCACCGAATGGGTAGCCGACGTATCGCATGATATGAAGAACCCACTTACGGCGATCCAACTGTCAGCCGAACTGATGAAAGATCTGGGATCGCTGGATCAGAACCAGCGTCAGATGCTCGACATGGTCACCGCCAATGCCGCGCGCATGCGGTCACTGGTTACCGACGTACTGGACTTGGCCCGCCTGGAAGCAGGGCCGTCGCTCCAGCTCTCGCCCGTCGATCTGTGTCTCGTTCTCCAAGAGGCCCTCCGCGATGTGGAGCCGTTCAGGGCTAACAAGGGGCAAACTCTGTCCGTTGACTGTCCATCGGACCTGCCTCTCGTCCGGGGCGCGGCGGTCTTGTTGATGCGGGCAGTGGTCAATCTGCTGGACAATGCTATCAAGTACACGCCGGCCGAGGGGCAGATCAACATACAGGCAAGCGTGCACGGTCAAATGGTGCGAGTCGAGGTGATCGATACGGGGCCGGGCATCCCAACCGAAGCCCAGTTGCATCTCTTTGACCGCTTCTACCGGGTGGCCGGCGGGGAGGCAGCCGCCGAAGGCTCGGGCCTGGGACTGAGCATCGTCAAGACCATCGTGGAAAAGCACGGGGGCCAGGTGTGGGTCACCAGCGAGCCTGGGCGCGGCAGCACGTTTGGCTTTGCCGTGCCGATAAGCCAGTCTTCATGAACCGGGTTCACCGCCAGCATAAAAACGATCCGCGAATCTACACCAGTTTCTCTATTCGTGCAGACTGGCACAGATTCGCGGATCAATTCCAGCTATGCAAGTCGGATCAGACAAACTGGCTCCAGGTCAGGCGCACCTGGCGTCACGGGTCACGTCACTCAAACTGCGCCAGGGGCTTGCGACGACCCGTCGGCGCGGAAAAAGAACCGCCGCGCCCACAGCGCCACGTATACCAGCCCGATGAGCACCGGTACCTCGATGAGCGGCCCCACCACCGCTGCCAACGCCTGCCCCGACGTGATACCAAACGCCCCCACCGCCACGGCAATCGCCAGCTCGAAATTGTTGCTGGCCGCCGTAAAGCTCTGCGTGGCCGTCTGCTCGTAGGGAAAGCGCAGCAGCTACGAGACCAGCCAGGCCACGGCAAACATGATCAAGAAGTAGCCCAGCAGTGGCAGGGCGATACTCGCAGTCACCGCCGGCCAGCATGTTCCAAATCAGCACCATGGCGATGCAGTGGGCCCGCTGCAATAACCAAGATCACGTCCCTGGCCAAGAGTACGGGCAAGGATTTGATCGTCACGGCAATCTTGCTCTCAAGCGATCCACAGGAAATATAAACCCACCCCGATGATCACCACCCCGCTGGCTCGCTCCAAGACCGTGTTCCACCGCTCCAACGCCAACAGGCTCTTGGACACACCGACGAACGTGCCGGCCAGGACCACCGGCACCCCGCGCCCCAGGGCATAGACGAACAACAACGTAGCCCCATAGACCACCGCCCCTTTGACCATCACCAGGGTCAGGATGGCCGCCAGCACTGGCGTGGCACACTGCGAGGCCACCAGGCCGGACACCAGCCCCAACAGGAGCGCGCCCAGCAGGCCCCGCTGCCGGATCCGCTCCCGCTGCCGGACGAGCACTTCCGGGATGGGGATAGCGAACACCCCCAGCAGGTGCAGCCCGAGAACGATGCACACCGTCGCCACCAGGTAGTACAGGATACGTGTCTCACCCCCGATCAAACCCCCGAACAGGGCCGCGATCACGCCCAGGGCCATGAAGGTCAGGGCCAGTCCCACGGCAAAGGCCAGCGAGAGGGCGAAACTCCGCCAGCGGGACGGCGACGCCGTCCCACCCACAAAGCCAACCACCAGGGGGATCATCGCCACGTTGCACGGGCCGATGCTGGTCACAATGCCGCCCAGAAAGACCAACACGTAGGCCAGGAGCGAGACGTTCTCAATGCCGGTCAGGTCCGGGGTCATGGCTGCTGTTCCGCGAGCTTTTGCAGTTCAGCCCGCAGGGTATCTTCGGCGATCACGCCCACTCCCTGGCGGGCGTGCCCCTGGGCGTCAAAGATGATGCTGGTGGGGATGACCCGGATGCCCATCTGCCGGTTCAGGTCTTGATTGCGGGCCTCGCCCACGATCACGTCCACAAAGACGACGCGGTCCTCCAAGTCCGGCCGCACCCGCGCCACGATCTTTTCCATCTCCTTGCACGGGATGCAGGTGGTGGAGTGGAATAACACGAATACGGGCCGATGGGCCGCCAGAGCCTGGTCCAACTGCTCGGCCGGCGTCAGACCCGTGTCCGCTGCGGGACCAGCGGCGACCGGAATGCCGCCGGTCAAGGTTTCGATGGGCACCAGAGCCGTGTCGTCGGCCAGCCCGCTGACCAGCTTGAAGGCGATGATGCTCACCACGGCGACGACCACCAGGGCCAGGATTACGATAGAACCGCGTTTCATAGTCACCTCACAGTAGATGATGAGCGAGGCCAGCCACAAGGCCAGACCGAAAAAGAGCATCGCCGTCAGGCCCTTGACCAAGGCCAGAAAGATGCCGGCTTTATCCGGTCCGGCCTGTTTGACGAGCCTGATCGGCCAGCCCGGTCAGCGTGCCCACGTTGGACATACAGCCAAAGCAGACGAACAGCGCATTCTCTGGAACTTGGTTACCCATTGTCCCCCTCACGTCTATACTCTATCGATCTGATTTCGGCTGGCCTGCGTTTGGCAGGCGCCAGCGGTGTTCGTGCCAAAGAACCGCCACTCGAGCTTTTTAGCCAGATAGACGATCGTGAGCATCAATGGCACTTCGATCAGCGGACCGATCACCGTAGACACGGCCACCATCGGACGCGCCGCAAAGGCAGTCAGCGCAATGGCGATAGCCAGCTCAAAGTTGCGACCCGTGCAATGAAAACCCGTCGTCGCCGAGTCGGCGTAACAAAAGCCCACCTTGCGGCTGACGAGAAAGACACCGAAAAAGAGCACAAAGAAAAAGAGCACGAGCGGCGTGGCCATCTGCAGGATCAGGCCCGGGTATTGCAGGATCACATCGCCTTGAAGCGCAAACATGACGATCAACGTCGCCATCAGGGCAATAAGCTGCAGATCATCTAGCACGGGAAGCGCTTTCTTCTCAAACCAGGCCAGACCTTTCGAACGCAGCATCCACCGCCGGGAAAGGGCCCCGACCAACAAGGGCAGCCCCAGATACAACAACACACTCTGCCCCACCAGGCCAATATCGACCGAGACTCGCGCGCCCAGGATCAGCCAGATGAAAAAGGGAGTGGTCACCATCTGGATCAGCGAGTTCCAGGCCATCAGGACGATACCCAGAGGACCGTTACCCCGTGCCAGATCGGTCCAAACCAACACCATGGCGATACAGGGGGCCACGCCTAGCAGGACGAGGCCGGTCCACAGATCGGGATAGTCGCGCAAAAAGATCCAGCCAAAAAAGTACAGCAGAAAAGGGTTGATGGCATAGTTGAAAAAGATCACGATAGCGGCCGGCTTCCAGTCACGGATGGCGCTGCGGATCTCGCCCAGCTCCAACTTGGTCATCGCAGGATAGATCATGAGAAAAAGGCCCAGGGGGATGCCCGGCTCCAGGGCTTTGCCCAATTGGGGCCAGAACTTGCCCAGCAGCAAGCCGATGGCCATGGCCAGGATGATCCACACCGGCAAGAGCTTGCTGACCAGGCTGAGGCTGGGTTGTTCCGTTGTCGATGTAGCTTCTGTGTCGCTCACTTGATTCCTCCTGATATGATTTGTCTACCTGCTGCAGGAAAACCGCAGCCAAAAACGGCCATACTCGGAAAACGCGAACATGAACTCCATGGCCCCCGGCGGGATACCGTCCAGCACCTCGCGGGAGATCCACAACGTGATGTCATCCGCCACCGCGAACCGCTCGAAGGCAGCCGGGTCTTCCCGGTCGCCCTGCCAGTTGCGCGGCGGGATGGTTTCTGGCGTCCCCAGCAGCCCGGCTGGGCCTTCATAGGCGCTTCATCAGCCCACGATGATCGCCCGGCAGCTGATGGTCGCCACGCCGCCGTGCTCCCGGATGTACGTCTTGAGCCATTCTGAGGTGATCTCGAGTTGCATGCCTTTCTCCCTTCTAGGCCGCAGCGTCCAACAGGGCCAGTAGTTGCGCGCGCTGGCCTTGGTGTTCGTCCGTGTAAAGCAAGGTGCAGGCCGCCACTGTCACCTGGCCGGCCGCCAGCTTGTTGGCAAAGATGAAGCAGGTGGGCTCGCCGCAGGTCTTGCAGTTGCCGCCGGGCAGCAGCCTGTAGACGTCCAACGCCCGCAGCCGCTCACGCCGGCGGGTGCGGGGCGCGATCTCGTCCCGCCGCTCCCAGACGTCGTTGATCGTCTCCACCAGTTGCGCCACCACCGCCTCGGCCTCGTCCTTGTCTGCCAGGTTGCTCACAGCCAACTCGCGGGGCCGTACGGAGACGGCCCGGCTGCCCATCTGCCAGGTGAGATAGCCGGCGGCGTGGCCGTAGATGGCCCCGGCCCAGATGGCGTTCAGGTAGGGCAAGACCGCGCGGATGTCGTCTTCCAGCCGGGCGAAAGCGCTCCAGCGTGCGGTGCCGGGGTCGCACGCCGGCGAGACCAACTCCAGTTTGTAGCCTTGAATCAGCATCGCTCCTCCTTTGTCATTCAGACGCCTTGCTTCGGGCGGTCCAGTAGGCAGTATACTCCCGCAGCAAGGCAGCTTTGTATTCGCTCTCGGCCGCGCGCGGGACATAGTTACGGGCTGCGATCAGGGCCAGCAACTCGTCAGCGGTCGCCGGCCCCGGGGGGCATCTCATGACGTAGAGTTGTTGAAGCACCTCCTCCAGCCCCAGCAGCCCCACGGTCGCGCCACCAACCTGGATCTGCTTCACCCGCACGTCGCCGCCACAGCAGCCGGCCAGCGACACGTTCATCACTACTCGGCCTCGGCCAGGGCATTCATCAGCCAAGTGGTCACCTCAGCCGGGCTGGGGATGCGCCCGGCGCAGACCAGTTGTTCGTTGATGACGAGGCCGGGTGTGAACAGCATACCGTACTGGGGATACTCGGCCGGGTCGGTCACCTTCAAGATGGCCGCTTCCTCGACTCCCGCGCTCTCCAGGGCACTGACAGCCACCTGGTACACACGTTCGCAGTTCGCACACCCCGGTCCCAATACCTTGATCGTGAGCATATCTTTTATCCTTTCCTACAGAGATGCTATACGTTCCCTGAACGCCGCTACGTTCGGGAAGGTCAGGCTATGCGGTGACGATCTCGGGTTCGATGTCCACCGAGCAGCGCACTGATTCGGCGATGAGGCTGTATTTGCGGGCCGCTTGCAGTGCCCGCTGCACTCGCCGCTCGTCGCCGCCCCGGACCACGATGCGCGGCCGCAGGATCACCTGGGTGAATTCCTCGGTCTGGTCCAGACGTATCTGCTTGAACCCCTCGGCCTCGCACTCGTACGAGACCAGGTCGATCTGGAACCGTTCGCAGGCCCAGATGAACATCATGTGGATGCACGTATTGACCGCAGCCACAAAGGCGTCCTCCGGGGTCAACACCCCGTACTCGCCGTGGGCATCCGGCGGGGCGGCAAAGGTCAGGGCCGGCCCGTTGCCGCAGACCAGAAAGCCCTTGCGCTCGCCCAACCAGCGCACCGTCGTCTTGTAGCCTTGCGTCATGGTTGACTCCTTTGTTGGCAGAACGCCACGTATTCGCGGGCCAACGCGGCCTGGATATTGACCACAGCCGCGTCGGGGATGGGGTTGTAGACGCGGACCGCCTCCAGCAATTCCCGGTCCAGCGCGTCGCCGGGCCGCTTGCCGGCCTGGTAGAACTGATCAAAGATGGGCATCAGGGCCAGCAGCTCCATTTCCTCGCCGGCCACCTGGATGCGGCTGACCGGGATCTGGGTGGCGCAGGCGCAGGTAGCGGAGGCCGGGGCCTCGGCTATGGGCGATCCGGTCGCCTCAACTGTCGGGCGCGGGCCTAACAGGGCATCCACCCGCGCGGCGATGACCTGGGCCAGTCGTTCGGCCGCAGCCCAGCCCGCGGCATCCAGTTCGCGTCGCCAGGCCGGGTTGACCGTCACCCCCGCCTCGGCCAGTAATTCGTCCACCCGCAGGGCGGCCGCCACCGGAGCGCTGAACCTGGCGGTGGCGCGCGCCGCGCAGTCCTTGCCGCAGCCATCCACAGCGATGGTCGGGTAAAAGCGGGCAAAGGCCCGCTCCTCTTGCTCGCCAGCCAGGAACAGGGGCAGGCACAGCGTCACCGTGTCGTCTGGCCGGAGCGTCTCCAGCACCAGCCGGATGGCAACCCGGCTCAACGTTCCCGCGGCCAGTTCCTCGCCGCCACAGGCAATGAGGCCCACTTTTTTCTTGGGCAGATTGGGCATGACTACACCTCCTCACCGCGCAGCCGGTCCACCTCGGCCACGACCTCCTCGGCCAGGACCTGGGCCAGGTGCTGGCCGGCCGCGTCGGGCATGGCGATGGCCTGGGACCGCAGCTCCCGGTGGCGGCGGTAGGTGTCCACCACGCGAAAGCTCGCGGCCGGGTGACCCCCAGCGGCCTCCACATTGACCCGGGCGCACAGCTTGGGGCAGCCGTCAATGGTGATGGTCGGCTGCTGACGCACCCGGTCCTGCGCCGCCTCGTCGCCCAGGGTCAGCAGCGACAGGCAGACCGTGTCGGTCACGCCGGGCCGCAGATCTTCTACCACGGTATACATTGCCTCCCGGCCTACTGTGCCAAAGGCTTTGCCCACCCCGCTGCAGGGGATGATCAACACTCGCTCGTCGCTCATTGGCTCCTCCCTCATCGTCCCAGCCGTTGGACTTCTTCCTCGACCTTGCCCAGCATGAGTTGGAAGTAGCCCTGGTCGCTCAGCAAATCCCGGTCGATGGCCGCCGGGTCGGCCGGGGCCATCTGGAACAGCCAGCCCGCAGCGTAGGGGTCTTCGTTGATCAACTCGGGCCGCAGCTCTAGCTCCTCGTTGATGGCTGTGACGGTACCGCTCAGCGGGGCCCAGATGTCCTGGGCGGCCTTGATGGTCTCGATCACGCCGCACGTCTCGCCGGCCACCACGGCCTGCCCCACGGCCGGCAGCTCGGCAAAGGCCACGTCGCCGCTGCGGCGCTGCAGAAAATCGGTCAGGCCCACGGTCGCCTGGCCGTCGTCCCAGCGCACCCAGACGTCGTCCGGGCTGTAGCGATAGCCGGTTTTGACTTGAAACGTGAACTTGTCGTAGGTGGTTTCCAGGTATTCGCTCATGATGCCTCCTCACAGATGTTTTGCAAACCTGGCGCCGGAGCGCTAGGTCATTAACTCAGCCAGCCGTCGCCGGGCTTCTGCGTGCTGCGGCGCGGTCAACGGCGGGCACTCGGCCAGCCGGTGCTCCCCGGCCAGCAAGCCGAACGCAAACGCCATGCACGTCGCCTCACCGCAAGCCCGACAGTTGAGCTGGGGCAGCAGGCGGTACACGTCCAGCGGCCCCAACAGCCGCCGCCGCTCGTAGCAGGGGGTCAACTCCCCGCGCCGCCGCCAGATGTCGTTGCACAACCCCTGGAACCAGCATAACTGGGCCACGGCGTCCTCTTCGCCGTCCACCTTGGCCATGACGGCCACGTGTGGGTAGAACGTCAGGAGGCGCTCGCCCCGCCGCACCATCATGATGCTGGCCCCGGGAGCATACGTCAAGTTCGGCACGACGGCGTTGAGGTACGGAAAGGCTGGCGACACATTATCCCACAGCTCGGCGATGACCCGGTTCTTGGCCGGGTCGGCCAGGCAGTCCCGCACGTGGGTGACGGTGAACCCGCGCAGCAGCCGCTCGTCGTCAGGCACAGGGCCTCCGCCCCTTCTACCGCTTCGGCCAGGAACTGGTCGCTGGGCTGGCTGCCATGGTGCAACAGGTAATCGGGCCGGAACTGCCAGATGCCATCCCCGTCCTCGGTCAGCCAGATCGCGCCCCACCTCCGCCAACCAGGTGCTATTCTATTGGCTGGCCAGGGCGTTCATAATCCAGGTGGTGACCTCGGCCACTTCGGGGATGCGCCCGGCCGAGACGACCTTTTCGTTGATGACCAGGCCCGGCGTGCCCAGGATCGGGTAGGCCATGATCGCGCCCATGTCCGTCACCTTGGTGACAGCGGCGTCCACGCCGGCCGCAGCCACCGCATCTCGCGCCACCTGTTCCACGCGCTTGCATTTGGGACACCCCGTCCCCAGCACCTTGATCTCGAGCATCGCAACCTCCTCTTGATGCGGTACGCTTATATCGCTGCCAGTACCAGCCCAAACAGCCAGCCGGCCAATGTGCTAAACACCGTCACCAGGCTCACATAGGCAATGTTCTTTTTCCAGCCGATGATACGGCTGGTCACCAGGATGCTCTGGAGCGAGAGTTCTGGATCGGCCATCAGATAGGCCAGCAGCGGCCCCCGGGCCATTCCCAGGTCCAGGAACACCCGCGCGATGGGCACCTCGACCAGTGTGGGAAAGTATATGAACACGCCAAACACCACGCCGACGAAATTGGCCAGCAGCGTGTTCTCCCCGGCCAGGGTCTGGATCCACTCGGCCGGGATGATGACGCGGAATACGCCCGCTCCGAACACACCCACCAGCAGCAGCGGAAAGATCTGCTTCACAAAGCGCCAGGTCTCCCACAGCCACTCCTGAACCTCGTGCTGCTCCAGCCCTCGGACAGCCACCAGGCCCAATGCCGCCAACAGAATGGCCTCGACGAAAAAGCGCCCGGTGAACCCCACGGCGATGCCGGCGGCGGTGTCCAGCCGGGGCGCAGCCACCAGCAGCGTTCCGGCCACCAGGACCAGCGTCACCCCGGTCCAGCGGTTCAGTCCATCAGCCACGTGCTCTAGACCCAGCCAGGCGGCTACGCCAATAAGGATCAGCAGCCCGATGAGCACCGCCCCCTGGATAGTTGTGAATGCAAAAAACAAGCCCGTAATGGGCTATGGACGCCGGACCTACGGCGTGGGGCGACACTTGGGACAGGTGCAACCGGGCGCCGGTCCCGTCGCGGGGACCAGTACCGGCAAACCCAGCATAGCACGGCTGGCTGCCAGCAGATCGCGCAGGCCCGGGCCATGTTCGCCCCGCAGGCGATAGTAAACCATCAGGCCATCCTCGCGGGTATCCACCAATCCAGCCTCACGCAGGACCATGAGCTGCTGGCTCACATAGGGCTGGCGCTTGCCCAGTACGGCTGTCAGGTGACATACACAGGCCTCGCCCTCGTGTGCCAGCAGGTCGAGGATCTGCAAGCGCGTCGGGTGCGCCAGGGCCTTGAACAAGGTGGTTTGTTGTTGGTATATTTGCCGCGAGTTTGCTATATTCATTATTGTGAATTATACATCCGGGCATAGCGGGTGTCAAGGGTCTCGAATGCACGCGGTCGGTCAGCCGGTGATGGTAGTTGGCGCCGTGAACTTGCGCCGATAAAAGAGATGGTGTAGAATAGTGACTACCAGACGGCCGGATAAGACAAGGGGGCGTTGTGTACCACGACTACGAACACCTGATCCGCCACCTGCTCACCTACGTGGAATGCGCTGCCTGTGGGCAGGGTTTTCAACTCGCTGACATCCAGGTGTTGGGCCACGAAAACCAGTTCTGGCTGATCATGACCGAATGCGCGCACTGCGCCAACCAGGCCATCATCCTGGCCTTGCTGGAAATAGAACAGGTTTCCTCTCCAGCCCCCGAGTTATCCCCGGCCGAACAGGCCCAGTTTCGCCATCAGCCCCCCATTAGCCCTGATGACCTGCGCGAGATACACACACACTTGCAGAGCGCCAACGACCTGGCGAGCCTGTTGAGTGACTGACCTGCGCCGGCTCCGCTTGCCAGAACCCGCCGCCAGTGGTACAATGCAGACCAGATGAGGGCTGGTGTCCCGTCGCCAGCCCTTTTGCATGGTGTTGCCATGAACGCGCCAGAATGCGCGCCCGACCGACAAAAGATACTCACCGGGGTCATTCTGCTGGGCCTCTTGTTACTGGCCCTGGCGCTGCGCCTGTACGGGATCGAGTGGGACGCCCGGCAGTTGTTCCACCCCGACGAGCGCCAGGTGCTCATGGTGGTAGAACGGCTACGGCTACCGGCCCCGGGCGAATGGCCCGCGCTCCTCACACCGGCGAGCCCGCTGAACCCGGGCTTTTTCGCCTATGGCTCGCTGCCGCTATACCTGCTCAAAATAGTCAGTGCCGCCCTGGCGCTGATCGGCGGCGCGTGGGCCGACCCGGACCGGCTCTGTCTCATCGGTCGCGGCCTGGCGGCCCTGTTCGACACGGGCACCGTGCTGCTGGTCTTTGGGCTGGGCCGGCGGCTCTACCCGGGCCAGCCAGGACTGCGTGGCACAACCACCGGCCTGCTGGCGGCCCTGCTCCTGGCCCTGGCCGTGTTGCACGTGCAAGCCGCCCACTTTTACACGGTGGACCCCATCCTGGCCTTTTTGACGACGCTGACCGTGAGCCTGATGGTGCCGGTGGCCGAACGCGGCGCCCCGGCCTGGCGGTGGGGGCTGCTCGCCGGGGTCGTGTGGGGCCTGGCATTGGCGACCAAGGCGACCGCCGTGCTCCTGGTGGTGCCGGTGGGCGTGACCTGGGGCCTGGGCGCTCGCCGGGGCACGCACGCCGCACTCGGCACGGCCCTCACCGTGGGCGCGGCGCTGGTCACCCTGGCATTGGCCGAACCGTATGCCTTTATCGACGCGCCGACGTTCGTGCAGCATACCCTGAACGAGATTGCCGTGGCCCGGGGTACTGTCATATTCCCGTACACGGTGCAATACCTGGGCACCACGCCCTGGCTCTACCCGGCCGGGCAATTGCTCTGGTGGGGCCTGGGCGTGCCCCTGGGCCTGACGGCCGGGTGTGGCGTAGTCTGGCTCATTCAGCGCGCCTGGCGCCGGCGCCGCCCCGCCGACCTGGTGATCCTGGCCTGGATGGCGGCTTATTTTGTGGCCGTGGGCAGCGGCCTGGCCCAGCCCATGCGCTATATGCTCCCGCTGACGCCATTCCTGTGCCTGGCCGCCGCGGCCCTGTTGGCAAATCTCAAATCCCAAATATCAGATATCAAATATCAAATCCAAAAGCCTGTCATTTACCCGATATTGGCTATTGGCTATTTGACAATCGCGCTCACGGCGCTCTATGCCATCAGCTTTGTCGCCGGGGTCTATGGCCGGGAGCATCCCTGGCTCACCGCCTCAGCGTGGATCTATCGCCATGTACCCCCCGGCTCTACCATCCTGGTCGAGACGTGGGAGCATGGCCTGCCGGTGGAGATGATGCTGGACGGCCAGTACCGCTCGTCCGGCGAGTACGTCATCCGCGAGATCGACCTGCACGGGGCACAGGATGCCCCGGCCCGCGCGCGGCTGGCCGAGGCATTGGCCGGATGCGATGCGGTGATCCTGGCGAGCCGGCGCGGCTATCTGCCCCTGACTCGGCAGGCCGCCGAGTACCCGCTGGCCGCCCGGTTCTACCACCAGCTATTCGGCGGCGGCCTGGGGTTCGAGTTGGCAACGTCGGCGGCGACGGGGCCGGCCCTGGGCGCCCTGGCACTCGCCGACGATCCCATCGCAGCGGCGGGGTTGCCGGCGCCGCCTGGTCTCGCCCGGCCCGGCGAGTACGTGCTCACGCTCCCTCTGGCCGACGAGAGCTTGATAGTCTATGACCATCCGCTGCCGCTGGTCTGGATCCCGGCACAAGTCCTCTCGCCCGCCGAGCTGGACCGGCTACTCGAACCCAGTGTTCGACCATAGCACCCATTTGCCCATTTTGAGGATACCGCATGAGACACATCCGCGACCGTTGGCAGTTCTGGCTGGGCATAAGCATCAGCTTGATCCTGGCGGCGCTGGCGCTGGTCAGCGTGGACCTGAACGAGGTTCTGGCGGCCTTGCGCCAGATGAACGTGTGGTATCTGGTGCCGGCGGCGCTTTTTGTGGTGATTTCGCAGGTAGCCCGGGCCTATCGCTGGCAACTGCTGTTCTATCCCCGGCAAGGACTGCGTCTGACCAAGCTGTTCAACATCATGAACATTGGCTATCTGCTCAACTCGGTGCTGCCGGCCCGCGCCGGCGACCTGGCCCGGCCCGTGCTGCTCAACCAGGTCCAGGGAACCAGCGTGGCCGGCGGATTCTCCACCATCCTGGTGGAACGCCTGCTGGACACGTTTACGGTCGTCCTGCTCTTGTTTGCGCTACTGCCTTTTGTGCCGGTATCGCCCGAAGTACAAAGCGGCGGGATCATGATCGCCATAGCCCTGATCGCGCTGACGGTGTTCCTGGTGGTGCTGTCGTTCCAGCGCGCGCTGGGCCATCGCTTGCTGCACTGGCTGGCCGGACGCATCTCGCTGCTGGACCGGCCGGCGATCTATCAGGCCTATGACGCCGTCATCGACAGCTTGGCCGTGCTGCGTTCGCCCTGGCCCGGCGTGGGGGTGCTGGGCTGGACTGCCGCGATCTGGGTGCTGGCTATTTTGCAGGACTATGCGGTGTTGCTCGCCTTTGACTCCACCCTGCCGCCAACGGCAGCAGTCCTGGTCCTGTGCTTTACCGGCCTGAGCATGATCATCCCGGCGTCGCCGGGCGCCATCGGCACGTTTCACTGGGCCGCCATCGTGGCCCTGGGCGTGTTTGGCATCGCCTACAGCCCGGCGCTCACCATCGCCGTCACCCTGCACGCCTTTTCTTTTGGCCTGGTCTGCATCATTGGACTGGCCTGCATGTGGGCCGAAAGCCTGAGCTACAGCGACATCAAGCGCCGCATCACACAAACCACAGAGGAACAACATGACTAGAAACTATCTCGTCACCGGCGGGGCCGGCTTTATCGGCACCAACCTGGTAGAACGCCTGCTGGCCCAGGGCCATCAGGTCACCATCTATGACAACCTATCGCGCCGGGGCGCACGCCTCAACGCCGCGTGGCTCCGTGAGCGTCACCCGGACCTGCGCTGGCTCCAACAAGACGTACGCGATTTCGAGCCGCTGGCCCGGGCCGCCCAGGATGCCGACGTCATCGTGCACCTGGCGGCGCAGGTAGCCGTCACCACCTCGGTGACAGACCCGCGCCACGATTTCGAGATCAACGCCCTGGGTACGTTCAACGTAGTCGAGGCGGCGCGCCAATCGCCCCGCCAGCCCATCGTGCTCTATGCCTCCACCAACAAGGTCTACGGCGGCATGGAAGACGTGGTCATCGTAGAAGAGGCCACGCGCTATGCCTACCGTGACCTGGCCCACGGTGTCCCCGAAACCTATCCACTGGATTTCCACTCGCCCTATGGGTGTAGCAAGGGCACCGGCGACCAGTACGTGCGCGATTATGCCCGCATCTATGGGCTGCGCACGGTGGTCTTGCGCCAGTCGGCCATCTATGGGCCGCGCCAGTTTGGCGAAGAGGACCAGGGCTGGGCCGCGTGGTTTGTCATTGCCGCCGTGACCGGCCGGCCCATCACCATCTATGGCGACGGTAAGCAGGTGCGCGACATGCTCCACGTGTCGGACCTGATCGACGCCTACGAGGCGGCCATCGACCGCATCGACCAGGTGAGCGGGCGTATCTATAACGTGGGCGGCGGCCCGGCCAACGTCACGTCGATCTGGACCGAGTTTGCGCCGCTGCTGGAAGAATACCTGGGCCGGCCCATCCCGGTGAGCTATGGCGACTGGCGCCCCGGCGACCAGCAGGTATGCGTCATGGACATTCGCAAGGCCCAGCGCGAGCTGGACTGGTCGCCCCGGGTGTCCTTTGCCGAGGGCCTGCGCCAGCTCGTGGCCTGGGCACAGGAGAACCGGGCGCTGTTTGAATGACGAGGTAACACGACCTTGACGCTGCCAGCCTGGCTCCAATCCGTCCACCACGACGGCTCTGAGAAATACGTCGCCGACCTGTACCCGCGCCTGGGCGACACCGTGCGCGTCCGGCTCCGCGTGGGCGCAGACGCCCCGGTGCGGCGCGCCTATCTGCGCACCTTCCCGGACGGCGAGCAGTTCTTTGCGCCGATGGACGCCGGCCCGGTCGCGCCGCCGGCCCGCTGGTGGGAGGCCGATCTGCCCATCAACCAGCCCGTGGTCCACTATCGCTTTATCCTGGAAGCCGACGACGGCGCCTGGTGGTACACCGCCGCCGGGCCAACCGCCGCCGAGCCGCTGGACGCCACGGACTTTCGCATCCTGGCCGATTACGATGCGGCGGCCTGGGTGCCCAACGCCGTCTTTTACCAGATATTTCCGGACCGGTTCGCCAACGGCGACCCGGCCACCAATCCCCGGCCCGACGAGTTCGAGTATCGCGGTCACCGCCCGCAGACCTATCCCTGGGGCGCGCCGCCGCCCACCGAGCAGTTTATGCCCCTCTTGTTCTATGGCGGCGACCTGCCTGGCATCGTCCAACGGCTGGACTATTTGGAGGCGCTGGGCGTCAATGCCCTCTATCTCAACCCCGTCTTTGCCGCGCACTCGAACCACAAGTACGATGTAATGGATTACGAGCACGTAGACCCGCACCTGGGCGGCGACGAGGCCCTCATCGCGCTGCGCCGGGCGCTAGACGCGCGCGGAATGCGCTACATCCTGGACATCGTGCCCAACCACTGCGGCTACTGGCACACCTGGTTCCAGGCCGCCCGCGCCGACCCGGCCGCGCCGGAAGCCGACTTTTTCACCTTTGCCGCCCATCCCGACGAGTACGCCACCTGGTTGGGAATGTGGACGCTACCCAAACTCGACTATCGCAGCGCCGAACTGCGCCGCCGCATCTATGAAGGGCCTGACGCCGTGTTCCGCCGCTGGCTCCGGCCGCCGTTTGCAGCCGACGGCTGGCGCGTGGATGTGGCGAACATGCTGGCGCGACAGGGCGCCACCCAGATGGGCGCAGATATTACCCGGGGCATTCGTCGCGCCGTCAAAGAGACGCGCCCCGATGCCTACCTGATGGGCGAGCACTTTTTCGACGCCACGCCCCACCTGCAAGGCGACCAGTGGGATGGCGTGATGAACTATTTGGGCTTTGCGCTGCCACTGTGGTATTGGCTGCGGGGGTTCGAGCGCGGCGGCTGGGGCCTGGACGAACCCATCACCGCGCCGGTCCATCACTCATGGCCCACGGCGGCCCTGGCCGACACCTGGCGCAACGTGCGCGCGGCCATCCCCTGGGCCGTGGCGCTCCAGCAATACAACCTGCTGGGCAGCCACGACACGCCTCGCATTCGCACGGTGGTGGGCGGCAGCGATGCAGAGCATCGCGACGCCCTGCACCGCCTGGCGACGGTGCTGCTGTTCACGTTTCCGGGCACACCGGGCCTCTACTATGGCGACGAGATCGGCCTGACCGACCAGCCCGGCCTGCGATCACGCGGCTGCATGGTCTGGGATGAAGCGCAGTGGGACCACAGCCTGCTGGCGTTTACGCGCAACCTCGTCGCGCTGCGCCGGCGGTCCCCGGCCCTCCAGCATGGCGGATTCCAGATGCTGGCCGTGGAACGCGATACGCTGGCCTATCAACGCGAGGGGCTGGCCGGCCGCGTGCTGGTGGTGGCGCACCGGTGCGCCACGCCGCGCCCGGCCGGGCCGCTCCCGGTAGCCCACGGCGGCATCCCCAACGGGACGCGGCTGGGCGAGGTGTTCTCCGGCCAGGAAGCCGTGGTCAAAAATGGCGCGCTTGCGCTGCCCGAACTGCCCCAGGGCGCCACGATCTGGGAAACCTGAACATAGCGCACCAAAAAAGCCGACCCCTGGGGGCCGGCTTCTAATCGAATAGTACCGGGTTCAGGCCGGGGCAAACTTTTTCCGCAACACGTCCAGCACCTGCTCGCTGATTCGCCCGCCCGGCTCGTCGAAACGCTCCTCAAAATTCTCGTTCCCAATGAGGTTCGACAAGGCCTGGCGAGTGGGCGCGTCATAGGCGCCGGTGAGAGGGCCGTCATAGTAGCCAGCCCATTGCAGGATGCGCTGCGTCTCGCGAGCCACCTCCCCTTCGATAGCTACCATCTCACCCGGGGCCGGGGGTTTGAAGAACAGGTGGTGCAGCTCTACCAGCGCCTTGAGCCGGTCGATGGGAGCCGGGTCATCGTCTACCCGCAGGTCCAGGTAGCGGTCCGTATAGCCGCCATAGCCCCCCTGGTGCCGGGCCACCAGCACTGCCGCCGACTGCTGCCCGCGCCGGTCGCCGCCGGCCGACTGTCCGGCGGCCAAGGCCGCCACCAGCCGGTCCGCCAGTTCGCCGGGGGTATCCTCAAAGGCCCGGGCCAGCGCCTCCACCGTGGCACCGCTCACCAGGATGTTGCCCTGGACGGCATAGTGCTCGCCGGTGAGCCCGCCGGCCCACTCGTGACACCCGTCGCCGGTAAACGTGGCGGCCCGGCCCTGCGCATCCACCAGACCTACCTGCCGGCGCGCGCGCTCCTCATCGCCGGCCACAAGTCGTTCCAGCGCCTCTGATGCGCTCAGGCCCTTGGCCATCAGCTTGAGGCCCTCTGGCCCATAAGACACGTTGGCATACGATTGGGTGGCCACGGCGCCAGCACCGGCCTGGACCCAGGGCACCACTGCCCCCACGGCCAGGAACTTGGATTGCGTTGCCACGCCCCACTCCTGGGCCAGAGGATCATAGGCCACAATGGAAAACGTGGATAGACGAGGGATATGGATCACGGTTGGTTACCTCCTTGTGTGTTGTCGCCTTCCATTATACCATTCCCCATCGTGGCAGGCAATACACATGACCGCTGACCGTCGGCGGGCACGCGGGGGTATGGTCAAACTGCCCACCTTCGTGGTATAATCAGATCAACCACACGATTCGGGGCCGACCTGAAGGCCCTGCGATGGTGCGCCTCTGACATGGGCAGCGCGCTGTTGGACTATGTACAGCGTGCGGCAGTGGAGGGTCTATCATGACCGACAAGCTATTAGACAAACTGACCGGCCAACCGGACGACGAGCCCCGGCGACGCACCAGTGGCGGCACCAACATGTTCGATCTGCTGACCACAGCCGACGATACCCGGGTCATCATCACGCGCCTGTTGCGCCTGACCGAAGCGGACGCCGCCACCCTGGCCGCCGAACTGGACCGCCACCCTGACGAAGTGGCCCTGGCCCTGGAACGGCTGGTGGCTCGGGGCGAGGTGAGCAAGCGCCAAGACCAGGACCGTTGGCTATACCGGGTCGTCATAGCCCGCAGCACACACGGCGCCCGCCGCGTTGCACCGGACCTCTGGCAAGAGCTAGAAGACGGCGAGTAATCGCTCGTGCCCAGGCCGGCCCAACAACAAACGTCAGGCGCGCAAGCCTGACGTTTGACGTTTCACCTCGGACGTTTCGCCGAGTCTACGTTTTGCTCTGTCCTTCCACCAGGTCCTTCCACGGCCCGTGAATGCCATCTTCGGTCACGCCATAATACACGCGCATGTCGCCGGCCGCGTCTCGCTGTACCAGGTTATAGCGCTGCATCCCGCCGCTCTTGTGGGCCTTCCAAAACCCCACATCGCCCTGCCAGGTCACCTGGTCGGCTTGCACCGGGCTGTCTTCCAGCAGGGTGATGGCATAACGCCAGAGCCGGCGAGCCGAGGCGCGGCTGACATTGTGGACCACGCTATTGTTGCGCAGATCGCGCATGGAATGATAGAGCTTGCCATCACGATCTTCGCTGCGCACGATTTCCACGCCGGTCTTGGGCGGCGCCACCAACACCGCCGGCGGGGCCGGAGCCTCAGGCTGTCGCTCTACCGGGCTGGGCGTCTTGGGCAACGTGCTCTGGACCAGCTTGACGATCTCGTCCCGCATGGCCAGGCTGGTTTCCGATTCCTGGCGCAGGTAAATCTTCCAGGCATCGATCACATACGGCGGCTCTGGTCCTTTGGGTACCGTGACGCGCACAATGTCCTTGCCCTCGCTTTTTTGCACGTCAATGCTTACCGTCAGCGGCGGCGTGATGCTGCGTTGAAGCTCTTGCTGCAACATGCTCACGGCCTCGGTGGCGTTCTCCACCCCACGCGCCGGGCTTTTGGGATTGGCATTGAGTCCAACATAGACGGTTCCACCATTGGTGTTGGCAAAAGCCACCACGTCACAGATCACCTTGTGTAGCCGGCCGCCCTTGCGCTCCATCCCCTCGTGAAAAGACTGCACGATGCTGGGGCCTTGTTGCCGTGCGGCCTCGATGTGGTCAAATGGGGCCTTGGTAGGGCGCGAGGGCCGGGTGCGGCTGAAATCGCTGCCCAGGAACACGGCCTTGAGGGCTTCAAAGCTCACGTCTTCCAGCATGATCTCGGTGGCCCGCTCGCCAATGCCAAAGGTCTTGCTCCGATCATTGGCCTTCTTGGTCAAATAGTGGGCGTCAGACCCCTGGATGCAATGCATACGCCGGGGATATTCGGGCTTGGACCCGCTGTAGAAAGAGGCCGTGCTGCGCCGGCTGGCGGATTCCAGGTCCGTCACCTCCAGGGCGTGCAGATGCGGGTCCTGGGTGTAGGCGATCTTGGTCTGACCGCCAAAGTCATAGCCGCGCATGGCCACGCCGTGCGTGGAATTTACGTGAGCCGCAATGACCAGGCCACCGGCTTCATCAACAAGCCGGTAGACAGTGAGGACATCGGTGGAGGCACCCACTTCGCTGGACCCAGCGTCCAGCTTGTCGGGGGGAATTTGTAAATCCAGCAGCAGGTGTTCCAGTTCGCGGATCGGCGTCTCGTCGTCAAAGATGCCCAGGATGTGGAATCCAAAAGTGGCGGTAAACTCGAAACCGGGGAGGACCAAGATCAGGTCCAGCAAGCGGCGGTATTCGGCCAGGCGCTCGGATTCTTCCGGGCGCAGTCGTTGCAAACGTTCCAGGAGCTCCAGTTGCTCGATCTCGGCCATCATGCCAGCATAACCGGCCACGGTATTGTGGTCCGTCAGGGCAATGATGTCCAGGTTCTTGCGTTCTGCCTCCTGGAGAATATCCAAATAAGTAGTGCCGTCTTCGTAACAGGCCGAAGCCGGGGTGTGAAGGTGCAAATCGACGCGTCGCCAGTTGCGCGGCGTCTTTTTTTTCTTACGTCTTGTCATGTCCCCCTCCTTGGGGTAAAAGGATAATGCCTGGTCCCGGCATAGATCATGCTGATCTATGCCGGGCCAGGTGAACGCCATCCGACGGAGGGGGGAGCCGGATGGGCGTCTTGACTATTCAGGACTGGCGTCGAGCAGGTACCAGTTCCAGGTTTTGTAACAGTTCGCTGCGGCGAAAAGGGCTGGAGCAGAAAAGCATCTGCGCCGGCCGCCATTGCCTCGGTCTATCGGTCTATCGATCCAGGGCCAAGGTCATGACCATTCCACGGGCACTAGGACTCGGGAGCTGCCAGGGCCGCATCGAATACCTGATCCACCGTGTCCACCAGGACAAACTGCATCTCGCTTTGGATCTCTTCCGGCAGTTCTTCCAGGTCTTTGGCGTTCCAGCGCGGCAAAATCACGGTATCCAGGCCGGCGCGCCGGGCCGCCAGGACTTTTTCCTTCAGGCCGCCGATGGGCAAGACCCGACCGCGCAGGGTGATCTCGCCGGTCATGCCCACATTGCTGCGGACCGGCCGGCTGGTGAGCAGTGACACCATGGCTGTGGCGATGGTCACGCCGGCCGACGGGCCATCTTTCGGCACAGCCCCGGCCGGCACGTGCACGTGGAGATCACTTTCCTCAAAAAAGTCCTCTGCGATGCCCAACTCGGCGGCCTTGGACCGCACATAACTCAGGGCGGCCTGGGCCGATTCGCGCATCACGTCGCCCAGTTGCCCGGTGAGCGTGAGCCCCTTTTTGCCCTTCATGCGCGTGGCTTCTATGAACAGAATGTCGCCGCCGGTCTGGGTCCAGCTCAAGCCGGTCGCCACACCGGGCACCTCGGTACGTTCGGCGGCCTCAAAGTAAAAGCGCGGTTTGCCCAGATACTCGTGAATCATATCGGGCTGGATCACAACAGGCGAATCTCCCAACTTGCCTTCGGCCACCTGAGTAGCCATCTTGCGGCAAATCGTGCCAATCTCGCGTTCCATGTTCCGCAAGCCCGCTTCCCGCGTATAGTCGCGAATGATCGCCTGCAAACCTTCCGGGGTGAATTCAACCTCGGTGCCGGTGAGGGCATTTTCGCGGATCTGGCGCGGGATGAGGTATTGCTGGGCGATCTTGACCTTTTCCTCCTCCGTATAACCCGACAGGAACAACACTTCCATGCGGTCGCGGAGAGGCGCCGGGATGGGGTCCAACAGGTTGGCGGTGGTAATAAACATCACCTGGCTCAAGTCAAAGGGCACGTCCAAATAGTGATCGCGAAAATCGCGGTTTTGCTCTGGGTCCAGCACTTCCAATAACGCCGAGGCAGGGTCGCCTCGAAAATCCATGCCGATCTTGTCCACCTCGTCCAACATAAAGATCGGGTTTCTAGATTCGCAGCGGCGCAGGGCCTGAATAATCCGCCCCGGCATGGAGCCAATATACGTGCGCCGGTGTCCACGAATCTCGGCCTCATCGCGCATGCCTCCCAGGCTCATGCGCACGAATTTGCGCCCTAATGCGCGGGCAATAGATTGCCCCAGGCTGGTCTTGCCGGTCCCGGGTGGGCCGACGAAGCAGAGTATAACCCCCTCACGCTCGCGGCGAATCAAATCGCCTGGCTCTGTCTCTACTTCATCCCCTTGTTCGGCCTTGCGCTCTTGTTTGAGCTTGCGCACGGCCAGGTATTCCAGGATCCGGTCCTTGACCTTTTCCAAATCGTAATGATCTTCGTCCAAGATCTCTCGGGCGCGGCCAATCTCCAGTTGGTCTGTGGTGGACTGGTTCCACGGCAAACTCACCAACCAATCCAGGTACGTGCGGATCACGCCATATTCGGCGGCCGCTGTGGGCAGCTTGCGTAACCGATCCAGCTCGCGCCGAGCCTCCTTCTCGGCCTCTTCAGGCATGCCGGCTGCCACGATCTTTTCCTCAAGTTCGCGGGCCTCGATGGCCTGCTCGTCATCTTCGCCCAGCTCTTGCTGGATCGCCTTCATCTGCTCGCGCAAAAAGTACTCGCGCTGCATTTTCTGCATTTCGTCCTGGGCCTGACTTTGAATTTTCCGGCCCAGCTCCAACACCTCGAGTTCCTGGTTCAGGATAGTCGTGAGCTTTTTGAGCTTGTCGGCTACCCGGTCCAGCTCTAGGATCTCTTGCTTGTCCTCGGTCTTGACCCGCAGCGACGTGGCAATGAGATAGACCAGTTGGCGCGGGTCTTCGATATTGATGGCAGCCATCACCAATTCATCGGGCATATAGGCCACCAGGCTCACCATGCGCTGGAACAAGTCTACCACGTTGCGCATCAGGGCCTGGACTTCGACAGTGTTCTCCACCACGTCCAGGATCGGCTGCACGCGAGCAATCAGATAGGGCTCGGTCTGGGTAAACTCGAGGACGCGAAAGCGCTCCACGCCCTGCACCACCAGGCGCACGGTGCCATCGGGCACCTTGAGCAGACGATGGATCACGGCAGCAGTGCCGATCTCGTACACATCGCCGGGACCGGCCTCTACCACTTCTTCGTCATACTGGGCCACCAACCCCACCAACCGGTTGCCCACCACGGCCTCATCTACCAGCCGGATCGAACGATCCTGGCCTACAGCCAGGGGCACAAACATGCCGGGATAAACCACCGTGTCCCGCAAAGGCAAGATCATTAACCGCTCAGGGACGTCGGGGACGTTGTCATCTAGTTTCAGTTCTATTGGGCGATCAGAATTATCAGCCACCGGTAATGTACCTCATTGTCAAAACTATGAATCTTGGGCAGATACCGTGATGCGATGTGTGCGAGACTTGGGAAAGCCAAGCGTGAGAAAGCCGTCGTGATATTCGGCCTTGATCTCGTCTTGGTCCAGCGCTGCAGGCAAATAGACCTCGGTCTCAAAATCGCCATATTGAATTTCCATGCGATGATAGGCGATCTTTTGCGACAAAAGCGGGTCCTCGCGCCGCCCGGTGATAACCAGGGACCGCTCCAGCACCGTGATTTCGAGGTCATCCAGGCTTACGCCCGGGATCTCGAGTTGCACTACCACGGCGTCCTTGGTCTCATAGACGTCAGTGGGAGGCACCCAGGCCCGCCGCGAGATGATCACCAGCGGGGTACCATAGACCACCCCACCACAAGACAAGGAATACTCGCGCCAATCTGCGCCACACTTTTGTGGACCTACAGATCGTTCAACCAAGCGTAGGTGCATCGCGTCCCTTTTTCTCCTCGTTATCACATCACAGCCCCGCCCTT
>JAHJIN010000549.1 GCA_018823415.1 Chloroflexota bacterium | reverse complement strand
GCTGTCACACCTGACCATCGGCCCCGACAATCCGTTGCGGTTCGCTTTCAACCGGACCCCGCTGCGGGCCGAGGCCGCCACCGACCCGCAGGGCGGCGCACGCTGCGGTTAACCGGCTGTGGGTAGAGGGACAACTCTCCGCTGCGCTGCGAGTTGCCCCTCTACCCACAGCCCGACGACTACCTTCGCCCACCGCCAGCAGTAACATCTGCTGCTGGAGTAGGCAGAATCAACAGAAAGGAGCGGACAACTCGGTAACATTGTCATTTGACCGAACTATCCCCCCTTCGGTAACATTCCCATTTGACTTGACATAGACTTTTCCGAATAGGGTCTTTTTCCAGGCAAAGCGCTGACATCAAGACCTGACATAAGCCGCTATGTAAGGTGACAAAAACAACGCAGTGAACAGGTCCAAAGCCCTCAAGCGGCTATCTATCGTCCCGTTTGCGTCAGCTTCTCCAAGATATGGCGCTTCAGATGTCAGATCTCGACAACAACGCAGGTGCTTGAAAACTACCCTAACCGAAAAACTCTATGACACGGTGACCGAATCTGAGATGCACCCATAAATCCTTCACCCTATCCACGCCAGTCACACCTGCCCTGGCGGGCGGTGCCAGGGTTGCGAGGGCGCGCAGCGCCCGAAGCAATCTTCTAATTGGTGTCGGGAGATTGTTTCGCCGCCCTGCGGGCGGCTCGCAATGACGTTATGAGTGGATCTCAGGCCGAATCTGGGCTGATGAAAATAGGTCAGACGGGCGTCCACGATTGATCCCATTTTTGTTCCTTCCGCCTGAGAGAGGGAAATGCGGTTCTGCGCTGGGCTTGGACCGACTGTCCCAGGTTTTCTCGACACCAGGCCTGGACCTTTCTGGTGGGAACAGTTTCGAGCGCCTGACGCACGACATCTGTGGTGGTCTCGGCCACAGCGGCGCATAAGGCCAACAGCAAGCCGGTGAATCCATTCTTCGCCTGGTCTTGTTCCAGACGCTTTTGTGTGCCCAAGACCGACTCGATGATTTCGCTGCTGCCCAGGAGTCGCTCCCCGGGCTGGGCCTGGGCGGCCTCTTGGGCTACAAAGGCCACGAGTTCAGCCGACACCTGCTGAGCCTGTTCAGTATCGGCCAGGGGCTTGAGGTGGGCTGCCAGTTCGAGATGCACCCCTTGATAGAGTCCGCGTTGCCGGATGTAGCTTTCCGTGGTCGTGACCACTTGCAGCAGGGCATGCCATTCGGCAAGGGGGTGGCGAAACGCGGCGACCCAGCCGAGCTGGTGCTGCACTGGCCCTGGATCAAACAGCCCCGCCTGGTTTGCCAGGTGGTCGAGAAAGGCGAGGGCGTGGCGCCCCCACTCCAGCAAGACATCGACATTCATGTAGCGGGCTTTGCTTCTTTGGCTTGGCGGGGCCAGGGCCGCCAAGGCCGTTTGCTGGACCTGGCGTTTGGTTTGCTGCGCCTGCTGCGCAAAGGTCAGCCAGGTGGAGTCCTGGCCCAGTTCGCGCTTGAGCACCGCGGCCGTTTTGTGTTTGATGTCGTAGATGGCCGCCGTCTCGCGGTGGGCGGCACAGAACTGCTCGATCCCGGCTTTCAAGTCTGTTCCGTGATCGCTGACGATTTCTCGCGGTACTCCGGTCTTTTTGACTTGAGCTTCGAGTTGTTGATAGACCACCTCCCCGTTGGACTTTTCGACCGGGATCAAGGCAATCGGCCCCACATCCTGGTGCCGGAGGCAGTGGCCCACGGCCGGTAGGGCGCTGAGACGAACTCCCAAGATCACCAGACACTTCTCGTCGCCAACCTGCAAGGTGTGATCGATAATCCAGACCCAGTCGTCCGCCTGGTCTTTGGGCCGCGTCAGCTTGTAGTAACCCAGCCGCAAAATCCAGAGGCGGCCGGTGGACCAGGCCGGCGCAGTGGCTGAACCCCCAAAAACGTCGCCCATCGTCGCCAGGACTCGCCCGGCACACCGCAGACCGGCGGCGTCAGCCAACACCAACTGGATAAACGACGCCGCATGACCGACCGAATACTGGTGGCGATATGGTACAACCGCCAAGTCGGCCTGGCTCTCGGGCTCGGGTGGGGTCGAGCCCGCCCCGGCCTTCAGCCTCTCCACTTCTGCTCTCAACTCGCGCTCTGTTGCTTGGGCCTCGGCCAATTCCTGCGCCAATCGCTGCGCTTTCTGGCGCCATTGATCCCGGCTCTGTTGCAGAAACCGGTTCCGACTCTTGAGACATTTGAGCATCCTTTTGGCCTCGCGACACTTGGCCTTCCACTGATCCCGGCTTTGCTCGAAAAACCGCGCGAGCTTCGGGACCGGACTCGTGTATTCCTTGTCTTTCGTTGTGCTTTTCATCGCCCATCCCACATTTCAGGTTGGGCATACTGTACCAGAAACTCAT
>JAHJIN010000548.1 GCA_018823415.1 Chloroflexota bacterium | reverse complement strand
CCATTACCTGGAAACCGACGTGCCGGTGACCTTTTTCATCACACTGACGGTCTACTGGCTCATCGACGTGGCGCAGCAGGGCCGCTGGCGCGATTACCTGCTGGCCGGCGTCAGCGCCGGCCTGGCGATTGGCACCAAGTGGAGCGCGCTGCCACTGCTGCCCGTGCTGCTGGTGGCCCACGGCCTGGGCCAGCCGGCGTGGTGGCGGCCGTCGGCCTGGTTGGGCCGTGCACAACTGGGGCGGTTGCTGGTGCTGGGCGTCGCCTTGCTGGCGACCTTTTTCCTGACCAACCCCTACGTGCTGCTGAACCCAACTGCCTCGGCAGGAGGCGCCGCCGAACTGGGCGGCTCGCTGTTTGGGAACGTGGGGCCGGGCGCGTTCGTGGCCGGCCTGGCCCAGCTTTTCGCCGACACGCTGCCGGCCAGCCTGGGCTGGGGCCTCTATTTGCTGGGCGGCACGGGCCTGATTGCGGCGCTGTTGCATCGTCGTCGCACCCCGGTCGAAACGCTGGCACTGGTGTGGATTGGGCTGTTTGGCATGGTGGCGGCTGTTACCTATAACGCCACGGTGGGGCGCACGCTGCCCCTGGCGCCGTTTTTCATCCTGCTGGCGGTCGCGGCCGTCGACCGGGCGCGCCGGTGGGTCGCTTGCTCCCGGCCACGCGGGGCCGCGCTGGCGGCTGCCGTGGCGTTGGCTGTGGCATTGGCCCTGGGGCCGAGCCTCGTCGCCGGGCTGTTTTTCTACTGCTCGGACACGGCCAGCCAGGATGCCTCGCGCTGGATCCAGGCCAATGTGCCGGCCGGCAGCACCTTTGGCCTGTACAACCAGGACCCGTACTGGGACGACCCGGACCTTTTGTACGAGGACTTTTTTCACCCACCCGCCGGCGGCTCGCGCTACCGGTACGTGGTCTATCCATTGGACGCCGCCAACCCGCCGTACCCTGATGTCGAGTACCTGATCTGGACCCAGCGGGACGCGCGCAAGGTGGGCGAGTTGCTCACGCCGGAGCAGGCGGCGGCCCTGACGCGCTGGATGGACGAACGCTACGAACCGGTGGCTGATTTCGAATCGGTGGTGCGGGTGCTGGGCCTCGAGTTCCGCGATTTGCACCAGACCTTTATCACGAGCCACATCCACGTGCTCAAGCTCAAGTGAGGCTGTTATGTACCAGGACAAACGCATCGCGCTGGTCATCCCGGCGTACAACGAGGAGCGGCTGATCCGGCCCACGCTGGAACACGTGCCAGACCTCGTCGACACGATCATCGTGGTGGACGACGCCAGCACGGACAATATGGCCGCGGTGGTGCAGGAATGCGCGGCGGCCGATCCGCGCATCGAGCTGATCCGTCACGAGACCAATCGCGGCCCGGGCGCCGGCATCATCACCGGCTACAAGCGCGTACTGGAAGGCGACTATGACATCGCCGTGGTGTGCGGCGGTGATTACCAGATGCCCCTGGACCAGATCCCCAACCTGCTGGACCCGCTGATCCGGGGCGAGGCCGACTATACCAAGGGCAATCGGTTCATGCGGCGTGCCGGCTCCCTGGCTGCCATCCCCGGCAACATGCCCCGGACCCGCGTCACCGGCAACATGATTATTACCATCCTCACCAAGATCGCCTCGGGCTTTTACAAGGTGGCCGATGTGGTGGAAGGCTTTACCGCCATCAACCGCGAGGGCCTGGAGCGGGTGGACTGGGACCGGGCCTGGCCGGGCTATGGTTATCCGATGGATTTCCTGATCCGGCTCAACGCTTATGGCCTGCGGGTCAAGGACGTGCCCCGGCGGGCCATCTATTTGCCCGGCGAGCGCCAGTCACAGATCAAGGGCCTGCGCTATGCCCTGCGCGTGTCGCCCATGTTGCTGCGGGGCTTTTTCTGGCGCCTGTGGAACAAGTATGTGCTGTGGGACTTTCACCCGCTGGTGTTCTTTTACGGTGCCGGCATGACGCTGCTGCCGGTTGGGTTTCTGTGGGGCCTGTTCCTGGTGTGGCAGCAGTGGGTGGGCATCGGCGTGTCTGGCCCCCGGGCCATCCTGTGCGCGCTGCTGATCATCACCGGCTTGCAGTTTCTGCTGTTCGCCATGCTGTTTGACATGGAAGAGGGCAAATAGCCGTGTTCGAGTCCGAGCTGGTTCGGCGTGCCATCCAGATCGTGGTATCCAGCACCCTGTTCGACGCGCCGGGGCTGTTGGCCGTGCGCATGTGGTGCTATCGCCGGTTCTTCCAGATCGGCGCGGGGTCATCCTTTAACCGGGCGGTGCTGTGCATCCGGCCGCACGGCGTCCGGGGTGGCTATCTCCGGGTTGGGCGCGACGTGGGCATCAACCATCATGTAGAACTGGACTATGCCGGGGGCATTGTCATCGAGGATGACGTGTGGATTTCCCAGTACGTGATCATCGAGACGCACGAACACGTGGTGGCCGGCCGGCGCCGTAAAAAGGACCAGGACACGCGCCTGAGCAGCCTGACCATCGGCCGCGATGCCTGGATCGGGGCGTTTGCCGTGATCTTGTCGTCCGTCAACCGCATCGGCGAGGGAGCCATCGTGGGCGCCGGGGCCGTGGTGAACCGTGACGTGGGCGACTGGGAGATCGTGGGGGGCGTGCCGGCCCGCGTCATCGGTCAGCGGGGACCATGAACGCGAGCGACCGCCTCAGGCGCCGCTTTTTGTCGTGGCCCAACCTCATCGGTTTTCTGGTGGGCCTGGTGCTGTTGGGCTTTTTGCTCTCCCAGCTCGACTTGGAGGCCACGGTCCGGCTGCTGGCTCAGACCGATGGAACGTGGTTCCTGGTGGGCTGTCTGCTGTACCTGGCGAACAATCTGGCCCGGTCCTATCGCTTTGTGCGGCTGACGCGCGCGCCCCTGCACAGGATCCCGACGATGTTGGGCGTGGTCCTGGCGATGAGCCTGGCGAATCAGGTGTTGCCGGCGCGCCTGGGCGAGTTGTCTTATGTGTACCTGGCGCACAAGAGCCAGAGCTTGCCGGTGGGGCAGGGGTTGGTATCCTTGCTCATTGCCCGGCTGTTTGACCTGGTGGCGATAGGGTTGTTGTTTGTGCTGGGCGCCGGCCCCCTGCTGGGCCAGTTGCCGACGCCGGCGTTGACGTATTTCTGGATCGCCCTGGTCAGCATGGCCCTGGTGGTGGGCGTCATCGGGGCGCTGGTGGTATGGCGCCGGGCCTTGTGTCGCCTGGCGCTGCGCTTGCTCGCTGCCCGGCCCCTGTCGCGTGTGCCGGGGCAGGCCCGTATCGCCCGGCTCGTCGGCGATGTCGAGGTGGGGCTGGACGCGCTGGGCGGCCCGCGCCAGGTTGTCGATTTGCTGTCGAGTTCGCTGGCGGTGTGGTTGAGCAATTTCGGCATGTTGTACGCCCTGCTGTTGAGCCTGGGCGTAGTCGTTTCGCCGGCGCAGACCTTGATCGGCGCGACGGCTGCCACCCTGACCACGGTGCTGCCCATCAACAGCCTGGGCAACTTTGGCACGCTGGAGGCCGGCTGGACGGCCGGCTTTGTGCTGGTGGGGATGGACGTGGACCTGGCCCTGGCGACCGGGTTTGCGGTCCATCTGCAAGCCCTGGTCTATGCCTTGGTGTTTGGCCTGGCAGCCTGGGCCTGGGTGCTACTGCGCGGTAGCCGGTCCGGGGCAGAGTAGGAGTGCCAATGACCGCAGTGGTCTATCGCTTGAAAACCTGGATCGCGGCGCACCAGCGTGCAACCCTGCTGGGCGTGACGCTGTTGATCCTGCTAACGCATCTCCTGATCGTGCTGATGGTGCCCCTGGGCGAGCTGGAGCTGGACGAACTGCGCTACATCCACATCGCCGAGAACCTGCTGACGACCGGGACGTTTGGGCCAGAACCGGGCGTCCCCTTTGCCCTGAACGCGCCTCTCTATCCCTACCTGGGGGCCTTGATTTTCGCCGCGAGCGGGCACAGCCTGCTGGCGGTCCGCCTCGTCCAGGTGCTCCTGGGTACGGCCAACTGCCTGGTGACGTTCGGGTTAATGCGCGACCTGTTTCCCCGGCGCCCCGGTCTCGCCTGGACAGCCATGCTCGGCGTGGGCCTGTACCCGGTCTTGATCCTTTGGGAAGGGCGCATCCTCACCGAAACCCTGTACACGTTGGTCATCCAGTTGAGTTGCTGGTGGTGGATCCGCTCGGTCCAGCGGCCCACCGCCACGAGCGCTGTGCTGGCCGGCGTCGGGTTTGGCCTGTCCATGTTGACCCGCGAGACACTGGTGGCCTTTGTCCCGGTGATGGTGGCAGCCGGCGCGCTGCTCGTCAAGACCCATCGTGTACGATACGTGGTCCTGGTGTCCGTCACCTGCCTGCTGCTACTGGTGCCGTGGATAGTGCGAAACTATATGGAATTTGGGCAGGTCTTTTTCACCGACCGCACGGCGTACATGGTCTACAAGCTCACCGGCTATGGGTACGTATCGCCATTCTGGCAAGAGTGGAACACCCAGGACGCCGAGCAGGGCACGTCGCCCGAAACGCTGGACGAAAACGACCTGGCCTACGCGCCCATGCGCTACGTGTGGGACCTGTCCTTTGCGCGCCAGGAGCCGGTGCTGTATGCGCGCATCCTGGCGGCCAAGCTTTTGGAATTGTGGGGGCACCCCAATGGGCTGGATCGCCTGTCGCGCGCGCTCGGCCTGATCTATCAGGTGGGCCACTGGGCGCTTTTGGGACTGACCGGCCTGGGCCTGTGGCAGGCGTGGCGGGTGCGGCATTGGCCGCTGCTGGCCTGGTGCCTGGTCTTGCCGTATGTGACAGTGTTTAGCATCTATTTCAAGCCCAACCCGCGTTATACGCTGCCGTTTCTGCCGCTGATCGTGATGCTGGCTGTGCTGGGGCTGGCATGGATCGGGGGGCTGGTGGGACGCGCGACGCGCCGGCCGGTCCCAGGTGGCTGATCCGATGGAGCAGGACACCGGCGCCGCCAACGAACAGACCCGGCCCGGCTCGACCCTCGTCAAGCCCGTGGCGATCCTGATGATCGCCCAGGTGCTGGACAAGGGCCTGTATCTGGCCCGCGAGATGCTGGTCTCGGCCTTTTTTGGGCTGAGCGGCCTGACCGATGCCTTTAACGTAGGGTTGTACGTCTCGAACCTGGCGCTGGTCCTGCTGCGCCCGCTCATCGAGGACACGTTCATCCCCGTGTACATCGCCCGGCTGGCCCGGGACCGAGACGACGCCCAGCGAATGCTGGAGACGGTAGCGCTGCTTATCGTGCTGGTAACCGGGGCCGTGGTGACCGGCGTGAACGTGTTTGCGCCGCAGGTGGTGTCCTTTGTGGCCCCTGGCTTTGCCCCCGAGACGGCCGACCTGACGGTGCAGATCGTGCGGGTGATGACCGTCTATACGCTGATCCTGGCGCTGACCAATTTCGCCCTGTCGGTGCTGACGGCGCACCGGGCCTTTTTGCTGGTGGGCCTGTCGCCGCTGGCGGCGACGGTCGTCGTCATTGCCATGATCGCGGTGTTTGCCGGCACGTTGAGCATCCAGAGCCTCACCTGGGGCCTGGTGCTGGGCACGCTGGTGCAACTGGGCATCCTGGCAGTGGGTCTGTGGCGGCGTCGGCTGGCGCCTCGCGGGCCGCGCCTGGATCTGCGGTTTCGCGAGGTCTGGGGCGCTCTGGGTGCGTTTACGCTGCTCATGTTCCTGGTGCGACTGGTGAACATGAGTCTGGGCTGGGTAGACCGCAACCTTGGCTCGCAACTGGCCGAGGGAAGTCTGGCGGCGTTGAGTTTTGCCACCAACATCTTTCAACTGCCGTTCCAGATCTGCGTGCTGGCCGTGACCACGGTGGCGATTGCCCAGTTTTCCTGGCGCGTGGCCGAGGACGATATGACGGGTCTCAAGCGCGACCTGGCGCTGGCCCTGCGTATCGCCGCCTTTTTCCTGATCCCGGCCACGGTGGGGTTGGTCGCGCTGCACCAGCCGGTGGTTCGGCTGCTCTATGAACGCGGTGCATTCGGCGCACAGGACACGGCCATCACGGCCTCGGCGTTGCTGGCGTACGCGGTGGGTCTGGTCCCTCAAGCCATCGTCTTTATCGCAGTGCGCCTGTTCCTGGCCCGCAAAGAGGCTCACCTCATTCTGCTGATCGTCGTCGCCGGGGCGCTGGTACACGTGCTGGTGGATCTGACTGCCATCGGCCCGATGAAGCAGGCCGGCATCGCGCTGGCGCTGTCGGCCAACGCCACGGTGATGGCCGTGACCAGCCTGCTCCTGGCGCGATGGAAGCTCGGCCCACTGGGAGGCCGGCTGATCCTGGTTGCGTTTGCCAAGATCAGCACAGCGGCCGTGGGAATGGGTCTGACCGTCTACGCGCTTTTGTTCCTGGCCGCCGGGTGGCCCACGCTCTGGTCGGTGCTGGTTTGCGTGGTGGTGGGGGCCGGGGTCTATGTGGCGCTGGCCTATGTGCTGCGCCTGAGCGAGTTACGTCTCCTGCTGGCGGCAGTGGGCGGGCGCGTGGGATTGCGGGGCTGGCGATGGACATAAAAGACCGCCAGCGCCAGCACTATGATCGGCTGTTCCGCGAGTACGAGGCCAAGACAGAGCAAAGCGCCTACATGGGCCTGCTGCGCTCCCGCTATACGCTCGACCGCTGGACCGGGCGATTGGCCGGCCAGCGCGTGTTGGACCTGGGGTGCGGTCACGGCGACACGGCGCTGCGGCTGGCGGCTGCATCTTGCGCCGTGATGGGGCTGGACATCTCGATGCAGTTTGTGCGCCGGTCGCGAGAGCGCGTGGGGCCGGCGGCTCGGGCCGGCTGGCTGCAAGGCGACGCCGAACAGCTCCCTTTTGCGGACGGCTCGTTCGATGCGGTGGTCAGCCTGGGCACGCTTCATCACCTGCCCCGGCCGGAGCAGGCCATAGCCGAGGTGGCGCGCGTGCTGCGCCCCGGCGGGTGGCTGCTGGCCCTGGAACCCAACGCCGCCGCCTATCATCACACCATCGAGTTCTATGCGGCGCTGATCCCGGCCCGGCTGCGGGACCGGCTCCTGGCGTGGCGGGGCCGGCGGCTGGCTCGGTCTGCGGCAGAGGACGACGATCTGCACGTGGGCACGCGCTCGCCGGCTCAGTATCAGGAGATTTTTCGGCGCGCCGGCCTGCACGCGAACATTCGCACCTTGATCGTGCCGTTTTTTCCGTTCACGGTCTTGGGCCTGCACCGGCACGTCGCCGTCTGGCAGGGGGTGATCTGGCTGTCGGACCTGCTGGCGTGGGCCTATCGGCCGCTGCGCGACCGGGGCCAGGTGCAGATCATCGAGGCGCGCAAGGGGGCCGGGTGATGGGCATGGCGGGACTGCGCGTGGTCATGGTCATCTCGGATTTCTATCCCACTGTGGGCGGCGGCGAGCGGCAGGCACAACTCCTGGCGGGCCGGCTCGCCGCGCGTGGTGTGGAGGTGTGCGTCATCACGCGCCGGTATCCCGGTCTGCTTTCCCTGGAGCACGTGGATGGCGTGCCGATCTATCGCCTGCGCACGATAGGGCGTGGGCCGCTGGCCGCGCTGACGTACACGGCCGGGGCGCTGCGTCTGCTGGCCCGGCCCCACTGGCGCGGGGCCATCCTGCACGGACATCAGGCGTCGCTGGGTATCGCACCGGCGGCTATCACGGCTTTGGCCAAACGGCGCTGGGGTCACCAGGTCGTCATCAAGCTCATGGGCAGCCGGGTCCACGCAATGGCAGGCACGCGCACTTGGCCGCTGCGCCGCTGGCTGTTGCGCCAGGCCGACGCCCTGGTGGTGCTGAACGAGCCGGTGCGCGCGGCGCTGGCCGAGGTGGAGCTGGCGGCGATCGTTCACCGGCTGCCTAACGGCGTGGATGTGCAGGCATTTGCCCCCGTGGACGACCCGGCACGTCGTGACTGGCGGTCGGCGGAAGGGCCGGTGGCGCTCTTTGTGGGCCGGCTGGACCCAGTCAAGCAGCTGGACGTGCTGCTGCGGGCGTGGGCGCGCGTGCTGGGCGACGCAGACGCACCCGGCCAATCGCCGGTGCTGGTCCTGGTGGGCGATGGGCCGGAACGCGAGGCGCTGGTTCGGCTGGCCGGGGAATTGGGGATTGTGGGGTCGGTGCGTCTGATCGGTGCGGTCGAGCAGGTCGCGGGGTGGTATCACGGCGCCGACCTGTTTGTGCTGCCCTCGCAGGTGGAGGGCCTGTCCAACGCGCTGCTGGAGGCCATGTCCTGCGGCCTGCCGGTGGTGGCGACGGCAGTGGGCGGCACGCCAGAGGTGGTCGAGGATGGCGTCAACGGCCTACTAGTGCCGCCGGGCGACGTGGCTGCCCTGAGCGTGGCCCTGGGCCGGCTGATGGGCGACCCGGCGTTGGCCCGGCAGTTGGGGCACGCGGCGCGGCAGACAGTCGTAGCCGGTTATTCGGTGGAGGCGATGGTGGAGCGGTATCTGGCGCTATACGAGTCGTTGCTGAGCGCGCCCATCGCTTGAGGTAGCGGAATCATGTATCGCCTGATCAGCGAACACGTGGTCTATCCCCTGTACGAGCGGGTCTCGGGCCGCTGTATCCGGCACAAGTTCGTGCAGTTGGAAGCATCGCAGTGGTGGCCGCTGGCCGACATCCTGGACTGGCAACAGGCCCGGCTGGCCCAGCTCGTGCGCCATGCCTATGACACGGTGCCATACTATCGGCAGGCATTCGCAGCGGCGGGGCTGACGCCGGCCGACGTGCGCTCGGCGACCGACCTGGCTTCCCTGCCGCTCCTGACCAAAGCAGTCATCCAGGAGCGCAGCTCCGAGCTGTTGAGCACAGTCTATCCGCCGGACCGGTGCATTGCCAACTATACCGGGGGTTCAATTGGGACGCCGATGCGCTTTTACCAGGACCAGGGACAGCAGGACTGGGGGACAGCCAACACGCTGCGCTGCAATCGATGGGCTGGGTGGGATTTCGGCCAGCGCACGCTGGTGCTGTGGGGCCATCCCCGCGATGTCAAGGCCACGCAGACGGCCCGGGGCAAGCTGCGCGCTCTGTTGCTGCGCGAGCACACGTTCGATGCCTTTGGCTTTTCCACTGCCGATATGGCCGCCCTGGCGGACTATATCCGACGTGCCCGGCCCCAGACCGTGATAGCCTATGCGTCCATGCTGGCGCATTTCGCGGCATTTCTCGACGAGCGCGGCCTCACCGACCTGCCGGCCCCGCAAGGCATCATTGCTTCCACGGATATGCTGTTTCCCCACCAGCGCCAGTTGATCGAGCGCGTGCTGGGCGCACCAGTGTTCAATCGCTATGGCTGCCGCGAAGTGGTCACGGTGGCAGCCGAGTGCGGCGAACACGTGGGGATGCACATTAATGCCGACCGGCTCGTCGTCGAGTTTGTCGACGCGGCCGGTCGGCCGGTGGCCCCGGGCCACCCCGGGCGGGTGGTGATTACCGATCTGTTCAACTATGCGATGCCGTTCATCCGCTACGACATTCAGGATGTGGCTGTTCCCAGCGCCGTGCCTTGTCCCTGCGGGCGAGGGCTGCCGCTGCTGACCGAGCTGATCGGCCGGTACGCCGACATTCTGACCACGCCGGAGGGCCGGTTCGTCAGCGCCAGCGCGTTGACCACCATCCTTCCCAAGATCGCCAGCCTGCGCGAATGCCAGTTGGTGCAAAAGGAACGAGACTGGTTACAGGTCCTGGTGGTGCGCGGCCCGGGCTATGATGAGGCCAGCGAAACGGCCCTGCGCGGCCAACTGGCCGGCTTTTTCGGCCCGCAAATGCGCATCACGTTTGATCATGTGGACGAGATTCCCCGGACGGCATCGGGGAAAAAGCGCTTCAGCGTGTCCGAGTTGAACGAGCCGGGGTAAATCACTCCAACTCGCGCCACCGGCCCTCGCGCAATAGGTCCTCCCAGCTTGTTTCCAGGTGGCTCTCGCGCCCACTCAACAGCACGCTGGCGACGACCAGCCCAGCCCCTAGCACTTGCCACAGCGGCAAGCGCTCCCCCAGCCACACGAACGCCATCACCAGCGCCACCACCAGTTCGGCCACGCCCAGCAGCGAAGCCTGCACGCCTCCCAGGTGCCGCAGGCCGGCAAACATCAAGAGCCGGGCCAGGGCGGTGGGGATCAGGGCCAGCAATACCGTCGCCGTCCAGCCGTCCATTGTGGTGGGCGCCAGCGGGGCGCCGCTCAACATCTGGGCTGCAAACACCACCCCGGCCTGGACCGTGAGCACATACAAGGTCACGGTGCGTGAGTCGACATCGGCCACCGCCCATTGTCCCAGCACCAGCATCCACCCGTACAGCGCGCCGGCGCTGATCATGAGCATGATCCCCAGCGCGTCCAGCGGGCCGCCCCCGCCGGCGGTGAGCAAATAGACCCCGCCCAGGGCCACTCCCAGCCGGAGCACGGCCAGGCGCGACACGCGATGGCCGGCGGCGCTCAAAAAGATAAACACCCATAGCGGATAAAGTGTATAGAGCAGTTGCCCCAGGCTGGCGTCAACGCGGGCCAGGCCGGTATAGTACAAAAGCGAGCCAAACCCGTTCGCCAGGGCCATGCCGGCGCAGGCCGGCAGCGCGTGCCAGGGAATGGCGATGGCCGCACGCCAGCGGGGCTGGAGCAGGTAAAACGCCCACAGGGCCAGCGCGGCCAGCACCGTGCGCAGCGAGACCAGCGTAAAAGGTTCCACCTGGGCACGATAGGCCAGCTTGCCCAAAATGGGAGCCAGTCCAAAGCACGCTGTCGAAGCCAGCACCAACCAGGTCCCTCGCGTCAGTACGTCGGCCGGGAGCCAGCGGGCGCGTAGCCGCTCGATCAATAGGATCGGGGCAGGCGTGTTCATGGCCGGCTACTTGGTGCGGCGCAGCAAGGTGAGGGCATGTTGGATGCCAGCTTGCAGATTGGGCAAGGTGGTTAGCTTGGTGAGGGGCAAGCCCAGACTGACGATGGATTGGGCAATCTCGGGGCTGATGCCGGTGAGCACGCATTGCGCGCCTAGCAGGGCTGCGGCCCGGGTGGTGTGCAGCAGGTGGTCGGCCACCCAGCTATCAATGACGGGAACGCCGGTGACGTCGAGGATCACGACCTGGGCCTGATGTTGGGTAATGCCTTCCAGCAGGGTCTCCATGATCCGTTTGGAGCGCGTTTCGTCGATGCCACCCACCAGGGGCAGGACCAGAACCTGGTCCCAGACCTGGATGACCGGCGCCGACAGTTCGCCGACGGTGGCTGTGAGTCTTTGGGCCTGTTCAAAGAGCCGCGCGTTTTCGATGGCGACGGCGATCTGGTTAGCCAGCATGCCCATCACCAACAAGTCGGTTTCGTCAAAGGCCTGGGGCTGCGGGCTCTGGATGTCGAGCACGCCCACGATAGTGCCGGCCACCAGGATGGGCAGGCTCATCTCGGCGCGCGTGGGGACACGGTTGGGGTACAGGTTCACATAGCGCGGTTCAGCTTGTACGTCGTTCGCCAGCACGGTAACGCCCTGTTGCCCTACCCAACCTACCAGTCCTTGCCCCAGGCGCAGGCGGTGGTCGGTGGGGAACAGGTCGGTGAATGCGCCGGCTCGCGCGCGCATGATCAGCTCCCGGCGTTCGGGGTCCAGGGTAAACAGAGCCACGTGGTGATAGCCAAAGGTTTCTTGCGTGAGCGTGGCCGCGCGATCCAAGACACTGTCCAGGTCCAACACGGCGGCAATCTTTTCGCCAATGTCATTGAGGAGCGCCAGTTGCGCGGCGCGGCGTTCCAGGGATTCCTGAGCTTTTTTGCGTTCTGCGATGTCGCGAAAGACCAGGACTGCGCCCCAATAGCGACCGTCGTGCATCATGGGGTTGACGACATAGGACACAGCCAGGGTACGCTTGCCCTGGCAGCTAAACCGGCCGTCTTCATCGCGATAAGCCTGGCCCGCGTGTATCAGGTCGCACAGCGGCTCGACGAGTACGGGGGGCAGGATCCATTGGAGCACCGGTTGGCCCTGTAGCTCGTCCAGAGGCCAGCCTAACAGCCGCTCGGCGGCCGGATTCATCAGGCTCAGATTTTCGTCTGGATCCAGGACGCACAATCCATCGCCCACAGACTGGATAATGGCTTCTAGTTTGTCTCGCTCCTGGGCCAGGCGTGTTTCAGACGCCTGGTGCAGTTTTTCGTACAACTCTTGCATCTCGGCTGACGAGATGGTCAGCGAGCGTTCGAGCAAGTAGCGGTCTTGCTCGGATTCGGTATAGGCCTGACTGATTTGCTCCAGGAATCGCGGCCATTTGGCGGCGTCGGCCGGGGTGGCCGGGTCGAGCTCAAACTTGTTGAGCTGTCTTTCTAGCAGTCGGTGCAGCATGGGACCACCTCTATTTTAGCAGTTCCTGGATATCGTCTAGCAGATCGGTACTCAAAAAGGTGCCTTTTTGGAGCAAACCGCGCACGTGGCCGTTCAGGCGTTGGCGTTCGTGGGCCGTGAGTTCCTGGGCCGTGATGACGACGACGGGGATGCTGGACAGGCGCTCGTCGGCCTTGAGGGCCTCGATAAAGGTAAACCCGTCCATTTTGGGCATCATCAGATCCAGCAGGATCAGGTCGGGCGGCGACTGGCGCACCAGTTCCAGACCGGCCTCGCCGTCATAGGCCTCGTCAATCTGGTATTCGCCGTGGGCTTGGAGCACGCGCCGCAGCAGCCGCGCGGCTTCGGGGTTGTCTTCGATGATAGCCACCCGCCGCACCTGGCGGTCCAGCCGTTCCAGGGAAGCCAGCAACCCCTCTTCGGGTGGGGGCGTTTCGGCGCCGCCGGCATCTGCGACTTCGACGCTGCGGGCATATTCGTCGCCCAGGAGGAATTTTTCCACCGGGAAGGTGTGACCGGAGCAGTTGATCACGACCACGTCTTGGGGCTGGACCACGCCCCGGGCGGTGAGGTTGAACAGCCCGGCAAAGGCTATCGCAGCGGCCGGCTCCATCGAGATGCCATCCATTTTCGCCAACACGTGCATGGCCTGGAAGGCTTCCTGGTCGCTGACCATCTCAAAGGTGCCGCCATGTTCCAGGATCACCTGGCGCAAAAAGGTATAGGCGGCGCCGGGGTCGCCGGTGGCGACCGTGGCGATGCGCGTGTTGGGGACGAGAACCGGCTCGGCAACCGCCAGGCCGGCCCGGAACGAATGGACCATGGGGGCGCAGCCTTCGGCCTGGATGCAGGCCAGCTTGGGCAAGTGCGAAATGAGGCCCATTTCTAACAGTTCTTCAAAGCCTTGCCACACGCCCACCGGCCCCAGCCCCCCGCTCACGGCCTGGAAGTACCAATCGGGCGCGCGCCACCGGCCGGACTCGTCTGGCCCCAGCAAGGCGGTCAGTTGTTCGGCCACCTCAAAGGCCAGGGTTTTCATGCTTTCCCGGGCCGCGATGCTTTTGAGCCCCCGGTCATAGAGCAGGCCGCGGCGTTTGGCAAAATTGATGGCCACTTTTTTGGTCTCGTCATAGGTGGCCGTGACCTTGATGACCTCGCTGCCATACAGGGCCACCTCGCGCATCTTGGCCGCCGGCACGGCGCTGGTCAGAAAGGTCCATAGCTTGATACCGGCGCGCGTCGAGTAGGCCGAGTACGAGATGGCGACGTTGCCGGTGGAAGCCACCACTGCTTCGGTGATGCCTTGCTCGCGCATGACCGATATCGCCAGCGATGCCTGCCGGTCTTTGAACGAGCTGGTGGGGTTCTGCCGTTCGTCCTTGACATAAATGTGGGGCCGGTTGAGCATCATGCTCAAGTTGGTGGTGGGGTAGAGCGGCGTGCCGCCCTCGCCCATGCTCAAGCGATGGCAGTCATCGCACAAGGGCAACAGATCGTGATAGCGCCACATGTCAAAGGGGCGCTGAGCCAGTTGCTGCTCCCAGCGCTGGCGCACGGCCGGGTAGTCATAGCGCGTGTTCAGCCAGTCGTGTTGGCATTGCGGGCAGACATCGCGCGGCTGTTGATAAGGCTCTTGCCACCCACAGCGAGTGCAGTGCAGATGAAACTTGGGTTGCGACATGGGCGCTCCGGTTCTTTGTAACCTGATAGTCGGGCGTTACTCTAGCGCCCGGATGGCCTGGACGAGATCCTGTTCCAACACGGGTTTGGTCAAATAGGCGGCGGCTCCGCGTTGCAGGGCTTGCTCGCGACTGTCGCGGTCCATGGTGCCGATGATAATGGGAATCTGGCGAGTTTCGGGGGCCGATTTGAGCGCTTCCAGCACCATCCAGCCGTTTTCGTCGGGCAGGTTCAGGTCCTGGATGATGACGTGCGGCTGGAGAACCCGGGCCAGATCCAGGGCCTGGGCGCCCTGGTGCAGGGCGATCACCTGGTAGTTGTGCTTTTCCAGGTAGCGCCGATACAGGGCAACGACGCCGGGGCCTTCGTCGATCGCCAAGACGAGCCGGCGGTCCGGGTCGATCTCGAGGTCCGCAAACTCGGGGGGCAGTTGAGGTCGCCGACGCAGGGGCAACGTAAAGCTAAAGGTGGCGCCTTCGTCCGGTGTGCTTTCGACCCAGAGCCGGCCGCCGTGTTCTTCGACCAGGTGGCGGCTGATGGCCAAACCCAGGCCGGTGCCACCCACCTGGCGCGTGACTGACCCGTCTACCTGACGGAACTCTTCAAAGATGAGACCCTGGTGTTCGGGCGCGATGCCCATGCCGGTGTCGGTGACGCTGATGGTCACTTGTTCTGTATCGGCCCAGGCGCGCGTCGTGATCGAGCCAGTCTCGGTGAATTTGGCGGCGTTGGATACCAGGTTTAGGATAATCTGACGCAGGCGAGTCTCGTCTCCTTCGACCGTAGGCAAGTCGGGCTGCACCTCCTGGCGTAGCTCGATGGGCTTGTCTTTGACCAGGGCGATGGCCGTGGACATGACGCTCTGGATCACGGGCCGGAGGTCTACCGGGTTCAGGATGATCTCCATTTTGCCGGCCGCGATCTTGGAAATGTCTAGCACGTTATTGATGAGCGCCAAAAGTTGTTGGCCGTTTTCATAGATCGCGGTCAGGTCTACTTCTTGGTTTTCGGTGAGCGGCCCGTCGATGCCCTTGAGGATGACCCGGGAAAAGCCAATGATGGCATTGAGGGGGGTGCGCAATTCGTGGCTCATGTTCGCCAGGAACTGGGATTTGAGCCGGTCCATCTCGCGCAATTGCTCGGCGGTGTCCTGGAGTTCCTGGTAGGCCCGGGCGTTTTCGATGGCGTTGGCCAGTTGGGCGGCAATGGTCTGGAACACGGTTACGTCTTCATCGTCAAAGGCCCGGGGGCGCGTCTGGTGAACACTTAGGACACCCACGGTCTGGCCGCGCGAGATGAGCGGCAGTGCCAGCTCGCTCTGGGTGCCTGGCAGCCAGGGCCGGAACGTGCCCTCGTCTGCGCTGGAGATGAGCCAAGTGCGGTTTTGCGCGGCACAGTTGCCGATGCTGGTGCCACCACCCACGCGGATCTGGTGGCCGGGGGCCGGTGCAGCCACACCAGCCCGGCCGGTGCCGGCCTGCAAGACCGCGAAATCGCGCTCTGGATTCAGCAAAAAGAGGCCCACATATTGCAGGTCAAACCGTTCTTGCAGCAAATTCACGGCTTCTTCGGCCAGGGCGTTCATGTCCAGAACGGCAGTGGCGGCCTGCGAGACGTGCGCGGCGGTCTGCATCTGGAACGCGCGCTCGCGGGTTTCCTCGAACAGTCGGGCGGCTTCAATGGCCTGAGCCAATTCGTCAGCCAGGCTCTCTACCAGGACGATCTCTTCGGGGCTCCAGGTGCGTTCGGATTCCTGATATTGCAGGCCCAGCGTGCCTAGGACCTCGCCGCGCAACAGGATGGGCGCAGCCAGGGCCGCGCCGGACATGGCCGGGCCACGGCGCGCCAGGGCCTGGTCCATTTCTGGAATGGTGGCCTGCTCGAGCCGTGGCACGCCGGCGGCGGTGAATTGGAACTCGCGGGTGCGTGTGGGCACAAACTGCTGCCATGCCTCGCGCAGATAAAGCTGGTGCGTGCTTTCTACCTGGGCCAGCCGGGTCTGCGATTCGTCAAAGAGCCGAGCATTATCGATAGCTAGGGCCACCTGTTCGGCCACGGCCTCTACCACGGTCAGTTCGTCTTCTGACCACTGGCGATCGGGCATGTCCTGGAACCCCAACACGCCCAGGACTTGGTTACGAATGGTCAGCGGCACGGCCAGGGTGGCGGCCTCGGGTGACTGGGCGAGGACGGGCGCTTGCTGCTGCTGGGCGCGCTGCATGGCCGGCTCGATGCTGTCGGGTGCGGCGGCCTGGTCGGTTGCAGCATATTCAAATCGGGAGGAAGACTGGAGCGGCACATAGTCGGTCCAGGCCTGGCGCATGTAGCGTTGGTAGGTGGCGGTCACTTCGGCCAGGCTGGTCTGGGCTTCTTCGATGAGGCGGGCCCGGTCCACGGCCTGGGCCACTTGTTCGGCGATAGCCTGGGTCATGCGGATCTCGTCGGCGGTCCACTCGGTTCGGTGCGGGTCCTGGACCCCCAGAGCACCGATGACCTGGCCGTGCAGGGTGAGTGGCGTGACGAGAGTGGCGGCACCGGTGGTGGCGGTAGGCGTGTGTGTCATGCCGAACGCCTCGCGTACGGGCGGGATGAGGCGATGGCTCAAGGCTCGCAGGTTGTCACGCTCGTACTGATAGCCAGTGACCTGTTGGGTGGATAACCGCTGCTCCCAGGAATCGCGCAGGTAGGTTTGTTGTAGCTTGGTGGCCTCGGCCAGCGCCGTTCTGGTCTGTTCCAGCGAGCGAGCATTGACGATAGCGTTCGCCACCTGATCGGCCACGGACTGGAGGATGACAATGTCTTGTTGGTCAAAGGCGTCTGAGGTCATGCTGTGAATGCTCACAGCGCCCAGGATCTGGTCGCGGGTGATGAGGGGCAGCGCCAGTTCCGCGCGCGTGTCGGGCAACTGGGCGATGTTGGGCAGCACCACGCCCGCATTCGCGTCGGGCGCCAGGCAGCCACGGCGGATGGTCATGCTCCGGCTGACGGCTGACGCGCTGTCGACCGGCATGCGGTATGATTGCGCCACCAGTTCGACGCCAGCCGGGCCGGTGGCGGCGCGCAAGATCGCATATTGGCGCGCGTCATCCACGAGCAACAATCCCACGTAATAGGCGTTTAGCCCCTCACGGACCAGGCGCGCCATATCGTCCAGGATGTCGGCAGTTCCCACAGTGCTGGCGGAAAGGGCGCGCGAGATCTGGGCGGCTGTGACCAGGCGTTGGGTCTGGTGCTGGTTCTGCGCGATGGTTTGCTCAAGTTGCTGGCCCGAGGTGGTCAGTTCGGCGATGCGTTGTTCCAGGGCCACGTTCAACTCGGCAATATCGTCGGCCTGATGGCGTGCGCGCCGGGCTAGGTTGCGGAGGCTGCGGTCGAATAGCCAGGTCAAAACGCCCAGCAGGACAAATATGGCCAACTGCATGATCGTTTCGTTTTGCAGCTTGTACAGGTCGATGTCGGGCTGGGTATAGCTCGTGGCATAAGCGCCTATCGTGGCTATCAGGCAGGCGCCCACGCTGAGAATGATACCGTTGGTGCTGGCGAGCAATGCAGCCAATACCACCAGGGTCGCCAGAATGGTAAAATTGGAGGCGGTCAGGCCATAGGCAATGGCCCCGGTGGCCATCAGTGCCGACATGGCGATTACCAGCCAGTAGATGCCGACGCGGGGCCGGATGCGGACCAGCACTAGGGCCACCAGTGGCACCAGAAAGGTGAGCGGCAACGTGACCCAGCTTGCCGGGTCGGCAAATGGTGAGCTGCCGGCCAGCATCTCGCCCAGGATGACGAGCGGCAACACCAACAGGGCGAACGCAGAAGTAACGCGTGCGGCCAGAACCCGACGGCGCAGGTCTTCGTCTTCTAATTGAGGCCCCATGATCCAGTGCCATAGGGTGCGCATGGGTATATCCTCCTACGTCTCGCGGCCCGGTTCCAACGGGGGGGGAGTGCCTAGTTGCACAAAGGCTCGCTCTACGCCCAGCGCCCGCGCGATTTCTTGGGCAGCCGTTTGCAGGATGGCATCCAGGCTGGGGGCATCGCGCACCTGGGCAGTGATGGCGCGCAGTTGCTGCTCGTCTTGGGCCCGCCGCTGGGTTTCTTCAAACAGGCGTGAGCTTTCCAGTGCGGCTCCCAGTTGGTCGATTACGGCTTGCACCAGGGCAATCTCTTCGGCGGTCCAGGGGCCTGATTTGTGCGTGCTCAACACCCCGATCACCTGGTCGCGCACCTGAATGGGGATAGCCAGGGGCCAGGTGGCTTGGGCCTGGCGTTGGATGATCTGGCCGGTGCGCCAGGCCTGTTCCACCTCGGGTGACCATTCTTGGGGTGCCGGGGTGATACCTTGCTCCCGACTGCGGTAACCCAGGCCGGCGCGCTCGCGCAGCCGTCGAACCCAGGCCTGGCGACTCAGCTCGCCATAGGCACGGCGCGAGAGGTCGAGGGCTTCCTGGCTTTCGGCCAGCAGGCGGGCATTATCCAGGGCCACGGCCACCTGGTCGGCCATGGTCTCCAACACTATCAAGGTATCCTGGTCAAAGGCATTGGCCTGTTCGCTCTGGACAGTGAGCGCACCGAGCACCTGACCACGCGAGCGCAGCGGCAGCGCGGCCTCGGAGCGTGTGTTGGGCAGTTCTGTGGCCAACAGGCGAATCGCGTCCTGTTCGGCATACAGGGCAATGCGGGCTTGCTCGTGGGCGATGCACCAACCGATCATGCCTTCGCCCACGCGGATGCGGTGGTGGCGAGCCAACATGGCCTGGCCGGCCACGCCGGTGCCGGCCTGTAGAACGGCCCACTCGCCGAGTTCATCTACCAGGAACAGCCCCACGTAATACAGCCCAAAGCTCGAGCGGATCAACTCGACCACCTGCTGGATCAGCGCATCGGTTTCCAAGATGGATGTGGCAGCTCGGCCCACCTCGGCCGCAGCTTCCAGGTAGGCAGAGCGCTGTTCCAGGTCGCGCGTGCGGTCGGCCACGCGCTGTTCCAGGCCGCTGACGAGTTCGCGGAGCTGCTGGGTCATGTTGTTAAAGGCGCGGGCCAGGGTGCCGGTCTCGTCCGCGCGGGTCACGGGGGCTGTGCGGTCCAGATCGCCCTCGGCGATCCGCGTGGCGGTTTCGGCCAGGGCGGCCAGCGGCGTGGCGATGCCCCGGGTGATGACCAGCGCCGCCAGGACTCCCAGCAGCGTGGCGAGCAGGGCCACGCCTAGGCTGACGCCGACAATGCCAACCGCCGGTCCCAGGGCTTCGGACTGAGACTGCTCGGCCAGCAGTCCCACCTGCAAGGCCGGCAGCCAGCGATAGGTGCCGATCACCATCTCGCCCTCATAGTTGGCATACGGTTCTGAGCTGGGGGGAGCCTCTGCTATGGCCCGCCGGGCCCCGTCAGTCGGCACATAGATCTCTTTTTGCCCGAACCGGTTTTCGGTCAGCAAGACCAGGCTGGTCCCTACCAGGTAGGTCTCACCCGTGTCGCCCAGGCCGGTGCGCTCGCGCATGATGGCGTTGAGCACATCCTGGTTGGCCAGCCCCACCAGAACGCCGATAACCTGTTCCTGATCATCGACAACGGGGCGTGAGGCATAGATCGGCAACTGGCCGCTCGTGAGGCGTGTGGCATAAAGGGGCGGCTGCACGTATGACCCCTCCAGCCCGCGCTGGAAATAGGGTTGGCTGCGCTGGAATTTGGCCTCTTGCGTCGCGTCAGTAGATAGGACCACCTTGCCTTCCAGATCCAACAGGTGCAATTCATCGAGACGGCCAGTTTGCGCGATTACCTGGCGAAAGCGGTCCTGGAGCGTATCGTGGGCTTCTCGTACGGATGTGGGACTCGACGAGCCCAGCAGCAGCACGCGCGCCTGCCGCATGGTGTCCTCGCCGGCCAGCGGAAGCAGCAGGTCGATTTGCAGGTTTTCTACCCAGGTATTGATTTCGGCTTCTTTGAGCGTGACCACAGATTCAAGCTGGGCCAGGACGCGTTGCTGGGCAAACAAGACGCCGCCAATCCCAGCCGCGATGCTGATGGCGACTGCGGGCAAAAAGATCAACGACGTGAACGCGATCAGCAGGCGTATGCGGATAGTGCCCATCTGGAGGGAGCGAATGGTATAGCCGATGACCGCCAGCACGGCCGCGCCAGCCGCGACCGGCGTGATGAAACTGAGGATCAGGGATTGGGTGCTGTCGTAGCGAAAATCGGGAGCCAGCCAGTTGATGATCACCACATAGGCCACGAACAGGACGGTGAGGATGAGCCAACCGGCGGGTTTGCGGGGCAGCATGCTGTTGCCCACCATCGGGAGGATCAACATGACCGTGATAGCAACAAAGAGGCCACCGCCGGCCCAAAAGAATTCGATGCTGCCAAAGATGACGATAATGCCGGCCAGGATCAGGTAGGCGGCGGCATCGAGCTGGTTTCGCCGGAGCAAGACCTGGGTCACCGGGATGAGGGCCAACACTGCCAGCATGCATATGGCTATGACCAAGATTTGCCAGACTCCGGTCTGGAAATAGAGCACCAGACAGAGGATGGAAATGACAATGCCCAGGATGCTGGCTATCACCAGAAACCAGCGTATGGCAGTCCTGCGCTGTTGATCCTCGTTCATAATGGGCTCCCGATACAATGGGTACAGCGTTGTGCGTCGGTTTCGTTCATTCGGCGGGGTGCGTGGGTTGGGGTACCAACCGGATCACCACTTCGGACGTTCCCAGGGCTTCGCGCACCTGCTGGGCCGCCGTTTGCAGCATGGCATCCATGTCCAGAGTCTCGCGGATGCGCGCCGTGATCTCGCCGGTGAGTCGCTCGCGGGCGGCGCGGCGCTGGGTTTCCTGGTATAACCGGGCGCTATCCAGTGCCGTGCCCAATTGGTCGACCAGGTTCTCCAGCAGCGACATCTCTTCGGTGGTCCATGTTTCACCGGGTGTTCCTTTGGCAAAGCTCAAGACGCCCACAATCTGGCCGCGGATCTTGAGCGGCAGCGCAAGGGTAGCCCCGGTTTGGTCCTGGCCCAGCACGCGCTCGCCGATGCGAATGGCCTGAACCATGTCGGCCGGCCATTCTGCTTCTGTCGGTCCAATGGTCTGGTGCAGGTACTGGTATCCCCAATCGGGCCGGGCGCTCAGCTCGTTCCAGGCCCGAAAGCTCATCTCACCATAGGCCCGGCGTGCCGCCTCCAGGGCTTGTTGGTTCTCAGAAAACAGCTGGGCATTGCTCAGGGCCGTGGCGACCTGATCCGCCAGCATTTGCAGCACAGCCATGTCCTCGGTGCTAAAAGCGTGGGCTTCGGTACTCTGCACGTCCAACGCCCCTATGACCTGGCCCTGGGTCCGCAGTGGCAGTACCGCTTCGGAACCAATGTCGGCGATGGCCGGGTCGGCCAGGAATAGCTCGTCTTCCTGAACCTGATGGGCGACATAGGCCTGACCGGATCGCGTGACATAACCTACGATGCCTTCCTGACCTACCCGCAGGCGAAAACCGCGGGTCATGGCCTGCCGGCCGGCCTCGTCGGTGGCGGCTCGCAGGATAGCCCACTCGCCGGTGGGGTCGATGGTAAAGATACCAATGCGATAAAAGCCAAATTGCTCGCCGATGGCGGCCGCAATGCGCTGCAAGAGCTGTCCGGGGTCCAGCATGGTCGCAGCGTCCTGGGCTACGGCGGCAGTAGCCTCCAGATAGCGAGTGCGGCGCTCTAGGATCTGAGTGCGTTCAGTTACCTGATCCTCCAAGGAAGCCCTGATGGCCTGCAACTCGCGGTTGGCCGTGGCCTGGGCGTATTCGTTGTCCTGGGCCCGTTGCACGGCCGCGGTCAGGGTGTTCATAGCATAGCGTAACAGCACGCCGATCAGCACCAGTGGCACGATTAGCAATAGTGGGTCCATGATGGAAACGGGGCTGTCAGCCACGACCAACAAGCCGCTGCTCTCGGCATAATAGGCCCACAAAATGGCCAGCCCACAGACAAAAGTATAGACGAGCGCGCCGCGGCCGCCCAGCAGCAGGCCGGCGACGACGATGATCAGGCCATAGTTGAGTGAGCTGTTATCGCTGCTGACCCCGGCTACGCCACAGACCCATAGGGTGATGATGACCCACAGCATGGACAGAAACAGCACGCTGGCCGTGTGGGTATGCCCGAGTTTGGCAATTACCAGCAAGACGCCGGTAAACCCAAACATGAGCACCGCGCTGGATACGGTAAAGATCTCTTCCGGACTGTCTGGGATGCCGATCGTGAGCAGGATGATCGCCACCACGGTGAACATGGTGAACAGGCAGGCCCACAAGCTCATGTTGAGCAAGCGGGCAGATCGCGTTTTGTCCGGGTTCTCGAAAACCGGCGGCGAGAAGAATCGGCTAAAGCGAGCGCGCATGGTGGAGACTCCCTTCTGCCGGCGCATCTGCTGGGGGTTCTGCGCTGCCCAGGCGCACCGTGATCCGGGGTATGCCCAGGGCCTGTCCCATCTCGCGGATGGCGGTTTGCAGCACGGTGTCCATGTCCAGCGTTTCACGCATGCGGTTCGTGATCTCGGTGGTGAGTCGCTCGCGGGCAGCGCGGCGCTGCGAGTCCTGATACAGGCGCGCGCCTTCCAGGGCCACGCCCAACTGGTCGGTCAGCGTTTCCATCAGCCCGATTTCTTCTGCTGTCCAACCAACAGCGCCGTCGGGCTTGCGCAGGCGAATGGCTCCCACCACGTGCTCGCGGACCCTGACCGGGATCACCAGGGTCGCGCCATCAGGCTGCATGGTTTGGCTTTCCTGGCTGGCCTGTACCATCTCGATCCGCCACTGATCTCTGACGGGGTGCAGGCCCTCGATATCACACAGGTAGCTCAGGTCTGATTGTTTCTGCGTCATTCTCGACCAGGCTTCGTGGGTGATCTGGCCATAGGCCAGGCGCTCCGCTTCCAGGGCTTGCTGGCTTTCGGCAAACAGGCGCGCATTATCCAGCGCCACTGCTACCTGGTCTGCCATAGTCTGCAGAACTGCAATAGTGCTCGGGTCAAAGGCGTCCGAGTGGTCGCTCTGTACGGTCAGCGCGCCGAGTACGTGATCGCGCGAGCGCAGGGGTAACGCGGCTTCGGATCGTGTCTCTGGCAGTTCGGAAACGTTCAGACGCACGGCGTCGGCTTCAGCCCGGGAGGCGATGCGAGCCTGGTTGTTGGCGATGCACCACCCGATCATGCCCTGTCCGACCTGGATGCGGTGACCGCGGGATAGCATGGCCCGACCGGCCTCGCCGGTGCCGGCCTGCAATACGGCCCACTCGTGGGTCTGGTCTACCAGAAACAGGCCCACATAGTACAGGCCAAGCCGCTCACGGATCAAGTCGGTCATCTGCCGGACAAGTGCGTCCGTGTCCAGAATGGATGTGGCGGCGTGCCCCACCTGGGCAGAGGCCTCCAGATAGGCGGAACGCTGTTCCAGTTCGCGGGTCCGCTCGGCTACCCGTTGCTCCAGTCCGGTGATCAAATCTCCAAGCTGGGCGGCCATTTGATTGAAGGTCAGGGCCAGCAGGCTCAACTCGTCTGTGCCGACGACGGGGATGTTGACGTCCAGGTGACCCAGACGGAATGCTTCGGCTCCGCTGCGCAACTCGGCTATTGGACGGGTGATGCTGCGCTGAACCAGGAAAGCCAGGATCAGGGATACGATCAGTAGGCTGGCATAGCCCACAACCAAAAGCTGTAGCCGGCGTTGTGCCTCTTCATAGATGGACGCGTTGGCTGCCGTTATGCGAGCCTCACTATCGCTGACGACGCGTTCGATCCTTTGCCAGATCTCGCCCTCGAGTCGATAAGCCTGGAATAAGAGCTGGGAAACGTCCTGAAGTTTCCCCTCTGTTCGTGCTGCCTGGACATCGGTGATGAGCTTTTTGTACTCGACCAGTTTTTCCAGGACCACGTCCACGTCTGCCTGTTGCTCCGGCGATGTGATGATGCCCCGGGCTTCGGTCAAAAGCTGGTTGGCCCGGTCGACGTCGGTCAGGGATTCTTGAGCGCTGGGAGTATAGTTGTCGGCGTAGCGCATCAGGTTGACCCGGGAAGACGTGATTCGCGTTGAAGCCAACAAGAGCAGGCGGTCGACGCGTGCTTCCACTTCGGTGATCTGCTGTAGCCAGCCCACGAGCGTGAGCCGGTCCACCATCACGATGGGGATCGTTATGGCGAACAGCAGCAGCAAGATCACGAACCCGCCAACGATCCGGCGGCGGACGGTCAGCCGGCGAAAAAGACGGTCGAACATTGGTCCTCCACTCCCCTATGGGGTAGGTGTGCGCGCCTGGTCCCAGAAATCATTGGTGTATACGTTCGTCGACTCGACCGGCCCACTGAGGATCTTGTACTGTAGGAGCGTGTCTATGGTCCGCTTGATGGCCGCTTCGTCCGTCCGTCCTAGAGAACGCCCCTCCATCTGGACCAGCTTGGCAATCTCGACCATCATGGAAAGCTGGTGCTCCCGGGTTTGCACCTTGCTCTCGTCGTATTTGAGGACAATGTCTGCCGCTTCTGCCGGATGGTCGATGGCATATTGCCAACCGCGCAGGCTGGCGCGGAGCATGCGGACGCACAGGTCGGGCTTTTGCTCCACCATCTTGCGTGAGGTAAAGAGCGTGTCCCCAGGGAAATCCAGGCCATAGTTGGCATAGTCGATCACGTTCATGTCTTCGGTCTTGACGCCGCTCTCCAGGACCACGTGGTACTCGTTATAGATCATGGCCGAGGCCACGTCCAGCTCGCCGGCAAGAAAGGGGTCCATGCTCCAACCCTGCGCCACGAGGTCAAAGTCGTTGGGCGGGATCCCGGCCTGGGCGATCAGCGCATCAAACTGGGCTTGCCAGCTTCCCAGCCAGACACCCACTCGCTTCCCCTTGAAGTCCTGGGGACCCGTGACGCCAGAGGTCTTTTTGGCGATGAGCAAGAGCCCGTTCTTTTGCTGAATCTGGCCGATGCTGACCACCGGCGTGCCTTTCTGGACGGATACGGTGAGATCGGCCAGGAGAGTGGTGCCAAAATCCCGTGTGCCGGCGGACACCAGATCGACCGGTGTAATGTCCGGGCCGCCGGGCATGATGGTGAGGTCGATCCCTTCCTCGCGATACCAGCCCTTGTCCAATGCCACATAGTACCCGGCAAACTGGGCCTGGGTGACCCACTGCAACTGCAGCGAGACCGGCTCCGAGGGGGGGACAGTGGGCGTGGCGGCTTCGGGCAGACATGCCGTTGCTGCCATGGCCAGGCAAACCAACACGATAAGCGAGAACCAGATGCCGTTTCTAGGGCTTTTCATGAAGTAATCCTCCCATATTTTCTCCCCTACTGGGAGCTAGCTCAGGTTGCCGGAACATCGCTGTTTATGACTGTCCCGACTCGGAAGCGGTCCCGATACGCACCTCTGCCTCCGCCAGGTTCAGTGCCCGGCGCATCTCGCGCGCGGCGGTCTGCACGATCGTTTCCAGATCCAACGTCTCGCGCATGCGGGCCGTAATCTCGCCGGTCAGCCGCTCCTGGGCAGCGCGGCGCTGGGTATCCTGATACAGGCGCGCGCTCTCCAGCGCCACGCCCAATTGGTCGGTCAATGTTTGCAAAAGGGTCTCTTCTTCATCTGTCCAGGTCTCACCAGTGGTTGCCTTGCGCAAGTTGAGCACGCCCACTACCTGATCCCGAACCTGGATCGGCACAGCGAGCGTGCCCTCTGCATCGCTCCCCTGCACGATCTGGTTTGTCTGCGCTGCCTGTAGCATTTCGGGGCGCCAGTCATTCTCGGCTAGGACGACAGATTGCCCCGTGTAGCGATACCCCGTGTCTGCGCGGTCGCTGACCAGTTGTGCCCAGGCCGCACGACTGGCCGCGCCATGAGCGCGACGCTCGGTTTCCAGGGTTAGCTGGCTCTCTGCGAATAGATGGGCGTTATCCAGTGCTACCGCGACCTGGTCGGCCATCGTTTGCAGCGCGACCACGGCATCTTCTTCAAAGGCTGCTGGTCGATCGCTCTGGACGATCAGTGCGCCGATCACTTGGCCGCGCGAGCGCAGGGGTAGCGCCACCTCGGAGCGAGTGTCTGGCAACTCGGGAACGGACAGATGCGCGGTATCTTGGCTCGTATTCGTCCAGACCCGGGCTTGCATGTCCATGATGCTCAAACCGATGAGCGAGCTGGCATCGACTTGTAGCCGCTGATCAGGGGACACCAGACTCTGGCTGGTCTTGCTACTGTCGGCCTGCAAGATGACCCACTTGCCGCCGGTGCCAGCACCGGCCTCGTCCAGGGTAAACAGACCCACATAGTAGAGGTCGAACGCGTTGCGAATCAGCTCCACCACCTCTTGCATCAGTCGCTGCGGGTCCAGGCTGGTGTTCACGGCATGGCTCACTCTGGTGGACGCCGTCTGGTAATTGTAACGTCGTTCCAACTCTTGTGTGCGCGCGGCCAGCGCATCGCGGCTGGCCTCCAGATCACGATTGCTCTCGGCCAGGGCCTGGGCGCTGCGACGGGCACGCTCGAAACCCACTGCGATACTGTTCACGGCAAAGCGCAGCAACAGGGCCATCAAGCCGAGGGTCACCATCAGCGTGACCAACTGGAAAACCGGAGTCGTGGCTTCCAGCGAAACCGTGATCAGGCCACTGGTTTCGGCAAAAGACACGCCCACTACGAGCAACAGGCATAACAAGCCAAAGATAATGACGGCGCGCCCACCTAGCAGCAGGCCAGCAAGGGCAATGACGAGGAAATAGCCCGTGATGGTGAGGTCGCGCACGCCCCGATAACTGTAGATCGACCAGGTGACCATCACCAGAAAGGCAGATGTCAGGAGCACGCCGACGATGGACACATAGCCCCATCGCACCAGGAATAACAGGCCCAGGATGATCGCGGCCATGACCCCGGCGGCTATTGATGTGATCGCTGCTTCGCCGGGGGCGACGAGCAGCATGATCAGGGGCAGGGTGATCATGAGCGCGAGAGTGATCAACAGGATGGCGTTAACCAGGCTGGCCGCACGTGTCTTTTTTTCGTCTGGAAAGACCGGCGCGGCGAGATACTTGGTGAACCGGGCTATCATCATCGTCGCTCCCCTTTCATTCCCGGCTGCGTAGCAAGGCCACGCCCACCCAGGCGGCCCAGATGGGGGCCAGGACAAAGTACACTGCCAACCCGATCAGGGCTATTGGCCCGATCTTGACCTCTCTGAGCAACTCGAACACGCCGAGCACGATGGTGGCCCAGGCCAACGCGCGATACTTGTGCCGCAGCAGAAACCCGCTCCCGATCCACCATACGCCGGCCAGCAATGGGTTGAGCGTATCCCATACCCCATCATATATCGCGCTCTTGAAGGCCAAGAATATCGCTTTGTGTACTGCGGGATCGGCCGTGGTGGCTTGCGCATACGCATAGATTTGCTCTGGCATTACCACAGCCAGGATCGCCGCGCCCAGAGCGCCAAAGAAAAGATAGCCCAGGCCAGCCAGGGTCACCAGGTTGGCGAACTGGGGGCTATTTTCCTTTTGCCAGCGCCACAGAACCAGGGCCAGGGGCACGAGCAGCAGATAAAAGCCCAGCATATCCGTCAGCATGGACCAGCGTGTCAGTTCGGCGCCGTACGGGTGGCTGACAACCAGTTGAAATCCGCGGGCGGCATCGCTGAAAGCAGCCAGGTCCCAGTTGATGGCGATGAGGGCCAGGCCCACGTTGGCATAGGCCAGCGGCAGGGCCAGGATCGCCAGCGCGGAAGCTGTGCGGTGGAATCTCGACTCGTGGTTCATTTGGTCTGCTTCCTCTCGTCTCCAGGGGGTCTTGCTATGCGCCGGGCATTACTGGCGCGGCGTCTCGTCGCTATACAGGCGTACCTCCGCCTCGGTTATGCCCAGCGCCTCCCCAATCTCGCGCACGGCGGTCTGTAACACGGTGTCCACGTCCAGCGTTTCGCGCATTCGCGACGTGATCTCGCCAGTCAACCGTTCCTGGGCAGCCCGGCGCTGTGTTTCCTGGTAGAGCTGGGCGCCGTCCAGCGCCACGCCCAGTTGGTCGGCCAGCGTGTCGAATAGGGCAATCTCTTCTGCGGTCCAGGGGGCCGCACCCTCGGGTTTGGTCACGTCGATCACGCCGATGGTCTGGTTGCGGATCTGGATCGGGATGGCCAGCGACCGAGGCTCGGCAACTGACCGCATGGCCTTGCCGGCCCGCAGCGTTTCCGCCATGGCCGGCGTCCAGGCTTGTGGGTTCATCTGTAATGACCCAGGCTCGTACTGGTAACCGGTGATCCCGCCGCGCCGCGTCATCTCGAGCCAGGCCTCGCGGCCATATTCGCCATAGGCCCGGCGGGCCGTTTCCAGGCTCTCCTGCGCCTGCTGGTAGAGCCTGGCGTTGCTGATGGCAATGCCCACCTGGTCGGCCAGGGTCTGGAGCACGGCCACGTCCTCGTCGCTAAAGGCGGCGGCCTCGGTGCTCTGGACGTCCAGGGCACCAATGATCTCGCCGCGTGCCCGCAGCGGCAGCGCGATCTCGGACCGGGTCCCTGGCAAGTCGGGGTTGTCGAAATAAACAGCGTCTGCGCCCACGTCCAGGGCAATGCGTGGCTCGCCAATGTCGGTGACATAGCCCACAATGCCGGTTTCGCCCACCTTGAGCCGGTGGCTGCGGGCCAGCATCCGTCGGCCGCCTTCGCTGGCGGCGGCCTGTAGCACGGCCCATTCGCCGGTTTCGTCCAGCAGGAACAGGCCAGCGTGGTAGAAACCAAATCGCTGACTGATGAGTGTCACCACCTCGACCATCAGCTCCTGGGGGTCGAGGATGGTGGTGGCGTCGCGCGCCACCTCAGCGGCGGCCTGCACCTGGATGGCCCGGCGCTCCAGGTCGGCCGTGCGCTCGCTGACCCGCTGCTCCAGTTCGCTGTATGAAGCCTGCAACTGCTCGGCCATCTGGTTAAAGGCGACGGCCAGTTGGCCCAACTCGTCGGCAAGCAGGGCGGTATCAGGCAGCCGGTGCCCCCACTCGCCGCCAGCTATATGCTGCGCGGCATCCTGGATCTGCTGGACCGGCCGGATCACGCTGCGCGCCATAAGATACAGGGCCACGCCGACGATCACGAACGCGAGCAAAACGATGAGCGCTCCAAAGATGCTGTTCTGCTCGAAATTGCGTACGGCGCGTTGCAGGTCTGCCTGGGCTTGCTCCACGCTCTCCCGGACGGTATCGCTGGCCCCGGCGCGCAGGGCATTGCCCAGGCGCTGGGATTCTGCGCTGAGGAGATTAATGCGCTCTGTATCGGCCGTCAGTTTGGCGTACTGTAGCTGGTCTACACTACCCGCATAGTCGTCTACCTGCCCAAAGAGTGTGTCGATCTGGCGTAGCCGGTCCTCGTCGGTGGCGAGTTCCCGGGCCTCTGTCAGCAAACGTTTGGCATCACTGATGTACGTGACTACGATCTCGAGATCGGTTTCCTGGCCGGCCACGTATTGGATCAGCACGACCTGGGAGGAGGCGATTTCCAATGCCGCTTCCTGGATGAGCTGATCCGCCGGTAGTTGCTCTGTCTGCAAGTGGTTCATGTAGGACAGTTGTTGCTGCACGATGAGCCACTGGCTCAGGATGGATAGCGACCCGACGACCAGCAGGATGGCAATGACGCCGACCACGCGCTGCCCGATACGCACCAGCCGAAGGATTCGGTAGAACCTGTCAATCAGTGCGTGCATGGTGCAAGCTGCTCCTGTCTGTGAGAAACTCGAGTGCCGGGCTCACGAGTCGGTCTGGGCGACCGGCGGTTCGCTTGCGGCTGCCAGCAGGGCCTCGGCATCGCCCAGGCGGAGCGTGACCCTGGCCCCGCCGGCGATGTGGCTGAACTCGCGAATGGTGGTGCGCAGCACCGTGTCCACGTCTAGTGTCTCGCGCATGCGGGTTGAGACCTCGCCGGTCAACTGTTCGCGGGCGGCGCGGCGCTGGGTGTCCTCCACCAGCCGGGCGTTTTCCAGGGCCAACCCGATCTGAACGCCCACCTCTTCCATGAGAGCGGCCTCTTCAGGGGACCAGTGGTCCTGGTCTGGATCGCGCTGCAGCATGATGGAGCCAATGTCTTGGCCGCGTAGCCTAATGGGGGCGCTGAGCCGGCGGGCGGCCGATGCGTCGGGCGCCTGGTCCGACTGGACGGTCGGCGACACCGCACCCACCCCCGTGCCGGTGTAGCGATAGGCAACCGACTGGCGGGTCGCCCGGTCTGCCCAGGCCCGACGCGTTTGTTGGCCATAGACGGCTTCTAGTTCTTGCAACGACCGCTGGCTCTCTGCCAGCAGCCGGGCGTTCTCGATAGCCAATGCCACCTGGTCGGCCATTGTTTGCAGTACCTCCACGTCTTCGTCGGTAAAGGCGGCCTCCTCCGTGGACTGCACGTCCAGTACGCCAATAACCTGCTCCCGCACTTTGAGCGGCAGTGCCATCTCCGAGCGGGTCATCGGCAGGTCAGGGTTGTCGAAGAACACGGCGTCCTCGCCCACATCGAGGGCGAGGCGCGACTCGCCGGCGTCCGCTACGTAGCCGACGATGCCTACCTGGCCCACTTCAAGCTTGTGGCCCCGGGCCAGCATGCGTTGTCCGCCTTCGGACGATGCGGCCTGAAGCACCGCGTACTCGGCCTGTTCGCGCAAAGCGAGCAAAAAGATGCCAGCGTGGTAAAAGCCAAATTGCTGGGAGATGAGGTGGACCGTGGCGTCCATGAGTTGTCCTACGTCGCGGATCGCGGCCGCCTCTCGGGCAACCCGGGCGGCGGCTTCCAGTTGGACAGAACGCCGTTCCAGATCGACCGTACGTCCCGTGATCCGTGCTTCCAACTGGCCGATTGATTCTCGCAGTTGGACAGTCATTTCATTAAATGCCCGCGCCAGCACGCCGATCTCGCTTCGACTGCGCACGTCGGCCAGATGTTCCAGGTCGCCGGCCATGATACGCTGCGCTGCTTCCATCAGGCGACGCACCGGCCGGGTGATGGTCCACGAGATCCCAGCCCCCAGGAGAACGCCCCCGATGAGAATGATCACGCCCAATGCAATGATGAGTCTTTGGGCCTGATCCACCGTGTCCTGGGCGGTCCGCCGCGAGGCAAATAGCCTCGTGGTTTCCCGGTCCTCGAATGTGGTCAGTTGCTCTAAAAGCTGGGCACGGGTCGTCCTGAATTGTGCGAGCGCTTCCTGGGTCTGGCTTCCAACCTGGTCGTCGGTGTCGTAGGCATCCATCACGGCCTGGGCCCGGTTCCGGTATCCCTGGATCGACTGCATGATCTCGGATAGTACGGCCCGGTCTTCTGGCGTGTTCCCGATGCGTTTTTCAATCTGGTTTACGAATTCGTTCAGGATATACAACTCGTCGGTGAACTGGGCTCTCAGGCGCGTCTTGGTTGCGGCAGAGAGTGTGGCTACATAGCTCTCCACCAGCTCCGAGATCTGCAGACACTCGATACGGACTTTGGTGCCCAGGTAGCGCGTCTCGGCCCGTTCTGTTGTCTCCACGGCCAAGATATTGTTGACGTTGCCGATTTGTACATAGCCAATCAATCCCATCACCAACGCCAAGACCGCGAGGAGCAGGTAACCGCCGACCAGTCGCACACCAATTGATCCCACCAGGTTTTTTAGCATCTTGGCACGCTTCTTTCTTTGCTTCGGGTCTGACTCACCGGCCCGGTTCCCCCTGCACCGGCCACCTGTGCCTTTCACACGATGCCCGGCGCCGGGTCTCACGGCGCAGCCTTATGGTTGGGCTTGGATGTAATCGGTAATGGGTACCCATCGCCCGTTTTGAACCTGGTAGATCCGCAATGCAGTCGCTCCCTTGTGGCTGTTGGGGTTGAAGGTGATGGGCGCCGTGATGTCCCCGGTGCCCAGATTGGTCAGGCTCTCCAATCCGCGCCGGATGCCTTCCCCGGTCAGGTCGTCACCGGCGCGCCGAATTCCCTCGGCCATGACCTTCATCGTCGTCCAGCCCTGTACGTACCGGATACTGCGGGTTGTGGGGTCTACGCCCTTGGCCTGGTTAAAGGCCTTGATCTCGGCCAGCCCCGGGGCATCCTCGGTGATAAAGGCAAATGGCACCGTGCCCAATGCCCCCTCGGCCGCTTCACCACCCAGTGTGATAAACTTTTCGTCTGCCGACCAGTTCAGAAAGACGAGCCGAGTGGGGATCGCCAGCGTTTGTGCATCGCGCGCGATGACCGAACCAGCCGCAGTGGTTTCCTGGACGATAGCGTAATCTGGGTTCTGGGCTGCCATGTTCCGCAGTTGTTCGGTGGCGTCGGTGGTCGAAAGAGAGACGATTTGTTCGTCTATGATCTCGATGCCATGTGCTGCGGCATAGTCGCGCCCATCCTGAATGGGAGCTAGGCCGAACCCGGTATCATTGTAGATCAAGGCCACCCGGGGGGCACGGCTGGTGTCTGTCCAGCTGTCCCTGATGTATTGCAGGGCGATGCGCATCTGATCCGAGTAGGTCACGCCGATCAGAAAATTGTAGGGTGCTTCCTGGACGATCGTCAGGCTTTCGGCATACGAGGCGGACATGAAGGGGATCTTGTCCGCCGCGGTGTAAGGACGCAACGCTTCGGTGTCACCGGTGCCCCATCCCATAATCGCCAGGACATGGTCTTCTTTCACCAGGCGGGTATAGAGGGTCTTGGCGCGCTCGATGTTGTAGCCATAGTCCGCGTCGATCAATTTGATCTCACGCCCGTTGATCCCGCCCTGCTCGTTGAGGTATTTCACGCAGTCGCGCACGCCATCGGCATAAGGGATGCCCACGTCGCTGGTCGCGCCAGTCAGGTCAAAGATCCCGCCCACCTGGATGACGTTGGGGGATTGGGGCAGGCAGCCACACAGACTCCATCCCAAGACGATCACCAAGATCATCCATGCGCAGGTTGCTGTCCTCAAGAAGCACCTTCCAGTTTTCATTTTTGCATCTCCTCGTTTGTCAGTTTGTCTCTAGCCGATGATCGAGGCTACTTTGCCAGGAAAACGCTGGGTCACGGGCGCATCTCCTCGCCTTTACCCTGCTTGCCGCTGCTTTCCAGCGAGATCAGGCCGTCGGCGGCTCGTAGGGAGCGACCCAACTCCTGGATCGCCGTCTGCAGGATGGTGTCTATTTCGGTGGAGGCGCGGATCCGGGAAGTGATCTCGGCGCGCAGGCGCTCTTGCTCTGCCCGGTGCTGGGTGGCCTGGAAGAGTTGGACCTGGTCGATGGTGACGGCGGCCTGGTCGATGAGGAGGTCCAATATGCGTTGCTCCGCATCGCTAAAGACGTGCGGTCCCGGAAAGGTCATGGTGAACACGGCCAGCGTGCGCCCGGCCCGCCGGATGGGAAAGCCGGCGATGGCCTGCAGGTCCCAATCCTGCGCTTCCGGGCCGGCATAGAGGGGATGCCGGGGCGCGTTGTCGATGATAAAGGGCTCCCCGGTGCGGGCCACGGTGGCTGTGAGCCCGTCGCGGCGTGGAATCTTGACCACCGGCGCTCGCCCGCCGTCTCGCCATAGGGCGATGCCCGGCGCGAACTCGTCCCGGTCCTGGTCATAGAGGTACAGGTGGCAGTTGATCGCCGGGAACACGGCCAGCACGCTCTCTGCGACGCTATTCAGCACGGCAGGCAGGTCCTGCGCGGAACCAAGCTGCAGGCTGGCGCGCTGCAATATCTCCAGCCCGGCCAGGCGCTGGCGAGCCTCCCGGAACAGCCGGGCGGTCTCCAGGGCCTGGGTGGCCTGGTCGACCACGGCCTGGGTGATGGCTGTATCCTCATCCGTGAGCGCGTGGTCGGCGAACGACAGGTCCAGGTGGCCGATAGTCTCGCCTCGGATCTGGAGCGGCACCGATAGCTGGGAGTCCATCTGCGCCGTGTCACTAGCATCACGGGGCGTCACTTTCACGCCATCATAGACGTATCCCCAGTTGGGTCGCTCGACGGCCAGTTGCTCCCAGCTCTCTCGGCTATACCGGCCCAGCAACACGTTCATCTCTTGCAGGCGCTCTTCGGTTTCCTTCAAGAGTCGGGCGTTTTCGATGGCCAGCGCCACCTGGTCGGCCATGGTTTGCAACACCGCCACGTCTTCTTCGATGAACGCCGCCGGTTCCGTGGATTGCACATCCAGCACGCCGATCACCCGGTCGCGAACCTGCAGCGGGATGGCCATTTCCGACCGGGTAAGAGGTAGGTCTGGGTTCTTGAAATACGTGTCGTCTGCTTGCACGTCACGCACAATGCGGGGGCTCCCGGTCTGGCTCACGTACCCCACGATGCCCTCTGTGCCGACCCCCAGGCGATGGCCCCGGGCCAGCATTTGCTGCCCACCTTCGGAGGAGGCCGCTTCCAGGATGGCATAGTCCCCGGTCTGGTCCACTAGAAAGATGCCGGCGTGATAAAAGCCAAACTGCTGCGAGATGAGGCCAACGGTGGCGTTCAAAAGCTGACTCACGTCCCGGATGGCGGCCGACTCGCGGGCCACCTGGGCAGCGGCCTCCAACTGGATGGACCGCCGCTGCAATTCGGTGGTGCGCTCTGCCACGCGCCGCTCCAGGCTCTGATAAAGTGACTGCAACTGCGCCGCCATATCGTTAAAGACCAGTGACAGCCGGCCGATCTCGTCCTGGGATTGGACCTGGATCCGCTGGTCCAACTCGCCGGCGGCCAGGCGGCTGGCGCCGGCCGCGAGCACGCCGACAGAGCGCGTCACGCTGCGCACGGTCGAGTAGACGATATAGGTGCCCAGCAACACGGCAAAAAGGAACGAGCCCGCGAGATAGATATAGACTGTCTGCTGGGCGCCCAAGGCCTGGGTCAAGGCCCGCGTCTGGCGGGTTTCGGTGGACAATACCACCTCGTCGATGGCCTGAGACAATCGCGCGATCTTGTCATCGACCCGGGAAACACGATTATCGCGGAGCACGCTCCAGGAGCCACCCTCGGCCTGCAGGACCATCGGGCGAACCACACTGGTGAGGGAGGCTACGGTGGTGTCAAGACGCAGCGTATCGGTGATGGCCTCTCGGACTACCTTGTGCTGGTCTTCGAACCGCTGCAGAGCCTCTGTGACCGGCCCGGTGAATTCCGCCACGTCTTCCAGCAATATCCCCTTGTCGATAGCCACGATCAATTCCAGGCTGTCGCGAGATAGCTCCTGGGCGGCCAAGGCGTTCCGCGTTTCCTGCTGCAGGATCGTGTTGGCCTCGTTGATGCGGTTAAGCTGGTACGTGGTCATGGCCCCCAGCAAGAGAAACAGGATCAGGACGCTGCCATAGCCCAGGATGAGCCGGGCCCGCAACGATGGCCGGGTGAGCCTTGTCCACAGTGAGCCAGTGGTGCTCATGGATCACTCCTTCTCCGCAGTGGCCGGCGACCGGGTCGGTCCGGCAAGCTGGATAGAAACCAAGTCTGCACCCAGTACCTGTCCCAGCTCTTGTATCGTGGTTTTGAGGATGGTGTCTGGGTCCAGCGAAGCCCGCACGCGCGTGTTGATCTCGCCGACGAGACGATCCTGGGCCGCACGGCGCTGGGTATCTTTTAGCAGGCGCACGTTCTCCAGGGCCAGGGCCGTGCGCTCGGCCACTCTCTCCACCAGGGCAATCTCGTCTGGTCGCCAATCCCCGGCCTCCACCGGCCGGTGAAATCCTATGGCGCCGATGGGCACGTCCCGCAGCTTGACCGGCGCTGCCAGCGCGAATTGTTCGTTTTCCTGGGCGCTGACCGGCCGTGCCTCTTGCTGGGCCTGGGCAAAGAGCGACTGCCATACCTCCCGAGACACGGCGTCTGTCCCGCTCTGATAGCTGTGCAGATCGGGCCGGGTGGCGGCAAACTGCTGCCAAACCTGGCCGGACATGGTCTGCTGCAAGCGGTTCAGTTCCGCCAGGTTGGCCTGCGTTTGCTCCCAGAGCCGGGCGTTCTCCAGCCCGGCGGCCAACTGGTTGGTCAAGATGCGGAGGGCTTGTATGCGCTCGTCAGAAGGAGGCTGCTCCTCGCCAAAGCGCACATCAAGCACACCTACGGGCTCTTCTCGAACCAGTAGCGGCAGAACCACCTGCCACCGGGCCTCTGGGGCGGCCGGGAGGGCAGCCGGGGACGTGGGGGTCAGGTGGACTTGTTTGCCCCGGAGTGTCTGGCCAATTGGTCCTGAGGATTCGATAGAGACCTGGTAGCTGCGTTGGGCCAGTTGTCGCCCATCCTCGTTGGAAGCGTGGCGCAAGACCACGTGTGACCGGTCATCGTCCAGGAGGAACAGGCCGGTGTAGACCGACGCAAAACGTTCTCCCAGCAGGGTCACAAATCGCTCCATCATGCTCTGCTCGTCGGTCAGAGAGGCCACCTGCTGGGCCACCTCGGCGGCGGCGGTTAGGGCCGCCGTTCGTTCGGCCAGGAGGCGATTGGCGTTTTCCAGTTCCTCGGCCCGCTCGCGTAGCAGATCGTGGGTCTGGGTCAGGTCGGTGGCAGCCTGGCGTTCGGCCTGCAACGTGTTCATCTGAAAGCGAGCGAAAAGCCACTGCAACGCTACCACTGCGATCAGGATCAGTCCGAACGCAGCACCGGCCGAGATCCAGCTATCGAGGGCCAGTGGGTCTTGTGCCGAGCGGATCAGCCAGTCCTCCATCCAGCCCAGATAGGCCGTGATCGTGAAAAAGACATAGGTGAGCAGGCTGAGGCCAGTCATCAACAGGCTGGCGCGCACGCCGAGCAGGATCAGGGCCAACACCGGCAGCGCCAGGAGATACAAGCGTCCGTCGCCAATCAGTCCCCCACGCGCGAACGCCAACACGCCAGTGGCATAGCCCAGCAGCAGCAGCCCCCCGGCTCGCACGCGCGGATCCAATCGTCGCCAGACCGCCAATCCCGCGATGAACAGGTAGACCACCAGGAAGACGATGGCCGCCGGCCACTGGTCGGGAAAGGGGATCGCTTCGATGATGACGAACGCCAGGGCCGGCAGGGCCGCCACGGCTACCACGATCAGCAGCACGTTCAGCACCCGGGTGCGCCAGGCGTTCAACTCGGACGCGATCTCGGCGGCAATGTCTGGGGTGCGATCTTGGGTCATGGCTCCTCCCTGGACAAACCTTCAGCCGCCGGGACTGCCCCCAGGTCCATGTAAGCGCCGGTTGCGTGAAGGGCCTGGGTCAGCCCCTCCACGGCGCTGTATAGCACGGCATCTATGTCTATCGCCTGGGCAATGCGGTCGCTGATGGTCCGCAGGGCAGTTTCCTCGTCAGCCCGGCGACGGGTCTCTTCCAGCAGCCGGGCTCGCTCCAAAGCCACCGAGGCCTGACCGCTCAGGGTTTCGTAGAGGCGCAGATCCGTATCTGGGAAGGTGCCGGGGGTGTTGCGCAGTACCACCACCTGCCCAAACGTGCGGCCAGCCGCGCGCAGGGGGATGTTGACCAATGCCCGGGCATCAGTGTTCTCGAATACCTGGCGTGCGCTCTCCGGCAGCGTTTCGTCCTGTTCTGTGTCGGCCACGGTCCAGAACGTCTCCACCATGTCCAACGGGAAGGGGCTTGCAGAGATGGGAAGGCGTAGCCCTGGCTTGAACTGCGGAGCGCGATCCCGCCGCCAGACGCCCCGGTACAAGAGTGCCTCGGGTTCGCCAGCCGACGTGAATTCGAATTCTACGATGACGCAGCCATCGGCCCCGGTTTCGGCTACCGAGTCGATGATGGCGGTGGACACTTCGTCAGTGGTCAGGGCTGTGGTGAGCCGGCGGCTGGCGCGATAGATGGGACTGGTGGCCTCGAGTACGCCGGCTTCGTGGGAAAATATGCGGGCGTTTTCCACAGCCACAGCCACCTGGTCGGCCACCAGCTGCAAAACGGCAATGTCCTCCTGCGAAAAGGCACCTGGTCGGGTCGATTGCGCGTCCAGGGCGCCCAGTATGTGCTCGCCGACGATCAAGGGCAACGCAATCTCGGAGCGAGTGAGGGGCAGGTGGGGATTGTCAAACCGGACGCGCTCCTGGCCCACGTCTAGGGCAATACGGGCCTGACCGGTAGCACAGGCCATGCCCACCATCGATGTGCCCCCCACCAGCAGCCGGTGACCCTGTTCTTTCATGAGGCGACCGGGCTCGCCGGTGCCGGCATCTAGCACAGCATACTCGCCGTCTGGTCCTGCGGCAACCAGAAACAGGCCCACATAATACAGATCGAACCGCTCGCCCACCAGATCGACCACCTGGCGAGTGAGCTGGACCGGGTCTAGGATCGAAGCGGCCACGCGGCCCATGTCGGCGGCGGTCGCCAGCAGGGTGGCCCGGCGCTCCAGATCGTGAGTGCGATCGGCCACCCGCTGCTCCAATTCTTGGGCGTGGACCCGGATCTCGGCTTGCGAGGACTTGAGCTCCTGGGCCATCTGGTTGAATTGATGGGCCAGGTCCTCGATCTCGTCGCCGGTGCGCACCTGGATCACGTGATCCAGGTCGCCCTGTCCGATGGCGATGGCCCCCTGGCGCAGGTCATCCAGAGGGCGGGTGATGCGCCGGGCAAACCCAATCGAGAGCAACGTGGCCCCCACCGCCGAGGCGATCAGGCTGACGATCAAGATCAGCACCAGATCGTTCATCTGAGCCAGAGCCCGGCGCGCCGGAGTTTCTACGACGACGCCCCAACCATTGTCCAGGGCGTACCAGGCGCCAATGGCCGGCTCGCCGGTGACCCCGATGAATTCGCCGTCCTGCGGTGTGCGCTGGAGAAAAGCCGCCACGATGGGCAGTTGGCTCACGTCCTGGCCTTGCAGGCCCTCAAAGCCGGCATAGCCCAGCATGCGGCCCTGATCATCCACCAGATAGATGACGCCTTCATCGCCCACCTCGACCGCGCGGAGGATGCCCCAGATGCCGGTAAAATACACCTGCGGGTCGTCTCCCAGCATGTTAGAGAGCTGGACGGCAACGCGGTGGGCCAGTTCTTCGTGGCGCTGTTGCACCTGGCTTTGCACGGCTTGACGAGTCAGCGAGAGCCACGCCACCCCCACCAGTACCAGTGCCACGATGACGATGCTAGCGCTCAATAGCGCCAGCCGGGTGGTGAGAGAGCGCGCTCGCCTGAGGCCGGGGCCGTATCGCGGACGAGATGATTGCGGCGTGGTGCTCATCGCCATCCTCCTACGTTGTCTCTTCTGGCCCGGAGCCTAATTGGACAAAGGTACGCGCCACGCCTAGGTTGGTGGTGAGTTCTCGCACGGCGGTGTTCAGAATGGTGTCCAGGTCGGTAGAGGCGCGGATCTTGGTGGTGATCTCGCGGATCAGTTGCTCGCGACGGGCGCGGCGTTCGGTTTCAGCCAACAATTGCTGGCCTTCCAGGGCCACGGCCGCCTGGCTGGTCAGGGTGATATAGGGCCGAACGCCTTCCTCGGTAAACTCGTGCGGTCCGGCGGTGGTTTGCAGCAGCAGCCAGCCCAGTACATGCTGGCCGGCGCTAATGGGTATCACCGCCATGTCCTGACCACCCAGTTGCGTAAAGGTAGCGCGGGTAACATCGTCGATCTCGGCCGAGGTGGCTATATCGTTGATCAGGAGCACGTCCTGCGGCCCCAGTTCGGCGATGAGGGGAACCTGTTGGGCCGTAAAACGACTGCCCAAAAGGCCCTCGGCTTGACCGGCCCGGTCCCACAAACTCTGCACTTCTACCAGGGGCAAGCCTTCGATGGTGCCAACGACGAGGGTCACCATGATGCGGTCCAGGTTGGTGCGGTCGACGTGGGCGAGCAGGGCATCTACGATTTCCTGGCGGTTATGAGCAGCGGTGATGGCCCGGCTGGCCTCGTACAAGGCTTCGGTGCGTGCCAGGGCGGTCTGGGTCTGGTCAAACAGGTGGGCGTTCTGATAGGCGATGGCCGATTGACCGGCCACTGCCACCAGCAGGTTCACATCTTGTTGCGAGATGCGCGGCACGTTGAGCGGCCGCGCGACCGAGATGACGCCCACAACCTCGGCGCCGGACCGGATCGGCACGGCGGCCATACGTCCGATGATCTCGCGCAAGTCCTCTGGCGGGTGAATATCGGCGGCGCGTTCGTCGTGGGCAATGTCATTGACGACGATCACTTCTTGGCGCAGGACAGCCTGGATGGTGGGGTTAGCCGGGGTTGGGTCCAACGGTTCCGTGGACCGGGCTGATTCGCCAGTCATGCCCACCCCGGCGCCGGCGACGCCCTGCAGCCGCTGCGCTGCCGGGTCCACCAGCGCCAGCCACGAACTGCTATAACCCAGTTGGTCAGTGAGCATCTGGGCGAGCACCTGAAAGGTGTCTTCTAGCGAGCCCAACTGGCTGATGGCCTGACCCACGCGATACAGGGTGCTGGTTTCGGTCAGCGAGGCCTGGAGCCGGTCCAGCAAGCGCCGGTTTTCGATGTACCCGCTGACGCGCCGTACAATGTCGCCCAGGAGGGCGCTGGCACCGTCCGGGAACTGGCGCTCGCGCGTATAGGCCACATAGACCTGACCCACGACCTCATCGCCCACGCGCAGACTTTGCACGATCTGGCAGGGCAGGTCAATGGCTTCAGTGGCGCCATAGACGTCGCCGTTGAGGGCGATCGCCACCCGGCATTCGTCGGGATATTGCATGGCAGCCGGCATGCGCTCGGCGGCCCACTGTAGAAACTCGGAGATGGCCGGGACCTGATCGATGTGCCGCCCCATGTCGTTCAATACGTCCAGTTCCTGGAGGCGCGCTTCCAGCAGCAGGTTGACGTCCTGGGCTTGCTGGAACAGGCGGGCACGCTCCAGGGCCTGGCTGACCTGATCGGCGGTGGCTTGCAGCAGTTGCAAGTCCTGGGGGCTGAGTGGACGCTGGGGGTCTTGCTCTATGCCCAGCACGCCAATGACCTCGTCGCCGCGCACCATGAGGGGAGCGGCGGCAGTTGGCGATTGGTCGGTGGGACGCGCCAGGTTCCGCTGTTCGACAGCGTGCTGGAACTGGGGATGCCACAAGTCTGTCGTGGGCACAATCTGCGACTGGACAAACTGGTATTGGATTGGCCCGGTTTGCTGGCGAAAGCTTTGCCAACCTTCGCGACTCACCATCTGGTAAAGGCGTTCGGCCTCGCGCAGGGCTTCCTGGGTTTCTAGCTCGGCCCGCTTGCGTTCAGTAATGTCCACAATGGTGCCAATGAGGCCGCCCAATGTGCCATCGGGCCTGGAAAAGGTGGCCTTGTTAAAGATGACGTCGTGTAGGGTGCCATCTGCGTATTGGACCGAGGATTCATACACCTGGGTGCCGGGATTGCGAAAGAGCGCCAGGTCCATCTCGTGGTATTGGTCGGCCAGTTCTTTGGGGGATAGGTCATAGACCGATTTGCCAATGATTTGCTCTGCGGTGGTTCCCAAATAGTCCAGAAAGGCCTGGTTGCACATGATGTATACGCCGTGTTCGTCTTTGACAAAGACCGGGTTGGGGATGCTGTTGAGGGCCGTGGTCAGGAATTGCTGTGATTGCTGAACCTGATCCAGGGCATTGTGGGTTTGCTCGAACAACTGGGCGTTCTGGGCAGCCTGTGCCACCTGGCTGGTCAGTGTACGAGCCAATTCCTCATCGGCCGGGCCAATGTCTTCGCCAGTGATGGACCGGCCGATGGAAAATGCCCCCATCGCCTGCTCACTCACCATGATGGGCACGGTGATGTATTTGCCCGCGGCTTGCCGGATGTGCGGGGGCAGGTCGGCCAGGCGCTCGTCGTGCATGGGGTCGTTGATGATGATGCTTTGGCGGTTCTGAACTGCCAGGACGACCGGGTTCCGAGGTTCATCTGCCAGTACAATGGGGCGGCGCATATCCGCGTCGGGCACATTTTCCCAGTGTCCCGCCAGCCCGATCATGGTTTGCCCGTCTGGTTCCAATTGGGTAACCCACCAGCGGTCAAAGTCTCCCAAGGTGCTCAGGTGGCTGAAAAAGTCTTGCAAACCTTCGGCCAGCGACTCGCCCAGGATGTTGGCCAGTTGACCGGCTTCGTACAAGGCCCGGGCCTGTTGCTCGCGGCGCCGGCTTTCCTGGGCCAGGCGGGTACTCTCAATGGCCACAGCGATCTGACCGGCCAAGCCCTGGAGCAAGAGCAGGTCTTCTTCGGTGAGGGCGCCGGCGGTATCGCTTTGCACGTCCAAGATGCCCAACACCTCGGCGCGCAGAGTAATGGGCACGGCTAACTCGCCCCGGGTGGCGGGCAGGGTGGGATGTGGGACCCAGTGCGGGTCCTGGGTCACGTCGGCGGCCAGCACGGGCTCGCCGGTGGCGGCGGCTGTTCCCACCACGCCCTGGCCATAGGGCAGGGCGTGGCCGGCGGCGCGCATCTGCTCGCCCGCCGGGCCATAGCCGGTTACCAGGACCATCACGTTGCGCGCGGGGTCATAGCGAAAGATTTGCGCGTGATAGTAGCCAAAACGCTCTTTGACCAGCGTGACCACGCGCTGGTACAGTTCGGGCAGGGCCGGCGCGCTGGCGATGTCCTGGGCGATCTCGGTGCCGGTTTGTACTTGCCGCTCGCGCCGGTCCAGCGATTCCTGCATGGCCTGCTCCAGACGCTTGCGCTCGGTTACGTCTCGTACAGTAGCTTGCAGGAATATCTGATCGGCGATCTCGACCCGTTCCAACGTCACTTCGGCATCGAATGGGGTACCGTCATAACGGATATGACGCCACTCAAAGGATTGTGGTTTGCCTGCCAGGGCTTGTTCAATTTTCTCTAGCGCCTTTTCCTTCGAGTCGCGCCCATCAGGCTGGAACTCGGGGGAAAAGCGATAGGGTGGCTGCCCCAGGATCTGTTCCCTGGTGACACCAAATACCTCGAGCGTTTTTGGATTGCAGTCAATAAAGCGATCCTCGCGCATAGTAAAAATGGCGTCATTGGCGGTCTCGAACAGGGTGCGGTAGCGTGTTTCGCTCTCTCGTATGGCTTCTTCGGCTTGTCTGCGCTCGGTGATGTCGCGCACCACGCTCTGGATCCCGGTGCGTTGTTTGCCATCGGTGAGGAGTTTGACCGTCTGCTCGACCCACTTTTCCTGGCCATCCTGGGTGGTGATGGGGAACTCGAGAATGGTCTCTGTTGTTCGCTTACGAAGCTGATCCAGGTAAAAGTTCTGGACTCGCATCTTCCATTCGTCGGGGATCAGTTCGGTGAAATGCTTGCCGACCAATTCCTCTGGCGCATGGCCAGTTAGTCTCTCCACCTGGGGACTGATATAGGTGAAAACCCCACCTAGATCACACGTGTAGGAAACGTCCACAGATTGCTCGATGATCTGCTGGTATCGCCGTTCGCTCTCGCGCAGCGCTTCCGCTGCTTGTTGACGCTCCTGGGCAAGGCGCAATTCGGACGCCTCGCGCAATTGCTCATATATCTCGTGCATCTCGGCAGACGAGATCGAGAGCGAGCGCTCCAGGAGGGTCCGGTCCTGGTCAGATTCGACATAGCTCTGGTTGATTCGGGCCAGGAATTGCGACCAGGTTGTGGAGTCTGGGGGCGCAGCGTCGTCCAGTTTCAACTTTTGGAGCTGGCGTTCAAGCAGGCGGTGCATGACCTTTTACTCCTCGCTGATGGTGGTGAGTGTCATGGTCTGGTTGTGCAGATCACAATGGCCCACGCCATAGGGGGCGATTTCGCCATATGAATAAAAGCCGATCTGCCGGGTGCCGGGGGGCAGCAGGCCAAGCGTGGCCTCTAGTTCTTCTTCGACGCGCTCGCCCAGCACGAGCCGCCGGCCCACGCAACTGATGGCGATGACCAGGATAGGGGCCGGCACCTGGGCGGCCTGCTGCTCTCGGGCCATGAGGGCTGCGCCGGCCGCGCCATCTACCAGCCGGTCAAAGTTGGCCTTCATGAGCTGGGCCAGATAGCCCTGGGGTATGTCGCCGGCAAAGGTCATGGACTGGTTGGCTTCGTCCACGGCCAACACGGTGCGCACGATGCGTTTTTCGTCGTCCAGGTCGGCGCGCAGGGCCAGGGGAAAGAGCAAGGCTGTGGCCGGGAGACCGGCGGCACGCTCGCCCAGGTAGGTCTTGTATAGTTCCAGGGCTGGCTTGCCGTCGAGTTCGTAAAGGACGTTGTGCTGCGAGCGCGTGACCAGCCGTTCTGGGCCAAAGATGTCCCACCCGCCTTTGGAGCCATAGGCAATCTGGACGTGGTCGCCATACAAGCCCACGGCCGAGACGATGCCGCTGCGGGGTTGGCCGTCTTGCAGTACCCAGGTGCGTTGAAAGCGGTCGCCATCGCCGGCCAGCCCGCCGGTGACCACCACCGATGGCGGCAGCACGGCATTGAAACCGCGCACCAGTTCGCTACCGTTGACATTGAGCCCGTCGGATAAGACGAGGACGCCGCGCAGGTTGGGACGATCCAACTCGTGGGCCAGCGCCTGACCGGCAGCATAGGATTCGTCGGCCGCCGACACCGGGGCAAAGGCTGTGGCCAGGGTGGTGTGCTCAAATTGGACCACGCCCACGGCCAGGCTATCGTCGGCAATGGTGGCGCCAAATATCTCACCCGAGGTGGAGCAGCCTACCAGATGGGCTTGGGGGTAGGCCTGTGCGATCGTGTGGATGGCCTCGGGCCTGTCGATCAGGTTCGAGGCGCCAAACACGATCACCAGCGTGGCATCAGAATCCAGAGCTGGCAGGGCCGGCATGGGTTGTCCGATAGAGTGGGTCAGGGTTTCAAGTTTCATGCGAGTTTCTCCTTTTTGTCTAGGTGTCTCTAGGTAGTGGATTGAGAGGGTTCATCGGGTTTGGGGTTGGGAACCGCAAGTTCCGATGCGTTGCCCAGACGCACAAAGGTAGGCCGATTCAAGGCCGCGCCCAGCCGGCGCACCGCCGTGCGCGCAATGGTGTCGGCATCGACGGCGGCCTGCAATTGAACTGTGATCTCGCGCAAGATTTGCTCCTGGTTGGCACGGCGCTCGGCCTCGGCGAGCAAGGTTTGGCCTTCCAGGGCCACGGCGGCTTGACCGGCCAGGGTACGATAGGCGCGAATGAGGTCTGCCGGCCAGGTCGATGGTTGGGCGCGGGCGATAAAGAGCATGCCGATCCAGCGCTGCTCGGTAGCAATGGGGATCATGACAAAGGAGCGTAGGCTACTGATGGTAGAGATAATCAAGCGCGTGCTATCATTGGCCCGCGGATCTGCGAGCACATCTTCTACCATAATGGGCTGATTTTTGTCCATCAAGTCTGTCAGCGGATAGTCGCTCAAGGGCAAAATGGTGCCAATGGGCTGGCTGGATTCCTGGCCGTCGGCTCGCCACCATTGTTGCATGTCGATACGAGTGGGCTGTCCCTGGGCATCGCGCTCAAAGAGCAAGAGCCGGGCCGAGTCAAGGTTGCCGGTGGTAGAGGCATACGCCGTGAGCGCCGCGCCAACGCCGGCGGTGGAGGTTGCTTCGTTGATGGCCCGGCTGGCCTGGTAGAGAGACTCGGTTTCGGTCAACGCGCTTTGGGTTTGCTCGAACAGTCGCCGGTTCTCGATCACCACCGCCATCTGGCTGGTTAGCGAGACGGCAGAGCGAATCTCGTGATCCGCAAAATGGCGCGGTTCTTCCGTCACGAACATCAACGTGCCGATCTGGCGCGCGCCGATCTGGAGGGGCAGTAGCGCCAATCCGCGCACTTGCTGCTGCCGAAATGCCTCGCGCGTGGCCGGGTCCAGGCGATCGTCGGTCAGAGTATCTTGAATCAAAACCGGCTCTTGGGTCAAGGCCAGATGGATAGCCAGGAATTGAGACAGCGGAAAGCGCACGCCCAATGGCAGCGGGCGGGGTCCGGTTCCGCTATACCAGTTTGCCAGGGAAAACAGAGCAACGGGCTGGCCGGCCTCATCATGGTCCAGTCGCCACATCACCATCCGGTTGATTCCCGGGATGCGCAACTCTTCGGCAACAGCAGCAACGGCCTCCTGCATGTCGCTGGCCGAGGTCAGGCGCCGGCTAGCTTCGTAGAGCTGTTCTGTTTCGGTCAACGTGCTTTGGATTTGCTCGAACAGGCGGGCGTTCTGGATGGCGATGGCGGCCTGGCTGGCGATAGCAGTCAGCAAATCTCGATCATGCTCATCGTAGGTGCCAGCAGCGGCATAGTCCTGCATGGCCATTACGCCGATCACCTCTTTGCCCACGATCAGTGGCACACCTAGCCAGGAGAGTGCGCCCGTGGGGCTCACGGTCCCGAGCCTGTCCACGCCCTTTTCCTGGCGCCAGCCGTTCAGGTCTTCTTTGACGAGTACAGGCACACGATGCCGAATGACGTATTCAGTCATGCCCTGACCGGCTTGTCGGGTGCGGTATGGTTTGCTAACCTGTCCCTCGACGACGTCAAAGGCAAACGTGATCGTATCCTGGACCTCATCATAGAATGCGATATAGAAATTAGAGACCGTGAGCAGGCGAGAGACACCTCGATAGGCTTCTTCCAGTATGGCGTCCATGTCCAAGCGCGCTGTCAGGGCCTGCGCCAGTTCGTTGAGCACGGCTTGCTCCCGGGCCAGGATCTCGGTTTCGGTCAGAGCGGCCTTGGTTTCTTCGAACAGGCGGGCGTTCTGGATGGCGATGGCGGCCTGGCTGGCGATGGCGGTCAACATATCCCGATCATGCTCGTCATAGAGGTAGGATTGGGTGTAATCCTGCACGGCCATCACCCCCAATACCTGTTCGCCGAGCATTAGTGGCACGCCCAACCAGGAGCGAGCGGGCTCGCCCACCGCCGGTATTCCCATTTCTTCCATCCACTGGGTGACGTTATCCTTGAGGAGCACACTGGTGCGGTTGCGAACGATGTATCCGGTGATGCCCTGGTCTTGGGGCAGGACGGTGAGCGTGTTCCTGTCGATCTCGGATTCGGTGGCCTGAAAGACAAACCGGTTCACCGCTTCTTTTGGATCGTGGAGCGCGATGTAGAAATTGGCAGTGTCTACCAGATGGGAGACGCCCTGATGGACTTCTGCCAGCACGTCGTCCACGCTGAGGCTGGCGGAGAGTGCCCGGGCCAGTTCGTTCAGCACGACCAGTTCTTGCGCCCGAGTTTGGGTTTGCTCCACCAGGCGGCGGTTCTCGATGTAGCCGCTGACCCGTCGGACAATGTCTCCCATCAGGGCACTGGCCCCGTCCGGGAATTCGTAGTGCTCGCGATAGGCGATATAGACCTGGCCTGCCACCTGGTCGCCTACTCGCACACTCTGCACGATCTGGTTGGGCAGGTTCACCGCTTCCGGCGATCCGTAAACCGCGCCATCATATTCGATAGCCGCCGTGCAGGCTGTGGGGTAACGCATGGCCGATGGAATGCGCCCGGCCACCCATTGCAGAAACTCGGATACCGGCGGCGTCTGGTCTATCTGGCGGCCAATGTCGTTCAACACGTCCAGTTCCTGGACTCGCTCGCCCAAGAGTTCGCTGCTTTGCTGCGCCTCTTCGAACAGGCGCGCGTTCTGGATGGCGATGGCGGTCTGGCTGGCGATGGCGGTGAGCATGTCCTGATCATGCTCGTCGTAGACATAGTCGGACTTGAAGTCCTGCACGGCCATCAGGCCCAGCATCTGGTCGCCGATCATCAATGGCACGCCCAGCCACGAGCGACCTGGTTCGCCGACCAGTTCGACGCCATTCTCTTGCAACCATCCGGCAAGACCAGTCTTGATGAGCACGCTGGTACGGTGGCGCAGAACGTACGCCGAGATGCCCTGGTCTGCCGGTATTGTGACCATTGCTTTCTCGATCACGGATTCGGTGACATTCAAGGGGAAGGTGATCTCGTGGGTCTGGGGATTGTAGAGGCCGATATAAAAGTTGGTGGTATCCACCAGGCGCGAGACGCCGCGATAGGTTTCTTCCAGCACTTGGTCCACGTCCAGGCGGGCGGCAAGGGCCTGACCCAACTCGTTCAATGTCGCCAATTCGGCGGCGTGGATGCGGGCCTCGTCCAGCAAGCGCAGATTCTCCAGGGCAATGGCTATCCGATCGGCGACAGTGGAAAAGAGGGCTAGGTCCTGCTCGGAATAGAGGTGCTCCCGCTGATAGTTCTGGATAGCCATGACGCCCACCACCTTGTCGGCGGCGATAAGGGGCACGCCCATCCAGGATAGGGCCTGCTGGCCAATGCTTGCGATCCCCTGAGATTGCTGGAAGGCACGGACGGCCGCTGTAGTTTCAAAGTGCAGCGATTGGCGATTGCGAATGATATAGCCGGTGAGCCCGGCCTGGACCTTGCGCCAGATCACCGGCTGGGGCTCGCCGTGCTCCAGGTGAAGGGGTGAGGCCCATTCGTCTGTGTCTGCCCGGTACATGGCCACGTAAAAGTTGGTCGTGTCAAAGAGGCGGCTGACCTGCTTGAGCACCGTATCCAGCAGAGTGTCCAACTCTAGGGTGGCCGAGACAGCCTGGCCGATCTCGTTGAGCATAGCCAGCTCGGTGATGCGCCGCTGGCGTTCCTGAAACAGGCGGGCATTCTCGATGGCCACACCGGCCTGGCTCACCAGGGATTGGAGCAGGGCCACGTCGGTCTCGTCAAAGGCGTGCAATCGGTCGCTTTGCACGTCCAGGGTGCCGATGACTCGCCCCTTGACCTCGATGGGTACCACCAGTTCGGAGCGAGTGCCTGGCAACCCGAGCGCCTGGACAAAGCGCGAGTCGGCGCGGACATCACCGACCAGGATTGGTTGGCCGGTTCGGGCGGCCTCCGGGTTCAGGCCGGGGCCGTGCAGGTCCAGAACCACGCCGCCGGGTTCCATCCGAACGCCGGTATCGCCCATGAGGCTGCCGTATCGGAAGGCAATCTGGTCGTCCTCTACCAGTGCCAACCCCACAAAGTAATGTCCAAAGCGTTCCTTGGTGGTATCTACGATCTGGCGGAGCACCTCGTCGGGGTCGAGCATGGTGGTGAGGGTGCGCCCCACATCGTTGATGACCTCCATCTCTTGCGCCCGGTGGCGGGTCTCTTCCAGCAGGCGCAGGTTTTCGATGGCCGCTGCGGCCCGGTTTGCCACAGTGGAAAAGATGGTCAGGTCGCGCTCGTCGTAGAGCTGCTCCTGCGCGTAGCTCTGGATGGCCATCACCCCCACGACCTTGCCGGCGGCAATGAGCGGCACGCCCAGCCACGATTTGGGCGGTGGTCCCACCGCTGCGAGGCCGTGTTCCTGGTCAAATGCGAGCGCCTCTTGCTGCGTGCGGAACAAGGCCGGCCGGCCGGTGCGGATGATGTGGCCGGTAAGCCCGCTTCTCACGTCGTACTGGGAACGCGGCAGTCGTTCACCGTTCTCGATATCAAAGACGGCGGTCCACTCGTCGCTGCCTTCCCGATAGGTGGCGATGTAAAAGTTGGTTGTGTCAAAGAGCAGACGGACGTGCTCGTGCACGGCCGCCAACAACTCGTCTGGCTCCAGGGCCAGCGCCAGGGCCTGGCCCATGCGGTTGATGGCATCCAACTCGGCGATGCGCCGCTCGCGTTCCTGAAAGAGCCGGGCGTTTTCGACAAAGACCGCGATCTGGCCAGCCAGTAGTTCGGACAGGCGCTGATCCATGGTGTCAAAAGGTTGCTGGGTTTGACTGCGAGTGACAGCCAGCACGCCGATGGCCTGATTTTGCCAGAGCAAGGGTACACCCAGGGCAGCATGGAATGGCGCATCGTCCCAGTGCGCCGGCCGGTCTGCCCAGGCCTGATAGTCGTCAATCACCTGGAGTTGTTTCTCCACCAAGACGCGGCCGACCAGTCCTTCGCCCGGCTTGAGCCTGCGCCCGGTCAGGTCAATATCGCCCACCTGGATAGTATGCTCCAGCACCAGTTCTTGGGTGCTCTTGTCCCACAGCCACACACCGCCCCCATCGGCATTGAGCAAGGTCATGGCCTGGCTTGAGATGAGGGTAAGCATGGCTTTGCGGTCATGCTGGGCCTCCACCAGTTCCAGCGACAGCTCGCGCAGGGCGGCCAGTTCTTCGGTACGCCGGGTGCGCTCCTCGAACAACTGGGCGTTTCTAATGGCGGCGACAGCCTGGTTGGCCAGGGCCTCCATCAGGTCTATATCTCGCTGTGTAAAATCGGGTTCGTCGGCCCGATTGATGGCTGTCAGGGTACCCAGGGTCTCACCACGGTGATAGAGGGGAGTCACGATGATCGCCCCGCAGTCGGTCCCGGCCCGGCGTTGCTGCACATCTGGGCTCTCGCGTGGGTCTGGAACACCCTTGGGCGACAGTGCTGGCGTCAACTCGCGCAATACCCAACCGCTCAAGCCGTCCCACAATTCTTCAAAAGGCACCTGTGTGATCTGGTCAGAGCCGGGCCCGCCCTTGGCAAAGTTGGTCACCTGGCGCCGGGCCTGGTCAAAGGCGATCAGTGCTACCCGGTTGGCGGGCAATGCCTCGGCCACACCATCAACCACGGCCTGCAACACCTGGTCAACGTGCTCAAAGGAGATAAGAAAACGTCCGGCGCGGTAGAGTGCCTGGGCTTCGGCCAGAGCTGTCTGGGTTTGGTTAAATAGCCGGGCGTTTTCGATGGCGGTGGCGGCATAGTCGGCGGCCGTGCGAAGCACCCGCAATTGATCTGGTCCAAAGCCCCCGGGCCGGTTGACCAGGTACAACTCGCCGATGCTGCGGTCCCTTACCCGCAGCGGCACGCCGCAAAAGGTCTTGACCTTCAAGTAGTCCATGTGTAGCCGATAGGCGGGGATGATGTTCGGGTCGGTTTCTGCCTGGTTGGAGAAATAGGCGCTGCCCCGGGCAAAGATGCTGTGCTCAAAGCCGGGTGTGTCCAGCGGAATGTGCCATTCTTCCGGCAGGATAGTGAGCTGACCGTCGGTGGAAAAATAGCGACCTATCAGCGCCTTTTCCTCCTGGTCCAGCAGCAGGAGCACGGTGGTCTGCGCGCCAACCAGCCTGGCTGTCTCGCCCACCAGTTGGGTCAGCAGCTTGTCCAGGTCGAGGGTTGAGCTACCCAGGGCGGCGATCTTGGCCAGCCCTTCCTGCTCCTGGGCGTGCTGTTGGGCTGCTTCCTGGGCGGTTTGCAGGTCGGTGATGTCTCGGGAGATGCCCACCAGGCCGGTTACCTGTCCCGCCTCATCGATCAGGGGGATCTTGGTAGCCGAGAACCAGTGAACCTGACCATCTTCTTTTCTGACGATCTTTTCCACCTGTCCGATCATGGGTTGCGCGGACGCCACGATTTGCTGTTCGTCGGCATAGGCCGTCTGAGCCGATTCTTCTGCCCAAAAGTCCAGGTCGGTCTTGCCGACGGCCTCTTGGGGGTCGGCGATGCCTAATGCCTGCGCCTGGGCCGGGTTGATTAGGGTAAAGCGCGAGGCGGTATCCTTGAAATAGATGGTATCGGGGATATTGTCCAGGAGGGCGGTTAGCTGTGCGGCCCGGCGTTGTTCCTCCTGTTGCGCACGCTGCGCGTTGGCAAAGAGCCGGGCATTCTCGATGGCCGTTGCCAGTTGGTCGGCCATGGTTTGCAGGTTGTCGATGTCTTCGGGGGTAAAGGCTTGCGGGGCTTCGCTTTGCACGGTCATGGCGCCAATGACCTGTTCCCGGCTGATCAGGGGCAACGCCAGTTCGGAGCGGGTCTGGGGGAGTGCGGGATTGTCAAAACGGACGGCTTCTGCGCCGACATCCAGGGCGATGCGGGCGTGGCGGTTGGCGATGCACCAGCCGATCATGGAATCGCCGCCAACTTCCAGCTTGTGACCCTGGGCGATCATTTGCTGGCCGGCCGGGCCAGTGCCGGCTCGCAGTACGGCCCACTTGCCCGGTGCTTCGCCCTCGTCGTCCACCAGGAACAAACCCACATAATACAGGTCAAAGCGCTCACGCACCAGATCCACCACGTTCTGGACCAGTTCGTCAGGATCCAGGATGCTGCTGGCAGCCTGAGATACCTCGGCGGCTGTCTGGAGCTGGAGTGCCCGACGCTCCAGGGTGCGCAGCAGTTGCTCGTGCTCGGTAACGTCTTCGGCGATGGACAGGATGCCCCACGGCGTGCGGTACACGGTGGCGCGGATGATGCGGTCGCCTAGCCGGCCCCCAGCTTGCTGGGTCTGGCCGGTCTCGAGCACCTGCAAATAAGCCTGGTGCGAAGGAGAGCCCACAAGGTGCGGAAACAAGGCCAACAAGTTTTGGCTTTCTATCTCAGCCAGAGGTAAGCCGATAAACTTGGCATAGGCCTCGTTGCAATAGAGGATCGTCATGTCCTCATCCAGGGCCAGCACCGGCGTTTGGATGCTGCTCAAAAGCAGGCGATACAGATCCTCATCTGGTTGCAATGTTGGCGTGTGCTTGGGGTTGCTCATACTTGGATAGCCTCCATCTCACTAGTGGCTAGCGCTGGCTGTGATGTCGCTGGTGGGGAGCCGGGTATCGGCCGGGCGTCAGTGGGGGCCACGGGCAACAAGATCGCATAGATTCGATCGCCCCCGGCCACCACCTGGGTCCAGAAACGCCCTTCGTGCAGTTCTACGATGCGCTTGCTCAAGGCCAGGCCCAGGCTGGCACCTTCTTCGTCCCAGACCATGTCACCACCGATAGGTACGGTCAAGGCAGAGGGCAATGTCGCGGTCTCTATCGACAGGCTGGCTATGCGGATCAGTATGCCGTTTCGTTCCGGGACGGTGGACAGGCTGGCCGAAATCATTACGGTTTCGGCTGATTCAGTCGCCTCGGCGATCAGATGGATCAGCACCTGGAGCAATCGGTCCGCGTCACAGGATATGGTGGGCAGATCAGGGTCTACCACGCTGAGTAATGGCCCAAGTCGATCGGCGGTCAGGTTTTGGGTAGCCGTCAGGACGTTATCGATCAGAACCGCGACATCTGTTGGTTGGCAATTGAGAGGCACCGTGCCGCGCTCCAATTCGACCAGATCCAGGACATTGTCCATCATACTCAACAGATGGTGGCCGCTCTGATGAATGGCGGTCAGGTCTGTGCGTTGCAAGTCTGTGAGCGGTCCATCCACGCCTTTGAGGATCAGCCGGGAAAAGCCAATGATCGAGTTCAGGGCGGTGGCAAGTTCGTGCGAGATGGACCCAAACGACTGTACCCGCAAGTGTTCGAGCTGCCGCAGCTTGCGTGTGGTCTCTTGTTCCTGGGCATATGTTTCGGCGTTGACGATGGCGACACAGATCTGATCGCCCAGGCTTTGCAAGGCCCGGATGTCGTGTTCGATCAGGTTGTTGGACCCATCGGTGTATATGGCGAGCACGCCCCGCGTCTTGGGTCCAGTCCGCAGGGGCACGGCCAATTCGACCCGGGTTGGCGTGGGGTGCGTGAGATGTGCCTGGCCATCGGCGGCAGATTGGCCTATGACGGTTCCGTCACCAACCAGAACTCGGCGTGGAATCATGGCTGCCTCGTCGGGGCTGGCATGAGCGTCTGAGCGCAGGATAATGGCTTGGCCGGTTTCGTCCAGCAAAAAGATGCCCACATGAGCGAATCCATAGCTTTCGCAAATCAAACGAGTGGTCTGTTCCAGCAGTGTGGCGGGATCCAGGATGGCCGTAGCAATACGACCGATTTCGGCGCTCAGGGCCAGTCGCATGGCGTAGCGCTGCAACTGGCGGTTGGCTTCTTGGAGTTGTTTGGTTCGTTCGGTGACGGTGTTTTGCAGGTGCTCATAAGACCGGCGCAGTTCCTCAGTCATGATGGTAAAGGCCTGAGCCAAGATACCAATCTCGTCGCGGCGGGTCACGGCCGGCACTGCTTGCCAGAAATCCCCCTCGGCGATCTGGACTGCGCGCACGGTCAGGGTCACGATGGGCCGGGTGATGCGTCGGACTAGCACTGCCGCCAGTACGGTGGTCAGCAGGGCGACGACCAGGGTGTTGGCAATGAGCAGCGTCGCCAGGTTTTCGGCCGGGGCAAATGCCGCGTGCTGGGATTGCTCCACGACGACGGTGAGACTCAGCGCGGGATACCACCCATATGCACCGGCCACCGGTTGGCCCTGGTCATTCTGGTACAAGGCACTGCCTCGGTCGCCGGCCTGCACGGTTGGGATCTGGATGGCGCGTACGTCTGGCGCACCCAGGAGCACCCCATCTGCCGTTACCAGGTAGGCCCGGCCCGTAGATTGCAGTTCCGGCGTATGCTCCACCTGGGCGATCAAGGGGGCCGCGTCCAGGTAGCCGACGAGCAATCCCAGGCTTGGCTCGCCGGGGTTTGGGATCAGGGCTTCCCGATAGGCCAACCAGGTGTCATCGGTGGACCCCCGTGAGACAGTGAGCAGCGGGTCCGCCGGAGGGCGTTCCTCGGTGATGCGTACCAGTTGAAACGCCCGGAAGCCGTCTTGTTGCTGCAGCGCCTGCGTGAGCGTTTGATGGATTTGTGCCTCGGCTGCAGCATAAGCCGGGGCCTCTGGCTGGGTCTGAAATAGCGTGCTGGTGGCCGGTTCTGCGGCTAGTATGGCGCTAACCTCGGCCAACTCGCGGTCCTGGTGCGCCAGCCAGCCATCCATCTGGGCTATTTTGATCGTTACAATAGCATCAAGTTGCTCCTGAGTGACCCGGCGCATCTCTTGCCCGGTATAGTTGATCGCCAGCCAGGCATTAATGCCCAGTGGGACAATGGCCAGCAAGAGAAAAGCGGTAAGCAACGTGCGGCCCAACCCACCGCGCAGACCGGTGATCGAACTGCCTGGTTGCTGGGTGCGGCCGTTCATGATAAGCTAGGTCATCCGAGAGGATAACCGCAGGGTCCCCACGTCCCACACGCCCTCGTCGCGCAACAGCATCTCGATCTGGGTGGGTATGCGGTCGGGGTCTATGGGTTTGCCGATAAAGCCATTGAACCCAGACTGGCGCGCGCGTTCCATGTTCTCCTCGGTGGCCTCGGCAGTGACGGCTACCACGGTGGTGTTGGCAAAACGGGGATGCGCCCGCAGCTTGGCCAGGGCCGAATAGCCATCTTCGTAAGGAAGATGGATGTCCAGCAAGATGAGGTCCACCTGCTCCAGGCTGTCGGCAAACTCGAGTACCTCTTTGCCCGACCTCTTCCACTGAATGTCCTTGATGCCCAAAAAGGCCAACAGCCTGTTCAGGAGTTGATAGTTGTATACGTTGTCCTCTACAACGAGGATGTGTGCTTCCTCGGGCTTGACAGCCATAAGAACCTCCAACTGTTTTGCTCAGGTTCCCGGTTTGCACTCTAGGAACGCCGCGATCTGCTCACCCAGCAGGTCCACATCGATGGGCTTTTGGATATACCCATCACAACCCGATTCCAGGGCCCGCTCGCGGTCGCCTTTGAGCGCATAGGCCGTGAGCGCGATAATGGGTACCTCGCGCAAATCGGCACGGCGACGCAATTGGCCGGTGAGGGTATAGCCATCGACCTCGGGCAAGTTGATGTCCATCAGGATCAGGTCCGGGGTTTCCGCGGTCAACAAGTCCAGGGCCGCTGTGCTGTTGCCAGCCTCGATCACCTGGTATCCCTCCACTTCGAGCACACGCCTTACCAGCATGCGATTGTCGGCATTGTCTTCGATATACAGGATCTTGGGTTTGGTCACGGTTTTGCCTCGTTTGAATCAGATATGTGGCGTGCTAGTCCATCAACATGCTGATGGTGTTGCGAATCTGGTCGCCGCCACACGGTCGGGGTAATACTGTAAAAGGTCCCAAGCGTAGAGCTTGCTCGAGCAGATCGCTGTCTTGCTGTCCGGCCATGATCACGATCCGCAGCTCGCGCCCGATTTCGCGCATCTCTTGCAGCATGTCCAGACCATTCATATCGGGCATCATCAGGCTCAGAAACACCAGCGCGTAGTGGCGCTGTTGAATCGCCCGCAACGCCTCGGTGCCACTACACACAGTGGTGATCTGGTAGCCTCCGTCTGCCAGCAGGCCATCAAACAGACGGTGGCTGTCGGTGTGGCTATCGACCACCAGAATCGAGGTGGGCTCGTCTTTTTGCTGCTGTAACCAGCCCTCGATGTCGGTCAAGCGAAAGCGCCAGCGACTGCCGACCTTGAGAGCCGGAATGCGTCCCTGCTGGGCAAAACGATAGATCGTCTGGGGACTCATTTTGAGATAGTGGGCCACTTCTTGGACTGTTACCAGATCATCCATCTTTCCTCTTCCTTGTCTGATGGTACGCACGTGCAGAATTCCCATCTCGGCCCGTATCATCTACCTGGCGTTTGTGCCGGTTTGTACTCTGATATACTAGAGTATATCAGAGTATCTGGACTTGGTCAAAGGTTTTAACCTTAATTTTACGCGCCGGGGCAGCAAATAGTACTTTTTTACCATGTTGAGGGATAGAAACGGCGGCGGGACTAGGTCTGGCGTCTGAGAAAATTGGGCGCCAGGGCGCAATGCCCTTGCCCTGGGCAAGACCTTGTGGTATAATAGCCCGCGCAAGGGCGGGTAGCTCAGCTGGTCAGAGCGCACGGTTCACATCCGTGAGGTCGTAGGTTCGAGTCCTATCCCGCCCACCACGCACGAGCCGCCACTGGGCGGCTTTTTTACTAGCGCTCGTTGGAGAGATCGTAATGGATCGACCCCGTACCCCAGACATGGCCGAGCGTGTCGTGACAAGTGTACGCTGGCTTGTCCTGCTAGTCGTTCTGGTCATCTATGCCATTGGGCAATATCTCCACGCCGAGTTCGATCTGGTGTTACCCCTGTTGGGCGCGGCCCTGATCTATAATGGGCTGCTGACGATCCTGCTGGTGGCTCGCCGCTTTCCGCCGATCTTGTCTACCTTGGCCCTGTTCCTGGACGGGGCGTTCATCTTTGGCCTGATCGCCCTGACCGGCGGCACGCACAGCCCGTTTCTCTTGCTGATATTCCTGCCCCTTTTGTTCATCACCTTGCGCTCCGGTTTTGGATATAGCCTCCTGGCAGCACTGTTGGCGATTCTTTCGTACATTGTCGTGGCTCTACTTCAGGAACCGCAGATCGATCTGGACACCCTGATCAAGATTCTGGTTGATAGCGTACCATATGCCCTGGGATTTGTGATGATATCCGTGTCGCTGAGCGTGTGGGCCTGGCAAGAACATCGCCGGCTGGTGCAGATACAACGCCGCGTGGCCGACACCCAGAAACAACTGGAAGGGGCTTATGAGCGGATCCAGGCCGCCTATGACGTGGCGGCCACGCTGCGCTCGACCATGAACTATGAGCGTGTGCTAGAGGCCATCCTGACCGAATTGGCCCGGTTTGTGGACTTTTCCGTGGGGTTTGTGTTGCTCTTTGGCGGTCAGGGCGAAGAGCTACGGGTGGTGTCATCTCAGAATCTGTTGGTTCGGGATCGTGAGCGGGTGCTGCGGGCCACCATCGGGGGAGGTGTGGGTCGGGTGCTGGCCGGGGCCGAGGTATTGACGGTGCAAGACCCGGGCCGGGACCCCGGCTTGGGGCAGTTTATGGCCCTCAACGAGATGCAAACCGCACTGTGCCTGGCCTTGCGTGCCGGCTTTGAGCTATTCGGCGTGGTAGTCATTGCCAGTCGTGACCAGCAAACGTATTCGCCGGCGCAACTGAACCTGTTACAGGGCCTCATCAACCAAGCAGTTATCGCCTTGCAGAACTCGATGCTGTACCAGAGCCTGACCGAGGAGCGGGACCGGATCATTGACGCCGAAGAAGAGGCGCGTCATCAACTGGCCCGCGATTTGCACGATGGCCCGGCGCAGGGCCTGGCTGCCATCGTGATGAAGACCGACTTTATTCGCCGCTTGTTAGACCGGGACCCCACGCGCGTCAAGGACGAGTTACGCTTGCTGGAGGACATTGCCCGGCAGACGACCAAAGAAGTGCGCACGCTGTTGTTCCAGTTGCGCCCCGTAAGCCTGGAGACGCAGGGCCTGACCTCTACCCTGCACCAATATGCGGAAAAACTGCGCGAGACCGATGCGCTAAACGTGATCGTCGAGGCCGAAGAGCTGCCCGAGTTGGACTCGAATCTGGCAGCCAGCGTGTTTACCATCGTCCAGGAGGCAATCAATAACGCCAAAAAGCACGCCGGCACGCCAGACATCTGGGTGCGCCTGGGTGTGCGGGACGAAAATCTGCTGCTCGAGATTGAGGATCGCGGCAAGGGCTTTGACGTGGCAGCGATGGAAGCGTCTTATGACAAACGGGGCAGTCTGGGAATGTTGAACATGCGCGAACGCGCCGAGCGGTTGAACGGTATCTTTGCTGTTCAGTCCGCGCCGGGGCAGGGCACACTCATTACCATCGCTGTGCCGTTGTTGCGCTGAACGCACAGGTTGCTGGCAGTGTCTACACTCACGTATTGGGTGATCATTTCAGTATTGCTGCACGACCTGGTAACCTGGGCGCTGGCGATGGAGCGGTACTGGGTTGCCTGGCGTGTTCGTGGGAGACAACAGATCGCCGCGTGGCGGCTCGAACGCTTCTTGCCGGGGGCAAGGGCGCTGGGCCGCTTTTGTTTTTACATCGGCATTCCGTATCTGGCGCTGATCCAGGGCGTGGTATCCCCCCGGCTGATGGGCCTGCGCGGCACGCCCGTCGCCGGCGAGTTGCTCACCGGCCCGCTGACACTGATCGCCGGCATACTGGCCCTGGACTGGGCCGGGGCACTGGGCATGGGCAGCCTGCTGGCGGCGGTTGCCCTGGTCTTGCTGGTCTGGTTCTGGTGGCGTTATCAACGGCTCGTGTCCAGGCTCCCGGTACAACGCTGGCGCGGCGCATCGGCTGCCACGACACCGGCGTATCAGCCCCTCGACGCGGCCATTGCGGCGCTGCGGCAGCCGTGGGGCTGGGCGCACCTGCTGCTGCAGGCCGTGTACCTGGAAACGCACTGGGCTTTTTATCGTGCCTGGGCCATGGACCTGTTGCGCGATGACCCGGCCGGGGCCACGATGGGGGCGTTTCTGGGACTGATCGTGGTGGGGCTGGAATGGTATGGCGATGTAGGCCTGCGTGCCCGGTTGCGCACCCTGGCCGGCGTGGAGGATTGGGTCCTGGTCGCCAGCCTGGCCTGGATCAGCACCTTTTTGTTTGTGCAGATTGGGAATCTATGGGTGCTGGTACTGGTTCATTGGCTCCTGGCGTGGGGCGTTCTGGCGGCATTGGGTTGGCTGCGCCAGCAAAGGCTGTCGCCGGGTTAAGGCTACCAAGCGAGACGAAACAAACAAAACAGAGGGCCAGTGGCCCTCTTTTGTTTGGCGGGTTTCTTGTCTAGCGGAGGAACAAAGGCACCACGAGAGCCAACCCAAACAATAGGGCGAACATGAGTGCCGAGGTCAAGGCCATGCGTTTGAGGTCCTGGATCACATAGCGATACTCGTGGGCCCAGTTTGTGGGCTCTGCGGCCCGGGACGTAGTCACAAACCGCGACTCTCGGGACCGGACTGGTTGGGGCATCGTGGCTGCCCCGGCCGGCGGCGGGGGCAGCACTTGTCGCTGCGGAGGGCGGCGCGGCGGCATCTGGCGACGGGTCTTTTTCTTGGCCATGTTGTGCTCCTGGTGTGAAAATAGGCCCGCAAATGGGGCCTGTTCTGGTATGAGTGGTACCCCTGGGGCGACTCGAACGCCCGCACACGGCTCCGGAGGCCGCTGCTCTATCCGCTGAGCTACAGGGGCGAACTGGCTAGAGTATACCACAGGCTAGTCAAAGGCGCAAGCGCACGACTGGGCCGGAGGAACGGCCAATTCACCGGGCTTAGAGGTAATCTCGGATGCGGTTGCGGATCGCATAGGCTGCCGCCTGCGCCCGAGAGCTTAGCTGTAGCTTGCCCAGGATCTCACTGACATAATGACGCACCGTGTTCTCGCTCAGATACAAAGCCTCTCCGATCTCTCGGCTGCTTTGTCCCTCGGCCACGTGCGCCAGGATCTGGATTTCCTGCGTCGTCAGCGTCGAAAAGGCGGCGGCCCGGTCTTGTTGGCGGGCTTCTCGCAATCCGACCAACGCCCGATCTGCCACGGACGGGTCTTGCAAGGTCTCGCCATAGGCCACTCGTCTTAGCGTCTCGGCCAGATCCGCGGCATCAGTCTGCTTGAGGGCATAGCCATCGGCGCCGGCCGTGATGGCGTCAAAGAGAGACTCATAGTTCAAAAGCGCAGCGAGGATGATGACCTTGCTCTGCGGCCAGCAAGCCTTGAGCTCCCGGCAAGCTTCCAGACCGGGTAGCTGGGCGTCCACCACGATGAGGTCGGGTGCCAGCCGTTCGGCCTGCAGGACTGCCTCCTGAGTAGTGCTGGCTTCCCCTACCACCTTCATGCCCGGCTGTTGCTCGACGAGTGCCCGCAATCCCACGCGCACCACCTCGTGGGGATCGGCCAGGAGAATTCGCAGCGTGGTTTCCATCGTTCCGTTCCTCCTCACCATACGAGTGCCCTTGGTACAGATTATAACACCTAAATGGCTATTGCACAATACAACCCGATCCGTCTGTCACTGAAAAATAAGGGCAGATGTGTATGGTATTTACCAGGCCGCTATGGTATCCTGCATCGTACAATCCCCAATCTCGCAGTCAGGAGGAAACCGATGGACAACCAATCACCCATCATCGATTTGCTGGCCGAACGCGGCGTTTCCCGCCGCCAGTTTCTAAAGTTCTGCGGCACGATGGCCGCCGTTCTGGCGTTGCCGGTCGGTGCAGCCAAGACGATTGCCACTGCGCTGGCCACCGCGCCACGCCTGCCGGTGATCTGGCTTGAATTCCAGGATTGCACCGGTGACTCGGAATCGTTCCTGCGCGCCTGTCGCCGGCCAGACCCGCTCGTGCCCGGCGCCACCGACCCCAGCATCACCGACATTGTGCTGGACGTGCTGTCTGTGGATTATCACGAGACGCTGATGGTGCCGGCTGGGTTCATGGCCGAAAAGTCGCGGGCCGATACACTCCAGTCCCACGCCGGGCAATACATCTGTGTGGTAGAGGGCGCCATCCCCACGGCGAACAATGGCGGCTATTGCACCATCGGCGGCCGCACGGCTCTCAGCATCGTGCAGGAGGTGTGCGGTCAGGCCCGGGCGACCGTGGCCATGGGGGCGTGCGCCCATGACGGTGGCCTGGCTGCTGCGTACCCCAATCCCACCGGGGCTGTGGGGGTTCGAGACGCCGTGCCCGGCCTGGCGAACCTGGTGAGCCTGCCCGGCTGCCCGGCCAACGTCGTCAATCTCGTGGCGACCATCGTCTATCTGATCACCTACAACCAGTTGCCGTCGCGAGACGGAAGCGGGCGTCCCACATTTGCTTATCACGACGAGATCCACGAACGGTGCGAGCGCCACCGCTACTACGAGCGGGACCAGTATGTGCTGGCCTGGGGCGACCAGGGGCACCGGCAGGGCTGGTGCCTGAGAAGGATGGGCTGCAAGGGGCCAGAGACCAAGCACAATTGCCCCACGGTCAAGTGGAACGACGGCACCTGCTGGCCCATCGGGGCCGGGCATGGGTGTGTGGGTTGTGCCAGTCCGCATTTCTGGGACCAACAGACGCCGTTCTACGCGGCATCGGGCGACGATTGACAAGAACTAACGTAACGGTTGTGCAATCAAATGCGATTCGTTGGAAAACGGCATCGGATGGCATGATTCTCACTCAAATGGTTGCGAATAATCATATCTGCACAGTTGGAGCACTCGACCGGCGAACACACTGGACGGGCTGAACCT
>JAHJIN010000547.1 GCA_018823415.1 Chloroflexota bacterium | reverse complement strand
GTCATAGTTGTACTCGTCCAGCTTGGGGTTGATGACCTTTTCCAGCCGGTAGATGTCGTCGTACTGGAACTTGGTGATGCGGCCCAGGGAGTCTTTGGCTGTGAGCCGTTTGTCCATCTTGTTATAGGTGTATTCCCAGATGCGGTTCAGGGGGTCCTTTTGCCATTTGAGGTTCAGGTTATCGTCATAGTCGTACTCCCAAATGCCGCCGCGCCGGTCCACCTTTTTCTTGAGCATGTTATTGCCGTCGTACTCAAAGGTGGTCTTCTCGTTCATCGGGTCGATGGTTTTGGTGACGTTGCCGTTGCCGTCGTACTCGTTCGTGGTGGTGCGAGTCCGAGTGCAAGCCGGCGGGTTCAGGCATTCGGTGCGGGCCAGTTCGTGGCCAGCGTCGTCGTAGGTGGACCGGGTCCAGCCGCCCTCGGCGTCCCGGGTCTCGATGCGGTTACCGTGCTCGTCATAGTCAAATTCGGTGACCCGGCCCTCGGCGTCCACAAGCTTGGTCATCTGACCCTTGACGTTATATTCGGCCGTGGTGCGCGCGCCGTTCGGTTCCTTCACCTCCGTCGGATTACCCTTGTCATCGTACTTGTAGGTCCAGATGTTGCCCAGGGCATCAGTCATGCTGGTGACGTTGTTCTTGTCGTCATAGGTCCAGGTAGTCACGTCGCTGTCATAGAGCGACCACTGGTCCAGCGGGTCGGTGCGGGTGAGCATGTTGCCTCGGGCGTCATAGCTATAGCGCCAGGTGTTGCCCTGCTTGTCTGTCATGGCGATAATGTTGTCGTTGTCGTCGTATTCGTATTTGGTACTCTGATCCAGGGCGTCTTTTTCCTCGATGACACGATACTTGGAATCGAAAAAGTAGGTGGTCTTGTTCCCCTCGTTGTCGGTAAAGATGGCCTGCATCTCTTCCAGCTTGTACTCCCAGGAACCCTGGTCCTGGTTGCCGTTCTTTTGCTCGCTCACCTTGCCGTCAGGCGCATAGACGTTATCCAGGTAGGTGATACCTTCTGGGTCAGTGGCATATTGGAGATAGCCGTTGGTGGGGTCGTACTCGTAGCCGGTAATGCCGCCGTTGGCATCAGTCATGCTCAACAGGTCCGGGGTATCAGCGGTCGATAGCTCACCACGCGGGCCCCGCAAATAGTCGGTGCACTGCTGGCTGACGATGCCATAGGTATAGGTGACAACACGCCCGGATGGGTCGATGATATGCGTGACACGCCCAGCCCCGTCGGTCTGCACATCGAAGATGCGCCCACCGGCATCCTCGATGCGGTCCAGATACACGCCGGCATAGCACAGCGTGATGGCATTGTCCATCTCGTCAGCAATGGATTGCAGGACGCCGGCGCCGTCAAAGGTAAAGCGGATCTGATCCGGCGTGGTGAGCACGTACCTGCCGCCCTCGGCCGCCAGGGCCTCAAAGACACCAGCCGGCGCCTGGTAGCCGCCAGCACCCGGTTGAAAGACAGCGCGGTGGCCGTCGGCATACTTGACCTGGATCGCGCCATCGGCTAAGAAATCGAGCTTCATGTCATACAGGGACGACCAGCCGCGTCCGAACAAGCCAGCCTCGTCGGTCTGCGAGTTATAGTAGCGGACAATGTCCACATTCAGGCCCACACCGGGCACGAACAGGTCGCGCGACCACTGGAACTGGTTGCCGGTGACCGGATTCACGCCCTGGGCGGTGTAGCGGCTCCACTGGTTCACGCCCAGGGTGCGATCAAAGCGTTCGTCGTGGCGCACCTGGCTACAGGGCAGACAGGCGGTCAACTCCAGCTGGGTCACAATAGTGTCATAGGCCGCACAAGCGAACAACTCGGGCTGCTCATCGATGACCCCCCGGTCGTTATAGCTGTCGATAAAGGCCAGTTCGATCTGGGTATAGAGGGTATCAGGGACATGGGTCGGCAGGTAGACGCCGCCGCGCCAGGTGCGGGCGTCCTGCACGCCTCGGTTGATGGGCAGAGCCGTGGTATCGTAAACAGTATCAGCCGCCAGGATGCCAAGGTCCCAGTCGGCCAGCTTGGATCCGTCGGCAAGGGCCAGGGGACCGCCAAAAAAGTCGCTCATCTCAGTGGTCAGGACGTTGTAGGCGATGGTAAGGGCCAGGTCCGGGTTATTTTGCTGGATGAATTGGGCGCGCAGGGCCGGGGCCACCGTGCTGTCGTCCTCGCGGGTCATGAGGACCTGGACGCCGCAAGTCTCCAGATAGTCGCGCAAGGCCAGGGCCGTGTCCAGGTTCAGCGTTTTTTCTTCGATGGCGTAGGCGGTCGGGGTGGTAACGTGACCGCCGGGGTCAGCGCCGCCGTGATCCGGGTCCAGGATCACCAACGTCCCGGTGATGGTGCTCGTGGTCGGCCCCAGCAAGGCAAAGTCGGAAAAGTGGTCTGTGGGAGCCACCGCGATATTGGCCTGGGGATCTACCAATGTGAGCATGGGCACCCAGCGGTTGTGGTGGTCGCGGTAGTGGAGGAGCAAGCGCTGCTCGACCAGGCCGGTCACCTGATCCTGGCTATATGTCATGGTGATCATGACGGTGTTGGTCACCAGATAGCCGGTCAGGGGCGGATGATTCGCCGAGTTAGTATAGGTGTATGGGACCACTTCTGGGATAAAGCGCGCCACGGGCACACCATTAGCCTGGGCCTGCAAGGAAAAGGCAGTCCCCACCACGTGCTGATTGGCCGGGATGCCGGCTATGCTGGACAACGGCGTATAGGTGGCGGTGATGGTCTGGGTCACGGCGCCGGGGGCAAATGACACGGCGACCTGCCCATCGGCGGACTCGAGCACGCCGCCTGCGGCAGGAGATACCGGCGCAATAGTCGGCGTCGGCGGCTGGTAGTTCTGGACCACCAGGGGCAGGTATACCGTGTATATGCCCTGCTGGGTTAGTTGGGCGGCCGGTTCCTTCAGTGCCAGCGGCAGTCGCAACCCCGGCTGCTCCGTCTCATGCACTGCCGGCCGGGCTTGTGTGGCCGGCGGCAGCGACGTCGCTACCAGCAGCACGCACATCACCAGAGAAAACGCCTGGAACACGGTCCGTCTCACGTGCCTGGGAATCGCGCTCACGGTTGCCCCTCCTTGCTCAAAAACACAAAACGGGGCCGGGCATACTACGCCTGTATGCCTTGGCCCCTATCGTGACGAAAAGCAATTATGGCGCGAGGACTTGTGCCTGCTCGCGCACTGCACGCTACCCGCTGCATGACCATCTCCCCTCGATGAATGGCAACGGCTGTTTCTGCACAACTATGGATATTGTAGCATGTTTTTGGAATCACCGGAATAGGAATTTCGTACTAATACCTCATTGTCTACTGGAAACAATCTATAAGGTCCATTGAACTAAGCGCTTCGCGCTGGACATAGGCCCAGGTGGTCTCTCTGGCAGTCTTCCATTCTGGCTGGATCTCGGCTATACTTTCTGTATCGGATTATAGTGCACCATAAACCATACAG
>JAHJIN010000546.1 GCA_018823415.1 Chloroflexota bacterium | reverse complement strand
CGTGTGCTCTTCCGATCTGCCCGGTCCAGCGCGCCGCCGCCCTTGCTGCCCACCGTCAGGTGCAGCTCGATAAAGGCCGGCCCGAACCCGGCCCCGGGCTCCTCACGGTGATGTTCCAATGGGGCGAACGGCTCGACCCAGGGCCGGCTCGGGTCTCCGGCGCCCAGCACCGGCCGCAGTAGGTCATTCAACCCGGCGACCAGCGCCCGGTGCGCGCGATACGAGGTCGCCAGGTCAAAGGACCGGCCCTGTTGCGCGATGCGCGCCCGCTCGGCGCGGAACACGGTCACGTCGGCGCCCCGGAAGCGATAGATGGACTGTTTGGCGTCGCCGACGATGAACAGCTTGGCGCCGTCGCCGTTGAGCAGGGCGACCAGGTCCCGCTGGCAGCCGTTGGTGTCCTGGAACTCATCTACCAGGAGGGCCTGGACCTCGGCCTGCCAGTGGGCGCGCACCGCCGGGTGGTCCCGCAGGAGCGCCAGTGCGCCGCCCTCCAGGTCGTCATAGTCCAGGGCACGGCGCTCGCGCTTGAGGGCCGTGTAGCGCTCGTGGGCCCGGGCCAAAACCTGTCGCAGGGCCGGCATGGCCTCTGCCAGTTGCCGGTCCAACGCCAGGTTGATCCCCTTACCTACCCAGTCTGACAATTGGGTATCATACAACGCCTGCAAGTCTCTGATGATAGACTTGGGATCGGCCGGCTGCCAGTTGGCGGCTCTGCCGGCCTGTTTCATCGACCGGCGCAAAGGCGCCAGGCGCGCCGAGATGGCCGACCAATCTTCCTGCTGGCGGGCGGCGTGGATCTCGTCCCAGAGGGCCAGCAGATCGCGCAGGGGGGCGACCAGGGCATCGCCGGCGGTCTCGGCCCGGGCCACAGCCCCGTCGGCGCGCAGGGCCAGCAACTCTCGAAATGCCGCATGCACCTGGTCGTCGTCCACGAACGCGCGCAGGGGCGGGATTAGGGCAGCTTCCCAGACCGGCCAGAGTGGATCGGACGGACCAGCCAGGCATTGCGCCGCCTCTGCCGGCTGCTTGAGCAAGGTCTCCAGCGTGCTCTGCAAGCCCTGCTCGCCCAGCAGGGTGAACAAGGCCACCGCCTTGGCATCGTCGGCTGCCCAGGCCAGGGCCTCGCCGATGGCCTGGGCCTGCAAGACGCTGACCTGGCCCTCGGCCAGCACCTCAAAGCGTGGGTCGAGGCCGGCCTCGGCCGGGTGGGCGCGCAAGATCTCGGCGCACAGGCTGTGGATGGTGCCGATGCGTGCCGCGTCCAGCTCGGTGTAGAGCTGCTGCCAGCGGTCGCGTTCGACCGGGTCCAGCTCCGGCCGGGCCTCGCCCAGCGAGCGGCGCACCTCGTCGCGGGCCCGGCTCCGCATCTCGCGCGCGGCCTTGCGGGTAAAGGTGATGGCGACGACGGCGCGCAGCGGGAGCCCTTCGGCCAGGAGCGAGAGGTAGCGGGCCACCAGGGTGCGGGTCTTGCCGGCCCCGGCCCCGGCGGTGACGGCCACGTCGCAGCCCCGGGCCAGAATGGCTGACCACTGTTCATCGCTGGGCCGGGTCTGGACGACGATGGGGTGTCGCATGGTCAGCCTCCAAACCCGGCCTGGCGGTGCCAGCAAAACGCGGCCGCCGGGCAATATGACGGACAGCCGCCGTCCGGCGAGTGGGGCACGAAATGGCCAGCCCGCGCGCTGCGTACCGCCTCCCACGCCTTTTCCACGGCTACGTCCAGCGCCGCTGCCGGGCCACCGGCACACCTGCCCTGGCGGGCGGTGCCAGGGAAACCACCCAGGGTGAACCCGCTGGCCTGGGCGTGACGCACGTGCCAGTAGAAGCCCTCCACCGGCTCGCCCAGGCCCAGGGCATCCCGGGCGGCTAGAGCATAGAGGGGCAACTGGAGCTTTTTGCCTTCCGCGACGGCCTTGTTGGTGAACATGGTCGGGCCGCCGGTCTTGTAGTCGATGATGCGCACCCGACCGGCCGGGTCGCGGTCCACCCGGTCGATGAACCCGCGCAGGCGAAAGACGTCGTCGCCGTCGCGGTCGCCGTCGTGGTCGCGGTCGCGCACGACCAGCGGCGGCTGGTCCTGGAGACCGAACACGGCCTCGTGTTGCAGCGGGGCGAATGCGCCGGGCAACTCGGCCAGGGCCACCAGCGAGCGCCGGACGTTCTCTTGTATCTCGGCCCGGGTTTGTGTCCACCACGCCGTCTCGCGAAAGCCCTCGCGCCGGGGGGCCTCGTCCAGCAGTCGCCCGGCGACGGCCGGCAGCGCGGTCAGGAGTTGGTCCAGGTCGGCCGGATCGTCAACGGCCTGGTAGACGTGCTCCAGAATGCGGTGGTAGAGGTTGCCCAGTTGGCGGGCGTCCAGCCCCTCAGTTGGCTCGGCGCGCGGTTCCAGCTTGAGCACGTAACCCACAAAGAACCAGAACGGGCAGGCGCGATAGGCCTCCAGGCGGCTGGCGCTCCAGACGCGGTCGGGACCAAAGTAGGCGGCGAACTCGGTCAGGTCGTGCAGGTCGCCGTCGTGCGGGCCGTGACCGCGCGCGTGTCGCAGGTGCAGGACGCCGACGGCCGCATCCAGCGCTGCCAGAAGGTCCGGCTCGGCCTGCTCGGCCCAGCGACGCACGTCGTCCTGATCAGGGTGCGCAGCCAGGCTCTCCAGCAACTCGGGCCACGACGCGGCCTGCGCCGGCGAGGGCACGGTCTCGCTGGTCAGGCGCTCTGGCTCGACGTCGACCAGCCGGCGCACCTCTTCCCAGAACGTCGAGGGCGGCCAGTCGGCGCCATTGTCGGCCAGACGCGGCCGAGTGAGGAGCAGCCGATCGCGGGGCCGGGTGACGGTCTCGTAAAAGAACTCGTGCTCGGCGCTCGCGGTGGGCAGGTCCAGGGGCAGTCCCAGTGCCTGCAAGCCCTTTCGGTCGGCGTCGCGCAGAAAGGGGTCTTCGCTCAGGGTAGCCGGAAACTCGCCTTCGGCCAGGCCCAGCACGGCCACGGCGCGCCAGGGGACGCCGCGCGCCTGGATCACGTCGGCCACGATGACCTCGTCACGGTCCGGACGCACCGGCAACTGATATGAGGTCGCGTCCACCGCGCCGTCCAGTTCGTCGAGGAACCGGGCATAGTCTATCGGTCCGCTCGTGCCCAGGGCCTCCTCGGCCCAGACCAGGCCGCGCAGGACGTCCTTGAGGGCTTGGAGCGCGGCCACATCGCGTTCGGCAATGGCTTCCGGCGCGGTTCTGGCTCGGTCCACGACCTGCAGGGCGGTTGGCTCGGGCTGGTGGGGATAGTCCGGGGAGCCGGCCGTGGGGTCCGGGCCGATGAGGGCCTCCAGCCAGCCCACGAAATCGCGATACGAGTGCTGGGCCGGGGGTGGGGTGAGGCGCTGGACAAAGCGGTCGAACTTTTTTCTTAGCGCCTGGGCTGCCGGGCCGACCGGCACGTCGCCGGGCCGGCCGCGTTCTTCATCGTCCGTTTCCTCTGGGGTGACAGCGACCAGGTCATCGAGGATTTCCGTCCACTGGGCCAGGCCGCTGATGACGCGGCCCCAGCGGGCCACGGCGTCCAGCGTATCCGCGTCGCCGGGGACGATGCCAATCGATTCGCCGTGGTCGGCGGCGCCATGGTCGGCGGTGAGCCGGGCCGACCAGTCAAAATAGGGAGAGCGCCAGGCTTCGACTACCCGGCGGCGGGGGAGGGCCGGTTCCGCCGCCGCGCCGGGCCGCATCAGGCGCAGCAGGTCCAGGAGCGCGGCCACGGCCGGGTTGGTGCGCAGCGGCAGTCCGTCCACCAGCCGCACCGGCAGCCCAAACTCGGCGGCGGTCTGCTGGATAAAGGGGCGGTAGGGGGCCACGTCACGGGCCAGCAAGGCCACCTCGCCGGGACGTAGGCTATCGCGGTCTGAGAGCAGCCGGGCCTTGAGCCAGCGCAGGGCAGCGCGCACCTCGGCGGCCCGGTCCGGCGCGGCGACCAGATCCACGGCGCCAGCGGCCTCTACCTGGACGGCCGGGTTGTGAAGCAGGGCGGCCTCCAGGTGCGCCAAGGCTGGGGCCGCGTGCGATGCGATTTCGGGCAGCGGGATGGCCGGTACTCCCAGGGTCTCCTCCAGGCGTCGGCGCGTCTGTGCAAAACGGCGGTGGGCCAGCGGGCGGGTCTCATTGGCGGACCCGGTCAGGGTGACGACGAGTTCGCCCACCCGGCCGGCCAGCACGCGCAGCAGGGTCAGTTGCACCTCGGTCAGGTTGTCAAAGCCGTCTACGATGAGCAGAGGCCAGTCCCGGGCCACGTGCGGGGCGCGCTCTTCCAGGGCCTCGGCCGCCAGCCAGCCCAGACCGGCCCGGTCGGCCCAACCCTGGGCCTGGAGGCGCTCTTGATAGACGGCGTAGATGCGCGCCAGGTCGCGGAGCCGGGGTTCGTCGCCGAGGTCGGTCACGGCTCGGGTGAACGTCTCCGGCGCGATGCGGGCCGCTTTCAGCTCCCGGATCAGGCGCTCCAGGACCTGGATGAACCCGGGCCGGTCGGCCAGCGGGGCATAGTGGTCCAGCGGCACCTCGTCCACCACAGCCCGGATGAGGCGATACTGGACCGGCTCGCTGAGCTCGGTATAGACCTCGCCGCCGGCGTTGAGGCATTCGGCATAGAGCCGATCAAAGGTGAGCACGCGCACGCCGAGGGTTCCGCCATCCTCGGCCAGACGGCGGCGCAGGGCGCGCACCTGGAGGTGGCCGGGCACGACGATGCGGGGCGTGGTGGTCAACCCCCGGGCGGCCGCGCGGGCGCGGTGCAGGGCGTAGGTAGTTTTGCCGGCCGCGGCCGGGGCCAGATAGATGTGGATGGACAACTCACACCTCGTCAGGACCAACGCGGTCGCCAGCTCATGGCCCGGACCAGCGCTGTCCAGGAGATGACGCGCCGGCCTTGCACGCCGCGCCGGGCGGTCCAGATGCGGGGCAGTTTGCGCAGCGCCGCCAACCGGCCGCGCAGGGGATGGATGTTGCCGTGGAGCAGGTGAAACGCCACGGCCGCCGCGTCATAGCCCAGGATGAGTGGTGCGAACAGGAGCAGGGGCAGCGTGGGATAGTTCTTGAGGATGGTCCAGACCTTATTGCGTCCCAGATAATAGGCTCGGCTGGCCGGGTGGCGGCTGGTCACGGCCGAGTGAACGTGGAGCACGCGCGCCTGGGGTACGTATACGCAGCGCCAGCCGCGCAGCCGCGCTCGCCAAGCCAGGTCGGTATCTTCGTAGGAATTGAAAAACGTGGGGTCGAAAAAATCGCCGACGTCGTCCAGCATGACTCGGCGATACAGCGCGGCCCCGGCGCAGGCCCCAAACACCTCGGCCGGTGCGCCGGCCGGTGCGTCGGGCCGGCCATAGCCCCGGTTCCAGGCGGTGCCGGTCAGGTCCACGTCGATGCCGGTGGAATCCAGCGTGCCCGGCCGAGCCGCCAGCAGCATGTGCGAGGCGCAGGCCCCAATGCGGTCATCGCGCTGTATGGCCACCACGAGAGTCGACAGCCAGTTGGGGTCGACCACTGTGTCGCTGTTCAGCGTGGCAATCAGTTGCCCCTGCGCGGCTGCTAGCCCCTGGTTGTTGCCCACGGCAAAACCCTGGTTTTCCTCGTTGCGGACGATGCTCAAGGGTGGAAAATCGCCCGCCGCGCGTTGGGCCGTCTCGCAAACAAAATCCACCGACCCATCGGTGGAGCCATTGTCTACCAGTACGATCTCGAAATCGCGATAGGTTTGCGCTTGTAAGGCGGCGAGACATGGCCCCAGGTGGTGGCGGTCATTCCAATTGGGCACGATCACCGAGGTTTCTATGCGCCGCATCGGGGGCACGGTTGCTCCTTGGGGACTGGCGATGGTGCAATGTGCTGCGTGGTCCAGGCTAGTGTTTGACCACTATCGGGCTTTCGGCATACCATATAGTGGAATTATTATACTCGTCTTTGGCCTGGATGTAAATATAGTAGGTGCCGGCCGGTGTGGCATAGGTATACCATGTGAAACAATTCCCCTCGCAGGGCGGAACGTAGCGGTTCAACACGACGGGCAGGTATACCTGATAGTCCCCGTTCGACCGGGACTGGTCGGGCTGCGCCGTTGGTTTGGCCGGGATCGTGGCGATGAGGGATCGCTCGTCCAATGGCGGCATGCCCCCGGTGGGCGGTGTGGTGGTGACAAAAACCTGGATGTTGAGGTCGTCATTTTCCGGGTCATCCACTTCCCAGCGTATAGTGTACGCCAAGTCAGACTCGGCGTCGGCGGTTAGCTTGATCCAGTCAAAGTGAAAGCGGTCTGCGCCGGTGCCCACCGCCGGCCAGGTGGTTTCCACGGGGTCGATGCGCAGATGATACAACTGGCCCAGTTCTCGCCAACCGGCCTGGGCGCAGTAGGCATCGACAGGGTCTAGCACGTTGTCTGGCGTATCCCGGCTGGGATTGGGTGCGGCGTGGTGCAGGTCGATGGTGTAGGTGTTCCAGCCTTCGTACTGGAACCCCGATTTGGTGACCGAGCCGTCTGTGCGCAGATCGCCGTTCCACCAGGAAGACCGAGTGACGCGGCCGTTTTCCACCAGCCACGAGATGGTTTGATAGGCCGGGTTGGTGGGCACATCCACAGCCGCACGCAGGGTCAAATAGCGATAGCGCGTGGTATCAATGGGATGGGCCGGGTCGATGTGGAGCCAAAAGTGGGCGTCGCTTTGCTGGGCGCTGCCAGACGGCGGGGCGCTGGTGCCGCTAAAGATCCCGTCGGCCAGTAGCGGCGATTGGACGTGATACAGATAGGCCAGATCGGCCCAATCGCTCATGTCCCAGGGGTTGCCGAGCTCTTCTGTGGCATAGTCGACCCCCGAGGTCCGGCTGGGAGCGGTGATCGTCAGGTGCGGTGCGCCGTTGATGGTCACTGGCCCGGCATATTCGCTGTGCGCCAGGGGTTGCAGCAACCCAGGCTGGTCGTATAGCACCAGATATACCCACCACTCGCCGGGCGCCAAGACGCTGGTAGACAGATCATAGTAGCCACGGGTGGCCGGGATGTCCCACGCCAGCGGAGAGCCCTCATAGTCATCGTCGTCCGTGTTCACGTATACGGCCACAAAGTGATTGGCGCCGGCGTCGGTTTGCCAGCGAATGGGGATGATGGGGGATTTGGTGGGGTCGGTCAGTCGGATCCAGTCGATCTTGACGGGGGTGCCGGCCGGGCCGAGGAGGTTGGGATCGATGCGCAGGCCGCGCACCGGGCTGTTGGCCTGCCAGACGCCGGCGCGGGCATCGCCGTCCTCACGCAGGTCAATGTTATAGATGTGCCATCCGTCGGGCCAGGTGCTAAAAGCGCCCGATGGCGCGCGATAGCCGTCCTGGTAGGCTACAAAGTAATCGCCCAGGGGCCACATCACCGGCTTTTGATAGGTCCAGTAGATGGCGTAGGCGCTGCGGTTTGTCGTATAGAGGCGCATGGACAACTGGGTATAGCGAGATGTGTCGATGGCATAGACATCGTTTGCGCCCAGGTGGCTCCAGTTCAGGCTGATGTCAAATCCTTGAAACAGCGGAAACAGATATCCACCGGTGGTACTGAACGACCCTTGCCACAAGCCATTGTTCGTCGATACGCCCGTGAATCCTTCTTCCCACTGGATGTCACGACGCTGGTTCATGTCCCAGGAATCGCCCAGCTTGAGCGTGGCAAAGTCATCCCCCTCGGACACGGTGGTTTCGATGTCGTCCTCGTTGGTGATGCATATCGAATAGGTGGGAACAGCCTGCGTATGCGCTGGCTTGCCGGTGCCAAGCACGATGGTCGTGGCTACCAACATGATGCCTGCCCATAGCAAGCCCACGATGAATTGCCTGCACCGATTCTGTTTCACGCCAGTCTCTCCCCGCCGTTGGTACATTCAATTATAACACCGGGCGCAACTGTGAGGCAATCGCCCATTAGTACCATTGTACTAGACGTAAAGGCTCTTTAGGATTGGGTGTAATCACGCTTATCTCCCGGCCATTGACATGAGCAAAGAAATGGGGCATATTGGACCTCTAGTGTACTTTGCGGAGGTCCTATGGGGGAGAAAGTCCAACCCGCGTTCGCTGAAAATGCCGATGACATTACTGTTG
>JAHJIN010000545.1 GCA_018823415.1 Chloroflexota bacterium | reverse complement strand
GCCCCCGCCGCCGGTGACGCAGCCCGATGCGCCACTGGGGGTATCATGGTCGCAGGAAACCGGCATAGAACACGACGATCTGCCGTCCTGGCTGGACGAGAGCGCGTCGTTGGAACAAACCGGCCCTGCTGAGCCTGGTCCTGAGGCCGCCGATGCGCCGCCGCCGGCATCGAGCTGGACGCCCCCACCGTGGTTGACCGGCGCATGGTCCCCCGCCACACCTGCGCCGGTCGAACCGGCACCTGAACCCGCCGGCCGGGCCGATGCGGGCTGGTCGCCGCCGCCGTGGCTGGCCGAGCCACCCGTGCCTGCGTCAGTCGAACCAGAGCCCGCGCTGGTAGAGCCAGCGCCCGAGCTGGTAGAACCAGAACCCAAGCCAGTCGTGCCAGAGCCCGAGCCTGGGCCAGTCGAACCCGAGCCCGCGCTGGTTGAGCCAGCGCCCGAGCCGGTGCTTGAACCAGAGCCAGAACCCGCGCCGGTCGCGCCAGAACCGGAGCCCGCGCCGGTCGAGCCGGAACCCGAGCCAGTCGAACCCGAGCCGGTCGAACCCGAGCCGGTCGAACCCGAGCCAGAGCCAGTCGCGCCGGCCGTCGCGCCCGAGGGCGAGCGCTTTGCGCCCCTGGAACCGCTGGACATCCCGGCCCACATGCGGTTGGCCCCGGACGTACTGGAAGACTATGTCGAGGGCCTGCTCATCGAACCTAACGACTATTATGCCCGGCTCATCGTTGCCAGCGCCTACCAGGACGTCGCCAAATATGATCTGGCCCTGGAGCATTACGAGATCATTATCCAGTCGGCGCCATCGCTGCCCGAGCAAATCGTCACCAACTTGGAGCAGATCGCCCAGGCCGCGCCCAATCTGGAGGCCGCGCACCGGCTGCTGGGCGACGTCTATCTCAAGCAGGGGCGCTACGAAGACGCCCAGGCCCAATATCGTCAGGCGCTCGAGTTGCAGTCATCGTGAGCCACGCGCGCATCCTGGGCATCGAATCCTCGTGTGACGAGACGGCGGCGGCCGTGCTTCAGGTGTCGCCGGACCTGCACATCCTCTCCAGCGTGGTCGCCTCGCAGGAGGCTATCCACGCGCGCTATGGCGGCGTGGTGCCCGAGGTGGCTTCGCGGCAGCACGTGCGCTGGATCGGGCCGGTGATCCGCCAGGCCATGACCGAGGCCGCCGTCGGCTGGGACGACCTGGACGCCGTGGCCGTGACCTATGGCCCGGGGCTGGCCGGGTCGCTGCTGGTGGGAGTCAACGCGGCCAAGGCCATTGCCTATGCCCGGGGCCTCCCGCTGGTAGCGGTCAACCACATCCAGGCACACGTCTATGCCAACTGGTTTCACGATCCCCCACCACCCTTTCCCCTGCTGTGCCTTATCGTCTCGGGCGGTCACGCCGATCTGGTGCTCATGGCCGACCATGGGCGCTACGAACTGCTGGGCCATACCCTGGACGACGCGCCGGGCGAGGCATTCGACAAGGCCGCGCGGCTCCTGGGCCTGGGCTATCCCGGCGGCCCGGCCATCCAGCGAGCGGCGACGACCGGCGACCCGCATGCCTATGCGCTGCCCCGGGCCGCGCAGCGTGCGCGCGATGGGTACGATTTCAGCTTTAGCGGCCTCAAGACGGCCGTGCTCCACGCCGTGCGCGACGAGCTGGGCCTGGTCGCCGGCCCCCGACCGCGCGGCGCCAAGGGCCTCAAGCCCACCCAGATCCATCTGACCGCCGGCGACCCCCGGGCCACTGACCTGGCTGCCAGCTTTCAGCAAGCTGTGGTAGACGCCCTGGTGGCCAAGACCGTAGCCGCCGCCGAGGCGTATGGCGTGCCGCAGGTGGCCCTGGCCGGGGGCGTGGCGGCCAATCTGTTGTTGCGCCAACGACTGGCCCAGGCCCTTCCGGTGCCGCTGTTGTGCCCGCCCATCTCGCTATGCACAGACAATGCCGTCATGATCGCCGCGTGTGGCTATTTTCGCTATCGCGCCGGCGAGTTGGCGAGCTTGGACCTGGATGTGGTGCCCAGCCTGAGCCTGACATGACCCCATCGTCCCCCACACGCCCTCGCGCGCTCACCGCTGACGCCTTGCTGTTGCTGACGGCGCTTATCTGGGGCCTGGCCTTTACGGCCCAACGTGCCGGCATGACGCACGTGGGGCCGTTTACGTTTAACGCGATTCGCTTTTTGCTGGGCAGCGCGCTGTTGATGCCGGTGCTGTTGGTCGTTCGTTGGCGCCGGCCAGAGCCGGGCGGCGCGCGCGTAGTGCTGGCCGGGGGATTACTGGCCGGGTTCCTGCTGTTTCTGGGTGTATCGTTGCAGCAGATTGGCTTGCAATACACCACGGCCGGCAAGGCCGGCTTTATCACCGGGCTGTATGTGATCATGGTGCCGCTGTTGGCGCTGTTGTGGCGGCAGCGAGTGAGCACCGGCACGTGGCTGGCGGCGGTCCTGGCTGTAGTGGGCATGTATTTCCTGAGCGGCCAGGAGCAGATGACGGTGGCCTGGGGCGATGCCGTGGTGCTGGCCGGGGCAGTCTGCTGGGCGATTCACGTGCAGGTCATCGGCTGGCTGTCGCCACGCACCAACGCGCTGCGGCTGGCCGTGGCCCAGTTTCTGGTCTGCGCCGGGCTGAGCCTGCTGTGCGCCGGGCTGCTGGTCGAGCCGATCACGGTCGCCGGGCTGCTGGGCGCAGGCATCCCGATCCTGTACGCCGGTGGGGTGGCGGTGGGCGTGGGGTACACGCTCCAGGTGGTGGCGCAGCGCGACGCGCCGGCGGCGCACGCGGCCATCATCCTGAGCCTGGAGGCCGTGTTTGCCGTGCTGGGCGGCTGGTTGATCCTGGGCGAGACGCTGTCGCTGCAAGGGGTGCTGGGGTGCGACCTGATGCTGATCGGGATGCTGCTGTCGCAGCGCGACTCGGCGCGGTGAGACGCGGCGCGGCAGTTGGCTGCGCCATAGGTTGGGCAGGCGCGTGACGAAAAAAGGCCCGGCGATGAGCCGGGCCTTTTGGCTGTTCAGCCTCCCGCAGGTCTAGCTTTTGGCCTGCGGGAGGTTTGTTGACTGGCGCCAGCGGCGCAGGAGCCAGACGCCCAGGGGCAGGGCTGCACCCAGTCCCACCAGGATGGCCACGAGCACGATGCCCAGCGGTTCGACTCCCCGGGCCGGCGCAGTGGCGACGGTGGTCAGGCCCACGGCGGTGGGGACCTGCGGCGTGCTGCAGGAGCATTTGCCCGGGGCATTATAGGCGCAGACGCTGTAATACTCTCCCACCGGCGCGCCGCTGTCGGTGTAGGTATGCAGGCTGTCGGCGCTGCCATAGGTGGGCGGGTAGACGATGCCGATCTGGTTGCCGGCGTCGGGCGTAAAGCTGGAACTGCTGTCGCGGTGGATAGTATAATAGGTTACCAGCTCGCGGCCGCCGCCGGTGTCCTCTGTCACCGATGGCCAGGTCAGCGTGACGTCGGCCCCGGACCGTTCAACGGATAGGTCGCCGGGCGCGGCCGGCGTCTCCACCTGGTTCTGCTCCAGCAGCACCACGCCCCAGGTGGCGTTTACCGACACCATGACCGAGCCGCCAGAGACGGTATAGGTAGCGCCGTCCAGGGCGTTCACCAGCACGGTGCCATTGACCAGGTTGTAGGGCGCGGCGTTGAGGCCGCTAAAGGTGGCGCTGTGAGACGAGGTGTCGCGGTTGAGGGCGATGAGGGCCGTGGGGCTGCCGGTGCGGGCAAAACCGTACAGCTTGTTGGCGTCGTTGATGATCAGGCCGTGCTGCACATCGCCGTCCTGAAGGGTGCGGTAGCTCCAGCGCGTGCTCGCCATGTGGCGAGCAAACCCTTGCAGGTCTGCGCTCTGGGCAGTGGCATCGTAGCTGTAGGTGCTGCCGGAGGCATCCGGCCAGGGATAGGGCACGCGGTTGTATGGGTCGTCCTCCCACTTGCCCGAGGCCCACACGCCGTCGTGGTTCAGGCCGATTTCGTCGCCATAATAGAGGGTGGGCGCGCCGGGGTAGGTGAAAGCAAACAGCCACCACTCTTTCATACGCTGCACGGCGTCGCTATCGCTGTCGTTGTTGGTCTTTTTAAGGAGAAAGCGCAGCCGGTTGGTGTCGTGCGAGCCTTCCAGGTTCATCATGGCCTTGAGGGCCATGGGCGGATAGTCCTCCCAGATGGATAGCAGGCGGGCGTTGAACTGCGAGGAGTTGATGATGCTGATCGAGCCGCTGGAGCTGCCCGAGTTGCTGTCATTGTCCTCAAAGGCCGTGCCGCCGGAGCAGCCATCGCCCGAGCAACCGGTGAACAGCCAGCTCAGCAGCGCCGAGCGGAAACGATAGTTCATTACGCTGTCCCACTCGTGACCCAGGAGCCACGCTGAGGCGTCGCCCCACTCTTCGCCCAGGGTGACAGTGTCGCCGCTGACGGTGGCGGCCCGCACGGCGGTGCGAAAGCCTTCCCAGTAGTCGTTGGTGGGGTCGTTGGTCAGGCCGGGGTCCACGTCGCCGCCCACGTCAAAGCGCCAGCCGCGCGCGCCCTGGTCTACCCAGTACGGCCCCACCGAGTTGAGGCCGTCGTTCCAGATCAGGTCGCGGACGTTCGTCGAGTTGGCCTGAAGCTTGGGCAGTGAGCCATAGCCATACCACGCCTCGTAGGTTTGGGGGGCATCGCCCACGCCGTTGTTGCACGAGCCGCCGGGGTTGCCGGTGGCCGGAAAGTAGAACCACGAGTAGTAGGGCGAGATGCCGCCCTCGCAGCCGCCGCTATTGTCATCGGTGCCGGGGCCGCTGGGGCTGGTGAGGTTGCCGCCGGCATCGTAGCGGCTATAGTAGTCAAAATACGTGCTGTCGGACGAGGTGTGGTTGAACACGCCGTCCAGGATGATTTGGATGCCGTGGTCGTTGGCGGCCGCCACCAGGTCCTGGAAATCGGCCAGGTCGCCAAAGTCCGGGTCGATGGTCAGATAATCGGCGGTGTCGTACTTGTGGTTGGAGGGCGAGCGAAAGATGGGGTTCAGGTAGAGCACGCTCACGCCCAGGTTGTCAAAGTAGCCCTGGTCGATCTTGTCGATGATGCCCTGCAGGTCGCCGCCGTAAAAGTTGTCACCATAAAAGCCGCCGTCGATGTCCGAACAGTTGATGCCGCTCAGTCCGCGCGGGTCGCACACGGTATAGTTCCAGTCGCCGGATGAGTTGTTGCCGTCAAACTGGGAACGGGTGATGGCGCCGTTGGTGCGATCGTAGGCAAAGCGCCCGGCCGCGGGGTTGTTGCTGGCGTCGCCGTCGCGAAAGCGGTCGGGAAAGATCTGGTAGACCACGCCGCGCTGCATCCACTCGGGCACGTCAAAGCCGGCGTCATAGACCGTGATCTGGAAACTGCGGCTGTCGTCATAGCCGTCGCTCATGGCGCCGGTGCCCCCGCCGTAGAACTTGACGTCGTCATCCACATAAAAATCCTGATCCGGAGGCCCGCAGGCCCCGCCAGCGTCGTTGATCTCGAAAAAGTAGTAGAGGATGGTGGGCTGGCTGCCCACTGCAATATCGGCGTACCACCAGTCGTAGGTGGTAGCATCGGTATCGAATCCACCGTCCCAGGCCATATCGTGGTAGGTCTGGGTGTTGGTACGGTCGTCCCACACGCGCACGCGGGCGCTGGTGATGTCGCTCTGGGCCACGCGGAGGCGCAGTTTGACGGTGTTGCCCGGCGTGGTGGGGCCGACGATAGAGCGATAGTCGCTGTCAAAGGTGTCGTGGAGAACCTCGCCCCACTGAATATCACAGTTGGCAGAGCCTAGCGATGGCGCTGTTGGGGGGTTGGCCGGAGGTGAGCCCCAGGCCAGGGCCGGCACCATGCTGCCCAGGATCAGCGTAAACGCCACGGCCAGGGTGACGAGACGAACCTTGTTTTCCATCGGTCTCTCCTCTCTTGTCAGCGGTATCGCGGATCGCTGCATGCGCAGTATAACAAACCGGGCCACTGCCTGTCAATGACCAACAAAAAGGCCCGGCGGTGAGCCGGGCCTGTGTCGTTGGTGCGTACAAGTTGTTGAACTGGCTACTGCCTTCGGCGGCGGATGAGCAGGGCGCCCAGGGGCAGGGCAGCGGTCAGGGCGGCAGCCAGGGCCAGGCCGGCCGACGAACCGGAGCTGGCGGTCAAGCCGGACAGGGTGACGGCCGTGGGAGTATAGACAAAGAGCCTGCCGTTTCCATCGCCCTGCCATGTATCCGTCGAATCTGTGGTATCGGTGCAATAGCAGGTAAACTCGTATTGCCCGGCGCTGGGCGAAATCGAGGCTGTGTACTCGTCATTGTTACCGACGTCCACGTTGTACGTCATGGGAGTACTTGTGATGTCGGACCAGGATCCGCCAAAGAATTCCACCTGACCCCAATACAGCGTACAAGTGATATTGGCACCTTGGCCAGGTAAATTCGTCACACCATCTTTCCAGACCTGGATATAGACATCGAAATCATTGCCTTCCTGCATGTTGCTGAGGGAGCCACCGGTGGGCCACATATTTCCTACCCAGCCCAGGGCTGCATACGTTGGCTGGGCCAGGAACAGGCCAATCAACGCGAGTGCCAGTATCCAGCGCCAGCGAACATGGGAAGTGATTGCTTTCATCCGAGTCCCTCCTGATGCAAGCAGTCAAGTATGGTACGAGCCTGGCTACCTGCCGTTTACCGTCGCCGGCGGCGGAGGAGCAAGGCGCCAGCAGGTATGGTGGTGGCCAAGCCAACCGCTAGAAGCAATATTGCCGACGCTGCACCGTTTGACGTGGCGCCCAGAGAGGCCAGGTTTACGGCACTTGGTGTGCAAGAAGAGGCCATGTTCTCCGGGTTGCTAATCCCACTATTGAAAAAGAAATCGATGCCGTTGTCATCGGTATCCTGAGTATTGACACTGGTTGGATCACCATGAAGTGGCAGCCGCTCGAAGCTCTGGTCCTGACTGACAGACATGGGCGTGAGGGTAGTTCCCTCCTTGTATGCGGAACCCGCACTCATGCCTACTTGATCAACGATATTAGCCAGGGTGCTACATGGCCCACTACACACAGCGATCCCGCCATTGTCTGTGATGCCCGTCGCATAAGTCTGGTCTCCAGGCGTAGAACCCGAGTAAGGGCCGCCAGAAGTGCTGCTGTTGGTTAGCAGGTATCGGCAACCGGGTCCCAAAATCGTGCCGGCGGTGATCGTCAGCCGGTTGCTGGTAGTTCCACTCGAGTTGGAGCCCCAGACTTCCCAACTGCCTACATCGACTGTAGTGACGGAGGAACGGTTGTACAACTCGATGAACTCGTCATTACCACCATTGGGGCCGCGTGTACGGAATTCGCTGATGACGATAGTAGGGCTTCCTGTTTGTGCCAGTGGTTTACCAATCACTGACGTGGCAGGTATTATGGTCACCAGGATCAACAAGATGACCACCGCGCACATGATCCGAAGTCTACTCTGATACATGGGCATTTCTTCCTCCTTCATATGTACCTAATAGGCGCCATGTCATCCGTGGTGCCAATCCTATTATACTGTACGGTTAGAGCACATGTCAACCACCTGCGCGTTTGCGCACCTCGGGGTTTTCCAAATCCAGGAATCGGTCTCACGGCAAAGACAGGCTCAGGGCCGGGTCGCCCATGAGATGATAGGTCTCCACCAAGTCCCGGTAGCTGTCGCCGGCCCGGCCGTATAAGTAGAGCTTGGATGCAGTGACGGCCGGCCCCAGGGCCATGGTGTCCGTAAAGATGGCGGTGAACAGCCCCTGGTTCAGGTAGTCGTGGCCGGAGGCCAGACCCAGCCCGGTGGCCGAGTACGTCGCCACCCCACCGCCGCCCTCGCGCAGCAGCCAGCGCTCGGCCATGGCGGCCTTGGCCGGGTTCGGCTCGAGAAAGTAGCCATCCAGACACGTCATCGAGACCACAAAGGGTTGCTTGCCGCCGTTGACCATCTCGCCAAAGTCGCAACGCGAGCCTTCCACGCAGTAGAGCAGTTTTTCGCCGGTCCACACGTTCCAGCCGCCGTGCCCGATATAGTTGACCAGCAGCGCGCCGCTGTTTACTGTGGTGGTGATGGCATACGTGGCAGCCTTCTGGGTCGAGTGGGTGATCTTGTAATAGACCTTGATCGGGTTGATGGTTGGCGGGATGTAGCCGTTTACCAGCAGGTCCGAGTAATAGTCAAAAGGCCCGCCCGAGTCCGCATTGTCGGCCACAAAGAGCACGTCCTGGTTCCAGGTGCCGGCCGGCGGGCTCTGGGCATAGTCCAGGGTTTTGTTGACCATCACGTCCACCTGGGCCGTGCTGTTGGCCGGCAGCCGGCCGATGTGCAGGTCCGGCAGATAGTCGGTCCCGCTGACGCAGGCGTACCAGTTGTCGCTGCCGGTCTCGCCCAGGACTGGCGTGGGCAGCAGGTGGACCGGGACGCCGGGCAGCCGGTCAAAGGCCTTGTAGTCGCGATAGTCGTACGTGGCATCGCCCACCAGCAGCACGTAGGCCAGTTGGGGCGTTTGCCAGTTGGCGTAGGCGTAGGCCAGGAAATCGCGGATGGCCGTGGGGTCAAACACGCCGTATGAGAACTCGTCGTACACGTCCGAGATGGGCACCAGCATGGTGTTTATCCCCTGCGACTGCCAATACGTCGCCAGGGGCTGCGTGCTGCCAGCGAAATCATCGTAGGCGATCATCACATAGTCAGCCTGGTTGGCGGTGTCGCCCAGGTCTGAGGGCGTGTCTGCCGTGATGGATAGCGGCGTGCGGGCCTGGCCGGTGCCCAGCGCCAGATAGCTGGTGGGGCCGGCAGTGGTGTCCTGGAAACGCACCAGGTGGGTTAGATTATCCGTTGGCGTGCTGCCCCCACTGCTACCGGTGGCATAGTTCTTGCTCACCAGGGGCAGGAACACGCGATAGCCATCCCAGGGCACAGCGCCGGTGATGCGCGCTACGTGGGCCGGGTCGGTGACATCAAACAGCAAAACGTCCGGGTCAGACAAGTCGGTAATGCGATACTGCCAGGTGCCAGCGCTCTCTTGCGTAAAGGCCAGCTCGTCGTTCAGCGCTTGGTAGCGATGCCCATAGTCGATGGTAAATTTGTTTACATAGATACCGTCGAACTGGGCGCCGGTGTCGGCCGGCATGTCGATGCGGAGCGTGTTGGTCATGTCCACCAGATAGGCCTGGGGCACCTCTACCAGCGCCGAGTAGGGAGTCTGACCGTCCCATTGGGCGTCGTGAATCCAATGATCGTTCAGGTATACGATGGCGTGGTGATCGGGATTGACGCCGGCGGTGTACGTGGTGCCATAGAGATAGATGCCCACGGTGCAGGTGACCGTGTCTGTGGATACCAGGCCGATGGCGCCAGTGAGCGTGGCCGTGAGCGGGTGGGTGGGCGAATATACCGCTGAAGTGGCGTACATGCGCTCCCAGAACCAAAAGTCATCGCCGGCGGGGACGCTGGGCCAGTACCACACGCTGTCTTCGAACCGGGCCGTGGTGGTAAAGACCGTGGGGATGGGGGCGTCAGTTGGGGTCCCGTTCCGCGTGCCCATGCGCAGGCCGGCTGCCGCCCCATAGGTCAGCCAGTAGACGTTGGTGTTCGTGTAGCGGGTGTCCAGCGCCTGGCCGTAGAACTCGACGGCGTCGCCGCTGTCAAAATGGGTGTCGTCCTGTCCGATAACGTGGATCGCCACCTCGGCGCCCTGGTTGTAAAGCTGGAACGTGCGCGGGTCCAGGGTGTCCACTGGCAGGCCGGCCGTCTGCAAATCGGTGTAGGTGAGGCGATAGAGACCGGTCTCGTTCACGAGCACTTTCCAGGCCGGGTCCGGCGGCGTCCAGTGGTTGGCTACTGCCGCCAAGGCGCTATCCGCCGGGGCCGCCCGCCAGGTCTGAGCTTCCTTGTAGTTCAGCAGGGAGCGGGACAGGATACCTTCGAACGAGGATTCTTCGGCGCGTGCCACGCCCTGACGCTCGGCAGCGGCATCCGGGTACGCGAAATCCAGGCGCACGCGGAGCCGCCGGACCAGGCGCAGCTCGCCGGTGGCCGGGCGGTACTGGACCGGCGACAGCTCCAGGCTGGTCACGCGCTGGCTGCGGACATAGCCGGTGTTCACCACGCGCGCCAGGTCGGCCGGGTATAGCACATCGCCGGCGCCGATGGTCGCGTCCACGTCATAGACCGGCTCCAGACGTTGCAGGTCATCCTCCTCGCGGACCTCCCAGCGGGGGGCCGGGGCCACGCGATAGTACCCGGGCAGCGTCTTGGCCTCCAGCACTTCGGCGCTCACGCGCAGATTCGCGCCGGGGGGCACGCCCAGCAGCACGTCCTGGCGGGGCAGGGCCGGGAGGCCGGGGTCTATGCTCAACGGATAGCCGGGTATCGTGAGCGCGGTATATGCGACGCCGGCCAGCGTTATCTGCTCCAGGCTCACATCGGGCACTGTCAGTTCCAGGGTGATGCCGGTCCGGTCTGCTGTGACAATGCGGACGCCGGTTGTCGATGGTGCTTGCGCGGGGGCGCTGTCCCGGCCCGGGACGGTGGTTCCCATCGCGCCGGCCAGCACGACGAGGATCAAGGCGATGTGGAAAAAGTGTCTGCGCATAGGAGCCTCCTGCCAAAGAGTCGATTCTATCCGGCGTCTATTGTATCATAGTTGACTATTTTCGTCAATTATTTGAGATTCACGGCCGAGCCCCGGGGCTCATAGATGACATAGCCCGTTTCTCCGCCGATCCGGGCGCTGACCTGATAGTGTTCCTGCACGTATTGCCAGACCGGCTGCAAGTTCTGATAGCCCTCTCGCCCGGCGTGGGGTTCGTGGGCGATCAGCGTCTCGGTTTCCTGGACTCTGCGCGGTACGATTACCAGCCGGGGCCGATGTGTTTCCATACGTTCCACCATCTCGCGGGCGTCGGCCGGAGAAGACCCGATACCGGCAATGATCATATCCTGTCGCAAGGGGTTTCGGCGGCCACTGAGAAAGTAAAAGCCGGGGTCAAAACTCAATACCACGATGAAATCTGCGGGCTCGGTTTGCGTCATGATGTGGCTCAATGTCTCTGCTCGCGCTTGATCCCCGGTGCCAATACGCACGACGCCGCGCGGCGTGACCAGTTCGACATTCTGGCGAGCGAGTTGCACGACGTCAAGGCCGAGCCCCACTGTCCCATAGATCAGTAGCAAGCCGGCCACAATCATCATCAGGAGGGACGACGGCACGTCGATATTCCCATAGCGATCTAGAACTCGGGGTAGAAGACCGGTCGCCGTGAAAATCAACACCGGGAACAGCATATCTGTCTGCTGAAAGGTAATGCCATTGGTTGGGTAAAAGTAGAATCGCGCAGAAACCAGGATGCTATAGGCAAGCAGCACCACGACTGACATCTCGGCCCAATCTAGGGCCTGCCGCTGCTGGTTTGCTCTCGCCAGGCGAGTACCCAGAACGACAAAAAGAGCCAATGCCCACAAGGCCACAGGAGCCCAGGCGATGTGAACGGCTGTGGCAACGAGCATCAGCCTGGAGGTAGTGCTGATTGCAGACCATATCTCTGGTTTGAGGACGGCCAGCACGTACCAGGGTACCAGAACCATGAACACCCCCAGGATCGCCAGCAATACGACAGGCCGGCAGTTCTTCCGGACCCGGGTGGGTGCCAGGATAGCCGCCAGGACGAGGCCGCCCAGCAAGTGTAACCCCAGCCCGCTAAAGATATAGACCCAGGAGTGAAGCCGTCCCCAGGGGGGCGTGGTCTGCAGGATGATGGGGGCAAAATCGTAACCGGAGAGGCCGGCCCAGACGTGCGACCACCCGGCCTGATAGATCGATACGCCATACCCGATACCAATTGGGATGGCAGCGGACACCACATAAATAACCAGCTCGCGCACGGCTTGGCGGCGACGCGTCACCTGATGGCGACAGGCCCCCAGGCTCGCCGGAAAGATTACGATCCACGATAGAAGCAGCAGGCCGGTCCCGGCGCACGCCAGGGCAAACTCGAGCTTGGTCAGACAGGCTCCCCCGGTAGCCAGTCCTGCCACCACGAGCCAGCGCGCGCGCCGGCCCTGCAGGTACGAGATCAAGCTCACGACCAGCACCAGTCCCAATACTGCCCCTAGTGGCAAGGCACCCGTGTACGCCTGGATGTATGAAACGTAGCCGCCGCCCGTTAGCCAACTCCCCACAAAAACCGCCCCGGTGCTCAGTAGGGCCAGCGGAGCGGAGAGCAGGGACCGTGCCGCGCGATAGGTCAGCAGGCAAGCCAGAACCGCCAGGGCTTGCTGGAGCAGCGGCAGGAGGATCACGTTTACGCCCAACAGTCGGTAGAGCAGGCCCAGCACGTACACCGGGAGCGGGCCATAGTCCCAGACAATGTCCCGGTAGAGCACGTCGCCGGCCACGGTCCGCGCCGTTACCTGCATGTACCAGCCGGGGTCCGTGAAAGGGTAGACTCGAATCCAGGTCAGCCAGACATAGAGCGCGGACAGGGACAGCAGGACGAGCACGGCCAGCACGTCGGCACGGAGTAGACGAGATTGCATGTGCTTTTCCATCAGTATCCCAGTTGCCGCAGGCGCTCCCGGGTGGCGGCGTCCAGCTCGGTGGATTGTCCGGCCACGGCGTTCGCCTGGGCAAAGGCCACGAACTCGTGCAGCTCGGCTCGCAACCGCTGCACTGTCTCCGGCTCGGCGGCGACCAGGTTGTGCTGCTCGCCGGGGTCTGTGGTCAGGTCAAAGAGGGCCGCCAGCGGCAGCCCCCGGGGGTTGCCCTCGCCGGCGATGATGAGCTTGCGCTGCTCGGTGTGGATGGCCCGGAGCACGTTGCCATTGTGATCCACTTCGGCAAAAATGGCCTCTGCGCGGGGCGCGGCGGTTCCTGGGCGCAGGCTCACGCCCTGCATGCTCGCCGGGGCCGGGACCTGTGGCCCCAGCACATCCAGCACTGTGGGGGCTATGTCCAGGCTCCGCGCGAATCCCTCATCCGTCGTGCCGGCATGGGCATTGTGGGGGTATTTGACGATCAGCGGCACCGCGAGCAGTTCTTCGTACAGTGTGTTACCGTGCATCCAGCCTTCGTGTTCGTAGAACTCGTCGCCGTGGTCTGCGGTAAACACGATGAGGGCATCGTCATACAGGCCCCAGGCCTTCAGTTGGTCGAACAAATCGCCCAGATGATCGTCAGTGTAAGCCACCTCGCTGACGTAGGACTGGTGGACGCGGGGTGCATTGTCCGGCGTGCGGGGAATGTTTATGACGCCAGCGCCGTCATACGGATGGTCAATGTAGGGGACGTGGGGGTCCATGTAGTGCAGGTACAGAAAAAAGCGAGTGTCGCGGTGGGCCTCCAGCCAGGCCAGGGCGTGCTCGTTCAGCGTGGCGGCGTCCTGGTACACATTGTCCGGCGATAGCAAGGTTTCACCCTGGACGATCTCGCGCAGGAGGTAAAAAGTCGAGTAGGCGGCAAAACGCTCCGAGACCGGGGAAGCCAGGAACGATAGCGATGGTTCCAGAAACGTAAACTCGTAAAAGCCCTGTTGAAAATTGAACCGGGACGTAATGATGATGTTGGTGCTCAGGCCGGCGGTGCGATACCCCCGTTCCTGCAGGACCTCCGGCAGCGTCACCACGGCGTCGGGCAGCGAATCCCGGTTCAGGATGACCCGGTGCGACGAGGGGTAGAGCGAGGTGAGCATGGTAGCCACGGATGGCTTGGTCCACGATGCCTGGGCGCTCATCTGGGCGTAGCGCACGCCATCGCGGGCCAGGGCGTCCATGTGCGGGGTGTGGTTCTCCGTGTCCCAGCCCACGGGATGCTCGGCGTCCACAGGACACTGCGTGTAGCACGAGAGGTGGTCGGCCCGCAGGGTGTCTACCACGATGAAAATGACGTTGGGAGCGTCTTGCAGGTCGGCGGGGATACCGGACGGCAGGCCGGCCCGGTACAGGGCGGCGCTCACCTGGGGCGTGCCGCTGATGAGCACCGCCGCCAGCAGTAGCGCCAGGTACAGGCCCACCGGCCAGCGCAGCCGCCTGGGCCGCAGCCAACGCAGCAGGAGCCACAGCCCCACGGTCAGCGCCACGCCGGCCGCTATGCCGGCCGCGTCGGCCAACAGACACTCGAACGTCCGCCAGGTAACCCGTGTCACGTCCAGACGCACGCGATGGCGCACCACCACGAACGCACCCACCAGGACCAGCAGCGTTGTGAGAATGGCCCACGGGATCGGCTCGCCCTCGTCCCACTGAACGAACCAGGACGCCAAACCCCACAGCAGGCCCAACACCAGACCGCCCAGGAGCCCCAAGAGTCCATAGGCCACCAGGGCGTACAGCAGGCCGGTCCACGGTTCCAGGGACCGGTCCACGGCCATCAGGCCCACTATCTCCAGCAGGCTCAACACGACGGCGGCGGCCACGCCGGCCCCCAGGCCCTGAACCAGGCCCCGGCCCAGGATATTCCATCGAGCCGCGGGTGGTCGCTCCGCACGGCGCACGCGCCAGACGCTCAGGTCTGGCTGCCCAAACGCTCCCAGGACCACCCCACATAAAAGCCCCAACCCGCCGCCGGCCAGCACCACGATCAGCAGGTACCGGACCTGCCACCCGTCCGGCTGGTCCACGATGACCAGGAACAGGCACTCGGCCAGGCCGGTCAGCGCGCCCAGCAGCAGGCCGGCCAGCGCGGTTTTAACGAGCTTGTGTAGTCGGGGCTGCCATTTCATGGCTCTCGTCTTTCATGTGTCTGCGGGCGGCCACGGGGGGCGCCGCTGCGCACCCGGCGCCAGACCCCGGCCAGGAGCCGGTAGGACCACCGGCTCACCGGCGAGAACGCCAGCCAGAGCCGGCCCAGCCAGCGCTGCCGACCCACATCTAACCGGATGCGCTGGCCTCCGCGCTCCACGGCCACCACGCGGCCCAACACCTGCTCCGGGCCGATACGCCCATCGGGGCGTGCCAGGGCGTCTCCCTGGGTCATCAGCGCGTCTTTACTCGCCCAGATCACGCGATGGGCGACCACGCGGTCGCCCATCGTCAGAAACAGGATCACGTCCCCACGCCGGATGTCCGAGGCGTCCGCCGGCTGCACCTCCAGCACGTCGCCGTCGCGGATAAAGGGGCGCATGCTGGAACCCGGTGCTCGAAAGCGCAGGGACCGGCCACTGCCCAAGATTTCGCCGGCGAGAGCGCCCAGGTCGGCCCGGCCGATCTCGTAAACCGGCGCGTCTACTGGGCCGCCTGACACCGCACGAAATCCACGATGCTCTGGTCCGGGACAAAGCCCAGCTCGTAGCAGGGCACCGTTTCGCTCAACTCGCCCAGGACGCTCAAAGTATAGGCCATGCCCTCGGCGTCCCAGAAGGTGGGAAAGGCCCGCACCAGCAGGCGCGAGGCGGCGTCGGCCGGGGCAATACGCACGGCCCGGTTCTCGGCGGCGTGATAGATGACATAGATGCGCTCCAGCGGCACTATGTCTGACGACACGGCCCGCGCGTCGCCGTGCCAGGGGGTGCCATAGACCCAGAACCGCCCGTCGTCATGCTTGCGCACGATGACCCGGTCGTCGCTCAGGAGCGTCACCCCAGGCTGGCCTTCCCATAGGTTAGATGTGGTGGACTTGCCGGCCCCGGAGGTGCCGGCAAAGATGATGCCCTGGCCCTCCAGGCTCACGCCGCAGGCGTGGAGCAGCACGCCGCGCCCCTGGGCCAGCAGGTTCATGAAAATCACCTCTTCCAGGGGAAAGCCCAGGGGATAGACGCGCGGGCCGGGCCGGAGCCATATGTCTCCCACGCAATAGATGTCACCATGCCGCAGGTCCGCGTCCAGGATAATGATCTGGTATGGATCGTACTCGGGAGAGTACATGCGGATGACCAACTTGTTCTGGATGCGGTAGAGGGCCCACGTTTCGCCGGACTCGAACAGCGGCGCCCCCAGGTCCGCGATGGGCGCCGGGCCATAGTGCACGCGCAACGCCAACTCGGGCGGCTTGGTGGTAAAGAACGGCCGATAGCGGCGGCGCAAGTCGATTTCGATGTCACGATTTGGGGGGAGCACAGCATATGTCACTCCCCCCAATTCCAATCGTATCTCGCCCGAAACGGGCTCTGTCTCTTGCAAGTTAAACGTCTCCATGCCCCGACTCGCGCACACGGCGAGCCGGGAACGCCAAACTGGTCATTCGGCCGGGCAAAGGGCACGCCAGCCGAATGACCAAGAGACCATGTGGTCAATCAGAGCAGTGGACTAGGTGCCGATGGTGGGGCAGGTGCTGTTGCAATAGCTGCCCAGCGCCACTTCACTGGTGTCGGTCTTGCACCCGCCCAGCACGGCCTCCGTGGGCACCAGCTTGACCTGCACGATCTCGGGCTTGGTATATGTCTTCTTGTTCACGTTCTTCCTCCTCATGCTATTTTCAGTTCTGAATGGATGGACTGTTTTCAACGGGCCTTTGACTACCAAAGCCAAAGGCGTCTGCCCGCAGATGCGCCAACTGGCAGAGGAACTCGACCGGCTTTTCCTGGTCACCGTATTCCGCCGTAGCCCAGCCGGGGCACTGGCCGCAGATATAGATCAACTCGCACTCGTTGCACTGGTAGCGCTCCGAAGGCCGTACCTGGCGCATCTGCCGCAGGAACTCCCATCCCTCGCGGAAGGAACCCTGGCGCAGGTCGTAGCTCGGCTCGCGGACCAGGACGCACCCGCTCAACTGGCCGTACGGGTCAATGTTGAACGAGGTTTGCCCAGCCCCGCAGATGTACAGATACTCGGGGTTGGGCTTGAGGCCCTCCATGCGTCGGCAATAGTCCTGCCAGTCGGTCCACCGGACCGGGTCGGCCCGGTCCAACGCCACGATCTCTTCTGGCGTCAGCCGGAGCTGGGTCGGGTCCAGGCAGCCTTCCAGGGTACCGTTCAACCCCGGGTCGAAGCGAAAGGGCACGTCCAAGCTCTCGGCATAGGCCTTCATGTCCCCCAGTTCGTGCTGGTTCAGGGTCATGAGCATGGTCTTGAGCTTGAGCGGGATACCGCGCTCCACCAGCAACTCGATGCCGCGCAGGCAGCGAGCGTGAGAGCCCGGGACGCCGGTGATGCGCTCGTAGGTCTCTTGCGTCCTCCCATAGAGCGAGATTTCGACCACAAAAGGCCGCCATTCCGCCAGGGTGTCCGCGATGCGCGGGGTGAGCAACGTGCCGTTGGTGAACACGTTGAGGATCAACCCCTTGCGCTTGGCATACAAGTAGATGTCCAAGAAGTCGGGTCGCAGGAGCGGCTCGCCGCCGGTGAGCAGGAGCCACAGGCAGCCGGCTTCTGTCACCTGGTCCAGTATGCCACAGATTTCCGAAAATGTCAACTCGTGCTGGCCGGGGATGCCCTCGTGGCCGTGGGCCGCGTAGCAGTGGGCACACCGCAGGTTGCACCGAAAGGTCAATTCCAGCGCCCCGGCAGCCGGGATCCGCTGCTTGAGGATCTTGTCGTGGAGCTGCAGGCTGAACTCACCGTAGCGAAGCTCGGGGATGTGCGGGCAATCTACCACGCTAGACCCTCGCCACCGCGCCGATGGTTTCCAGTTGCGCCACGAACTCGGTCACGTCTTGTTGTGCTTGCTCCGGGCCGATGTCGAACTCGGCCACGATGGCGTCCCGGATCTCGCCCACCGTCCGCTGCCCGTCGACGAGGGCCCACATGCGGGCCGCCGTCTCGTTGAGACGGTAGAGGCTCTCCAGATCGCCCACGTTCTGACGGATGGGGACCAGGAGCACCTCTCCCGCGATCTCGCGGGCGACGATGGACGGATCTTTTTGATAGCGTTCGTCAAGCAGGGACAACGGTTGCACTAGCTTTCTACTCCTTGCTATTCGTCGTCCTGCTTGCGCATGCGCACCCACACGCCCACACCGGCCAGACCCAGCACCGCGGCCACCGGCAGCAAAAAGCCAGCCAGTTGCCACTGGAATAGCGCTGCATCTGGAGAGGCGCCCAAGTCTGACAGAGTCACGGCGGTGGGCGTACCAGTCATGAAATAGTCCAACTGGCAGTCCAGGCCTGCTTTGCCTCGACCATCGATCTCGATGCGGATGGCTCCCACGTTCTCAAAGTCAGCTCCGGTGCCGGCGCCGACGTTGAACGAGGTCATGGGGATGACAAAGACCGTCGCTGGCGTAAAGGCCAGGACAGGAAAGCTATAGTATGACCAGTTGCCTGCGTCAGTCCAGACAGTCATGACATAGTTTATCGGCCAGTCATTGAAATAGTGTCCAAGGATCACGTGGGTGTTGGTCCCGTTCACCAGGTCTACGCCGCCGAGGCCGATCGGGTTGATGGTGTCCGGGTCGCTGTTGCCGTCCCAGTGCACCGCCGAATAGGCCTCCTGGCTGGGGTCCTGGGAGTGCCCGTAGACGAGCGCGGGCGCGGCCGAAGATCCCGACGCGTTCGCCACCTGGTTCGGGGCGGCGCCTATCGTGCGCGTGATAGCCAGGCTCTGCCAGCCCCCAGTCACGGTGCCCATTGCCGCGGAGCTAGAGGCCCGTGTGGCCGGCGGGCTGCTGCCCGTGTTGATAATGTTCTGATGGACCGTGTTAAAGTCGTCGATCATGACTTCGGCCGCGTAGGCCGGTGAGGCCGGCAGGGCCGCCAAGAGTAGTACCAGGATTATCAAGATGGATAGTACACGGTTGTTCATGCTGCTCTCCTTCCCTATATCAAAATGACAAAACCATATAGAATGGTTGCTATCAGTCGTCTATCACCGCTGGCCGCCACTATTGCGTCTACCCCACCTCCCTCCAGGTTTTTTGCACGTTCTTGCATCTGCTTTGACGCAAGCCTTGCATCTATCATTATACCCTCTGGCGGGCGTCCTGTCAACGTGCTTTTGAGGGCGTCAACGAAAAACCAACCAAACCCAACCACAGCCCGCGCCCCCAGCGGCACAAAAAGCCGGGCTCCGAACAGCCGATCCAATCGACGCTGACCGGATCCCGGCTTGAGAAAGGCTTGGCCTGACAGTGATTGATGGGCCGGGCATGTTGTATTTCACCTTCATTATACCAGACCAGGGGGGGGGGTGTCAATGATCGCTTTCACTCTCTACTTCCAGCTCCCGGAGGTTTCGGGCACCTCCGGGGTCTAGTTTGTCAGCCTTTGTAACACAACACCGGACTGCGTGCGGCCTGGACCTCGTCCAGCCGGCCCACCGGCGTGTGGTGCGGGGCCTGGTGCAGCAGGTCCGGGTCGGTCCGCGCTTCTTCAGCAATCTGGATCAGGTCGGCCACGAACTGGTCCAACGTCTCTTTGCTCTCGGTCTCGGTTGGCTCGATCATGAGAGCTTCCGGGACGATGCGCGGGAGCGGGAAGTAGACCGTGGGCGGGTGGGCGTGTCCCAAATCCATGAGCCGCTTGGCAATGTCCATGGCCAGTATATCCGGCGCGCCAGCGATCTTGCCCTGGGCCACAAACTCGTGCATGCACACGCGGTCGGCGTGCGGGATGGGGTACACGTCCTTGAGCCGGGCCTGGAGATAGTTGGCGTTCAGCACAGCGTTTTCGCTAACCTCCCGCAGCCCGGCCGCGCCCAGCATGCGGATGTAGGTATAGGCCTTGACCATGACGCCATAGTTGCCATAGAATGCCTTGAGTCGGCCGATGCTCTGGTCCGGCCACGCCAGCCGGAAATAGAATTCGGGCGGGCACGGCTCAAAGCCCTCGTCGCCGGGCTCGTGCTCGCAGTCGGTCTCGTCGCAGGCGCACCACGCGTCTTCTTGCTCGATGACGGCGATGGGGCCGGGCAGGAACGGCGCCAGTTCGGCGGTCACGCCCACCGGGCCGCTGCCGGGTCCGCCGCCGCCGTGGGGCGTGGCAAAGGTTTTGTGCAGGTTAAAGTGCATCACGTCAAAGCCCAGCTCGGCGGGCTTGGCGATGCCCATGATGGCGTTCAGGTTGGCGCCGTCGCCATACATCAACCCGCCGCACCCATGCACCAGCGTCACCACGTCGGCTAGGTGCTCGTCGAACAGGCCCAGGGTGTTGGGATTGGTGAGCATGAGGCCCACCACCGTGTCGTCACAGTGGGCGCGCAGGTCGTCCAGGTCCACGTTGCCCCGGTCGTCGCTCTTGATTTCCACCATCTCAAAGCCGCTCATGCTGGTGGTGGCCGGGTTGGTGCCGTGCGCCGAGTCGGGGATGAGCACCTTGACGCGCTGCTCGTCGCCGCGCGAACGGTGATAGGCGCGCATGATGAGGACGCCGGCCAGCTCGCCGTGAGCGCCGGCCGCCGGCTGGAGTGATACCGCGTCGAACCCGCCGATGCTCTTGAGCATTTCCTGGAGCAGGAACATGAGCCGCAGGTTGCCCTGCACCTGGTACCATGGCTGGTAGGGGTGCGTGCGGGTAAAGCCGGGCAGACCGGCGGCGTCTTCGTTTATTTTTGGGTTATATTTCATTGAACAGCTACCTAGAGGGTAAAATCCCACATCAACGCCATAATTGAGTTGCGAAAGCCGAGTATAGTGTCGGATCAAGTCTATCTCAGCTACCTCGGGCAGGGGAAGAGCATCCCGTAAAAGCCCCATTGGCAACTCTGTCTTGGGTACGTCGCAACCAGGAGTAGAAACTCCAACGCGGCCGGGGCGGCTGATTTCAAAGAGTAATGGTTCAGTCATCATTAAACCTCCACCTCGTCATTCTATTCGCGGGAACGATATTCTAGCAAATCACCTGGCTGGCACTCTAGATGTTCGCATAGAAGGGCCAATATCCGAAAGTCCAGTCTTTTCGTTTGTGCGTTCTCAAAGTTATATAAAGTGGAAGGAGAGATCCCCGTGGCTTCAGCGATTTCCCTCATCGACTTTATGTTGCGTTCTGCTCTAATGATCCTAAGCCTAGATACTATCTTTCCCATTGGAATACCTCTTGATTATTCATATGAGATATGGTAAAATATCTATGACAAATCATATACTATATCTGACAGCGAAATAGATGGGAAGGACAAATGAAAAGGGTGTAATCACGCTTATCTCCCGGCCATTGACATGAGCAAAGAAATGGGGCATATTGGACCTCTAGTGTACTTTGCGGAGGTCCTATGGGGGAGAAAGTCCAACCCGCGTTCGCTGAAAATGCCGATGACATTACTGTTG
>JAHJIN010000544.1 GCA_018823415.1 Chloroflexota bacterium | reverse complement strand
CGTACTTCAATTTCGCCGGGTCCCTCGTTGAGACAGTGCCCCACTTGTTACGCCATTCGTGCGGGTCGGAACTTACCCGACAAGGAATTTCGCTACCTTAGGACCGTTATAGTTACGGCCGCCGTTCACCGGGGCTTCAGTTCAGAGCTTCGTCCGAAGACTAACCCCTCCCTTTAACCTTCCGGCACTGGGCAGGCGTCAGCCCCTATACATCAGCTTTCGCTTTAGCAGAGACCTGTGTTTTTGTTAAACAGTCGCCTGGGCCTGTTCGCTGCGGCCCCTTCGGGCTCCAACAACTTGTGCTTTCACCCTACTGGGGCACCCCTTATCCCTAAGTTACGGGGTTAATTTGCCTAATTCCTTAACGAGGGTTCTCCCGATCGCCTTGGTATGCTCTACCTACCTACCAGTGGCGGTTTGCGGTACGGTCACGAAAACATCTCGCTAGAGGCTTTTCTCGGCGGCATGGGATTGACTACTTATGGCCCGAAGGCCTACTTTGCCCCTCAGGGTTGAATATGAACCCGGATTTACCTAGGTTCACCCCCTACAGGCATTGAACGCAAATCCAATGATGCGCTAGTCTACCCTTCCGCGTCCCCTCATCGCTCAAACGATGTCTCGTGGCACTGGAATATACACCAGTTATCCATCGCCTACGCCTGTCGGCCTCGGCTTAGGACCGGCTGACCCTGGGCGGATTAACCTTCCCCAGGAAACCTTAGGCTTTCGGCGGGCGAGTTTCATCACTCGCCTTACGCTACTCATACCGGCATTCTCACTTCTGCGCTCTCGACCAGTCCTTACGGTCTGGCTTCACCGCGCGCAGAACGCTCCCCTACCAAGCAAGCGACACGGGGTCGCTCACTTCCGCAGCTTCGGTGTTAGGCTTAAGCCCCGCTGGATTATCGGCGCAGGTTCACTTGACCAGTGAGCTATTACGCACTCTTTAAAGGGTGGCTGCTTCTAAGCCAACCTCCTGGCTGTCTGCGCGCTCCCACATCCTTTACCACTTAGCCTAAACTTGGGGACCTTAGCTGGCGGTCTGGGCTCTTTCCCTTTCGACAATGAAGCTTATCCCCCACTGTCCGACTCCCAGGTTTTGGAGTGATGGCATTTGGAGTTTGGTTGAGTTCGGTAACCATTCTGGTCCCTAGCCCATCCAGAGCTCTACCTCCACCACTAAACACCTGAGGCTAGCCCTAAAGCTATTTCGGGGAGAACCAGCTATTTCCAGGTTCGTTTGGCATATCACCGCTACCCACAGCTCATCCAGTAGTTTTGCAACACTAAAAGGTTCGGGCCTCCTCGAGGTTTTACCCTCGTTTCACCCTGGCCATGGGTAGATCACCTGGTTTCGGGTCTAATCCGTGCAACTGAACGCCCTGTTCAGACTCGCTTTCGCTACGGCTCCGGGTGTATCTCCCTTAACCTAGCTACACAGATTAACTCGCCGGTTCATTCTCCAAAAGGCACGCCGTCAGGCTACCTCATATTGAGGCAACACCCTCCGACTGCTTGTAGGCACACGGTTTCAGGTACTATTTCACTCCGGTCAACCCGGTTCTTTTCACCTTTCCCTCACGGTACTCGTTCACTATCGGTCGTAAGGAGTATTTAGCCTTGGGAGGTGGACCTCCCTGCTTCCCACAGGATTAGCGTGCCCCGTGGTACTCAAGGTCATCGGCAGGAGGCTGGTCCTTTTCGTCTACGGGGCTGTCACCCTCTATGGCACGCCCTTCCCAGGGTCCTTCGACTAAAGACCAGATTTGTAACTCCTGTGGGCCCTTGCAGTGGCCCCCGCCGAGCCTTACAACCCCCGCGCCGCAACGGCTGCAACCTTGACACGGTCGCGGGTTTAGGCTGTTCCCCTTTCGCTCGCCACTACTCAGGGAATAATTTCTTTTCCTCGGGGTACTTAGATGTTTCAGTTCCCCCGGTTCCCTCCACCCCGTCTATGTGTTCAACGGGGGGTGATGTGGTATTACCCACAACAGGTTTCCCCATTCGGGCATCCCCGGATCTACGCGTGTTCGCCACTCCCCGGGGCTTATCGCAGCCTACCGCGCCCTTCTTCGGCTCCTTACGCCAAGGCATCCACCGTGCGCCCTTAGTAACTTGTCCTCGTCAAGCCAGCGAAATTGAAGCTATGTATCTCTATTCGATTGTTAATGTTCTCGTCTGCCAGCCCTTGACTAGCAGCCACTGTCCGCCAGATCGTTGACCTCACGGCCAGTGGCCTCTATCCAAATGCCCAAGACACAAAAACGGCCCGAGATACCTCGGACCATTCGAGCATCCCGTATCTCTCATCTCACCCTTTTATAACTTGCCGCTACCCACAGGATGTCCCGCCTTTCTCGCGTCCACCCCAAGTATACCTTATCTCAGTATCTGTGTCAAGCCTGGTGGAGATGAGGGGATTCGAACCCCTGACTTCCTCCGTGCAAGGGAGGCGCTCTCCCACTGAGCTACATCCCCACAACCCACGAAGGACCTCTAATTGGTGGGCCTTTCAGGATTCGAACCTGAGACCTTTCCCTTATCAGAGGAACGCTCTAACCAACTGAGCTAAAGGCCCGCGCCTTAACAACCCAAGAGTGATAGGAAAGCTGTTCAAAGGACCGACCTAGGAGTAACGCCAGACCCGCTTGACCTCACGGCCCAACGCGAATCCAGCAAGCTCCCTAGAAAGGAGGTGATCCAGCCGCAGCTTCCGCTACGGCTACCTTGTTACGACTTCGTCCCAATCACCAGTCCCACCTTCGACGGCTGCCTCCCCCTGACGGGGGTTGGCCCACCGGCTTCAGGTGTTACCGGCTTTCATGACGTGACGGGCGGTGTGTACAATCCCCGGGAACGTATTCACCGCAGCATGCTGATCTGCGGTTACTAGCAACTCCATCTTCATGCAGGCGAGTTGCAGCCTGCAATCTGAACTGGGGCCGGTTTTATGAGATTAGCTCCCCCTCGCGGGTTGGCAACCCTCTGTACCGGCCATTGTAGCGTGTGTGTAGCCCTGGACGTAAGAGCCATGCTGATTTGACTTCGTCCCCACCTTCCTCCGAGTTTCTCTCGGCAGTCTCGCTAGAGATATTTAACTAACGACGAGGGTTGCGCTCGTTGCGGGACTTAACCCAACACCTCACGGCACGAGCTGACGACAACCATGCAGCATCTGTGCATCCATCCTCGCGGAGGGCGACGTTTCCGCCGCTTGCAGATGCATGTCAAGCCCAGGTAAGGTTCTTCGTGTCGCATCGAATTAAACCACACGCTCCGCTGCTTGTGCGGGGACCCGTCAATTCCTTTGAGTTTTAGCCTTGCGGCCGTAGTCCCCAGGCGGCGGACTTAACGCGTTAGCTACGGCACTGGGGGGGTCGATACCCCCAACACCTAGTCCGCACAGTTTAGGGCCAGGACTACCCGAGTATCTAATTCGGTTCGCTCCCCTGGCTTTCGCGCCTGAGCGTCAGGTACAGTCCAGGAAGCCGCCTTCGCCACTGGTGTTCCTCCCGATATCTACGCATTTCACTACTCCACCGGGAATTCCGCTTCCCTCTCCTGTCCTCTAGTGCTGCAGTATTGAACGACTTCGTCCCAGTTGAGCCAGGAGCTTTAACGCCCAACTTACAGCACCGCCTGCGCGCGCTTTACGCCCAGTAAATCCGGATAACGTTCGCCTCCTACGTATTACCGCGGCTGCTGGCACGTAGTTAGCCGAGGCTTATTCCTGAGGTACCGTCCTTGTCTCTTCCCTCAGAAAAGGACTTTACAACCCGAAGGCCTTCGTCGTCCACGCGGCGTCGCTCCATCAGGCTTGCGCCCATTGTGGAATATTCCTCACTGCTGCCTCCCGTAGGAGTCTGGCCCGTATCTCAGTGCCAGTGTGGCTGACCATCCTCTCAGACCAGCTACCGATCGTCGTCTTGGTGAGCCGTTACCTCACCAACTAACTAATCGGACGCAGGCCCCTCCCAAAGCGACCAAGATCTTTCATCGAATAATCGAATATTCGATCACATGCGGTATTAGCTGCCCTTTCGGACAGTTATTCCCCACTTTGGGGTAGGTCACCTACGCGTTACTCACCCGTTTGCCACTATCCACCGATTGCAGCCCAGTCCGAAAACCAAACTGCTATCAACGGATCGTTCGACTTGCATGTGTTAGGCACGCCGCCAACGTTCATCCTGAGCCAGGATCAAACTCTCCAAAGAAAATTTGGATCCTTACTTGTATGTGTGGTACTTACCTTCGAACTTGCTGTGTTTCCACAGCCTGCCTTCCTATCACTCTTCAGTTGTTAAGGTGCTACCCTTCCAGAGGGCAAAAGTCATTATACTACAGGTCTCTGGGTCTTGTCAAGGGGGATATTTCAGCTTTCAGCAGCCACTGCCTCCCCCTTGCCAACGAAGCGGGATAATACCACAGGTTCCTAATCTTGTCAAGCGTATCTCGGAAAAAGCAGTGGATTGGCACGCCGGGCACGCACCAGGTCACTCGACCAGCAGGGGGCCGGAGCAGGTCTGACTGCCCCGGCCCCCGTTTGGCACGTTGGAGAACGAGTTTTACTTGGGCATGGCGGCCAGGGCATTGTACGAGGCCCGGGGCGAGCCGTTCGGCCCCAGCACGGCAAAGCCGGCCTTTTCATCCCCGGGTCCCACCAGGGGCACACAGTAGTTCAGGTTCCAGTACATGAACCCGGCGATATAGCCGGTGCTCTTGGCGATCTTGAAGGCCTCGACCGCATAGTTGGCCTGCATGGCTTCGGTGATATTGGCTGCATACTCGTAGCCAGGGGCCGGGTTAGACGCAGACGACCAGCCACCCTCGGTGATCCAGATCTGCTTGCCACCGCCAAAGGCCTTGTACAGGTCTTCGTAGCGCTTGAAGTAAAAGCTGGGGTGGCCCTGAAACCCAGAGGCGCCGATCTTGCCATAGGGATTGTCCCAGGGCGGGTTATCGAACCCACTGGCATGGACGCCCACGCCATCGCAATAGTTCTTGAACCCGGCATTCTTCATGCCCTTCATGAACTCGACGTCGTCGATGGCGTTGACATAGTCGCTATAGCCCACCGGGGTCAGAGCCCCGGATATAACCAGCGCGCCGGGGTCGGCCGCCTTGATCCGGCTATAGGCCACCTTGAGCAGCGGCATGTAGCGATCTACACTGGGCTTTTTGCCGGTTTCGGTACCCAGGTTCTGCTCGTTCCATACCTCGTAGGCCTGGACGCGGCCCTTGTAACGAACGGCCAGGGCCGCCATAAAGTTACCAAAAGCCGCGGCGTCGCCCGGCATGCCGTCGTGTCCCTTGTCCTCAAAGTTTGGCCGGGCCCACATGGGCGCTTTCACTACGCTCATAAAGAGCTTGGTTCCGGTGCTGGCACAGGCATCCACGACGGGATCCAGTCCACCAAAGTTGATCTGTCCCGGCGCACCCTCAAAGTCTTTCCACGGCACCTGGATCTTGACCCAGTTGAACCCGGCGCCCTTGACCTTGCCGATGGTGGCTCCCATATCCACACCGTACATGTGTGCGCAGAACCCGTAAGCAAAGCCTGGGAACGTCTTGGGTGCCGGCACCGTGCCACCGCCGCCGCTGGGCTTGGCCGTGGGGGCCGGGCCAGCGGGCTTGGGCGTGGGTGTGGGCGGGATAGGCGTAGGCGTGGGTGTGGGCGTGGGTTTTTCCACCACCTGCACAGTAACGTTGCTGGACACCTTGCCTACGCCGTTCACTAGGCTGCCCGTGACGGTATAGTTGCCTGTTTCCTCCACCTTCCAGTTCATGGAGGGGCCGTCGGCACCGGGCACCTGATTGCCGTTGATGTCCCAGGCCACCTGGATGGGCGCAGCTTCGGGCACCTTGGCGACCATGGTCTCCCGGAACACGCTCATTACGGTCCAGATGTGGCTGTCGTTCTTGTCACTCAGGAGATTGCGAACAGCTACCCCTCGCAGGTTAAAACGTTCTACCAGGCCCAGCTTTTTGGCAATGCTGTTGGCGTTTTCCAGCCACACCACATGGGCTGCGTTGTCTTCGCCCTCGTAGACAAACTTAATCATGCCGGTCTGCTCATCCATGGCCAGTTGACCATCGGATGCCGCCAAGTAGGGCATGGCAAAGCGCACCGTGTCGCCGGGATAGTATGTTTCTTGTGGCTCCAAGACCTCGACCTGTGTGGCGATATGGAGTACGTCTTTGTAGGGCCGCAGGGTGGTTTCCTGCCCACCAGCCAACTCGTCAATGCTATAGGTAGACACGACCAACTGGAGCTTGGTGCGGCTCACGTTGCGAGTGGCATAGCGCAAAAGGTCTGGCATTTGCGCGTTATAGGTTGCCGGGTTCTGCACGCCCTCTAGCTTGAAAATGTCTACCACCTGGCCCAGAGCAGCCCAGTCATAGGAGCCGGTGTCCCACATATCGGCCGACACCTGGGTGGGCGTTTCCACGGTGATGGAGACGAGTTTGTACTCCTGGTGCAGCGCGGCCGCCAGATCGGTCATAAACCGGGTCAGATCCTCGCGCAGACCGGCATCTTGAGCCAGGCCGCGATAGCGGATGTCTATGCCGGCGTACATGTTGGTCTGGACCAGATCGACGATGGCCGCGATGTGCCGGTTGCGCGACTCTTCGTCGATGAGGACATTGTTCAGCAGGTCGATGCGCACCACGCCTTCGGCATCCACATTGCTGATGCTGGGCACCACGATAAAGCGCGAATCGGTGGTCCATCCCCGCTGCGGTTGCCCCCCGATGGCGCCGTCACCTTGCAAAGTCAGGCCCTGGGGATTCATCTCGACCAGTATGTCGCCGCTGAGCTGGTCCATATATTCGTCGGTTGGGAGCCAGGCCGAGACAGCGAAACCCCGCGAGCGCGTTTGCATCACGCCCACTGCCTGGGGCAGCCAGGTCAGGTCAGCGATGACCTGAGCATCCTGATAGGCTTCTTGATAGGTGAGATTGCTGGGCACAAAACGCCAGGACTGGCCGTCCCAGCCATACAGGTCCAGCGTATCCCAGGGCTCGGCGCCGGTGGGCACCGGGATGACCAACACAGCCTGGTTGACCTCTTGGCCCCGGGTTTGAAACTGATAGTAGGGGCTGGTGAGGCGCAAGTAGGGAGGGATGGCCCGGTTGGCCCGGCTGGTCTCATCATCTCCCGTGCTCTGGGCCAAAAAGTCGATCTGGGGCGTGCTGTGCAGTGCAACCTGCACATCGCCCTTGAGGGTATCGGGAGGTATGGTCAGTTGGGTCCCGTCGCCTTCAAAGACGGTTCCGCCCTGGGCGGTGATGGTCTGACCGCCAATATCAGGGTTGAGCCGGCTCCACAGCGAGATGGGTGGTGCCAACAACACCAGGAGGAGGAGCAGCGGAATGATAACCAGGTCGACTACCAAGTGTCTGCGACCCGGGCCTTCCAGGACCTGCTCCAGGCTTTTTAGAATGCCAGGTTTCTCGTTCATAAGTTCACCAACGCTCCTTTCGCGCGCGTCTAACGGGTTGGTGCATGTTCGTCTTTTTTGGTATGTGTTCGATCAGGCGAGCACGTGGCGGGTATTATACATGGTATGCCCCAAGACGGCAATGCCTTCAACCAGATACTCAGATTTGCTCGCCGCCAGGTTGAGCAGTGTTGAGCGGCGGCACTGCTGCACCCCGCCGGCCCAACAACTTGGGGACGAACTGCCGGACAAAGGCCCACGCCTCTCGCCGGTTCGTCCAGCAGAACCGGACAAAGTCCGGGATGCGCAGATTACGCAGGAAAAAGTACGAATAGCCAACGAGTTGCAATCGCTCCATCTCGGCCCGGCTCAGCGTGTTCAACTCGAGGGCGTTGCCCAGTTGCTTGTTGAAATCGCGCCAGTCGGTAGAGATGAGGCGATAACCGCCCTCGCCGCGTCGGGCCATCTCGTACACCTCGGTATGCGGGTAGGGCACCATAAGGCCGATGGAGACGAACTCGGTGTTCAGATCGGCCGCAAAGCGAATGGTGTCCCAGGCCGTTTCTCGGGTTTCATGCGGCAACCCGATGATGTAAAAGCCCTCGGTGGTGATGCCGGCGCGCTGGGCCGCGCGCACCAGCCGCCGGGCCTTGTCTAGATCGATGTCCTTGGCGATGGTGCTGAGGATCTGCGCGTTGCCGCTCTCAATGCCCAAGCCCACATAGTCGCAGCCGGCCCGGGCCATGTGCTCCAGCAGGGCCTCATCGGCCACGCTGATGCGGGTCTGGGCCCACCAGCGCACGCGCCCCGGCAACCCCATGTCAATGAGGCCATCCAACACCTGGGCCGTGTGGCGCTGGTTCACGCCAAAGGTTTCGTCGTAGACCTTGATATAGCCAGGCTTGAAATCGTCCAGTAGCCAGCGGAACTCGCCCAGGATGTTGTCTACGGTGCGGCCCCGCACCCGGTTGCCGTAGGGCCGGGCGCAAAAGATGCACGTGAACGGACAGCCGCGCGTGGTGAGCATCGGATACGTGTGGGCCGGGGGAAACAGGTCCCAGGCCGGATATGGCAGCGCGTTCAGTTCGTCGGCAGTGAGCCAGGGGCGCGGCTCGTTGACAACGACCTCGTTATCACGCCGCCAAGCCAGCCCGGCGATGTGCGCCCACTCGGCCCCCTGCGCCAGTTCGACCAGCGTGGCTTCGCCTTCGCCAAACACCGCCAAGTCAAAAGTCGGGAAATCGCGCAGGGTTTCTAACGGCAAGGCCGTGGGATGAACCCCGCCCACCACGATGGTAGCCTGCGGCAACGCCGCCTTGATCGCGCCAGCCAGATCCGCCACGATACCGATCTCGTGGGTCATGGCGGTGAGGCCCACCAGGTCGGGCTGTTGCTCGCAGAGCCGGGCCACCACCTCGTCAACAGTGACGCGCTCTAGCTTGCCATCGATGACTGTGACCGGCACTGCCTGGGCCCGCAACGCGGCTGCCAGGTAGCCCAATCCAATGTGGGGATAATCGGGCCGGTCCCAGCGTTCGGTGCGTTGGGGAGGGGGGGGATTGATCAGTGCAACGTTCACAATTCCTCACGATCTTGGTCAAAGCGCCGTTATCGGGGCCGCTCGACCAGCGTTACGGCAAGCGTATACTCCTGCCCGTCCCGGTTGACGGTGAACTGCACCGTGTCGCCGGGTCGATAGGTCATCAGCAGGTTGATAAATGGGTGTTCTTCGCCGACAGCCTGCCCATCCAGGGCCACGATGATGTCGCCGGGCTCTAGCCCGGCCTGAGCGGCCGGCGTATCGCGCACCACCTGGGTGATCAACTCGCCCCACTTGACCGGCAGGTCATAATAACTGGCAATCTGGGGGGTGACCGGCTGGTGCGTCACGCCCAGGTATGGTCGGGACACATAGCCCTTTTCCACGAGCTGCGCCGTCACCAGCAGTACCGTGTTGCTGGGGATGGCAAACCCCAGACCCTCGGCGATGCTGGACGACGTAGAGCCGCCCCGGATAATGGCAGTATTGATGCCAATGACCTGCCCTTGCAGGTTCAGCAGCGGGCCGCCCGAGTTCCCGTGATTGATGGCCGCGTCGGTTTGCACGAGCCCTTCGAGTTGATAGCCGGCGCCGGTATCCAGGTTGCGCCCCACGGCACTGACCACGCCGGTGGTGACGGTGTTGCGAAAGTCGCCCAGGGCGCTGCCAATAGCAACCACGCGCTCCCCAGGCCGCAGCGCATCCGAGTTGCCCAGGGGCGCCACCGGGAGCCCAGCCTGGTCCACCTTGATGACGGCCAGGTCTGTAAACAGGTCGGTGCCGATGAGCCGGGCCGAAAGCTTGGTGCCATCCTGCAGGATCACGCTCAGGTCCTGAGCGTCCTCCACCACATGGTTATTGGTGACCACATAGCCGCTGGCTTCGATGATCACGCCGGACCCGCGCGCCTCTGGCTGCTGCACCTGGCCCCACCAATCGCGCTGCGCCGGCAACGTGTTCACCACCGTGACCACCGCCGGCGAAATGCGCGCCACCACGTCTATGGTGGCCGATTCTTCTTGCAGGGTCACGCTCCCGGTGGCGCCCGGCGTCGGCCAGGCCCAGGTCCCCGGTGCCGATGCCGCCGGCGACACCGGCCGGGCCTGCAACACCACCAACGTCGCCACGGTCCCCAGCCCGCCACCAGCACACGCGCCAGCCAGCAGACTCACGACCAGCACCAGGCTCAACATCCCACAACTCGCCCGCTCTCGGGGCATCATCCCTCCTAAAAGCCAAGTACGGGCAATTCTACCATAGGGACTAGAAGTTGGCAAGGGGCGCCAATAGTGTTTTGCTTAACTCAATTGTGTTTTTGGATTATTCAGGATATAAACCTTGCCTTTGCTCGACGCTCCAGAATCTCACTTGCCCGGCCTGGCAAAACGCGGTATAATCAGACTCACCGAACGGAATAGAAACTCGCCCCATCAGCGATGGAGAAATAGGATGAACTGGCGCCAAGAGATCGTCGCCATTTGCCTGGCCGTCATGGAGGTATGCTGGCTGCGCCCGCTGCTGGTGTTTCTCATGGAAGGACAGGCTGACAACGCCCTGCCGCCCCTGGCAATCCTGGGCCTGTTGCTCGTTGCCTATTGGGGCAGCCGGGTCATCATTGCCTCGCGGTTGTCCTTGCGGTGGGCCCGGGCTCTGATCCTGAGCAGCATGGTCCTGTCCATCCTGGGCGTGATCTGGTTCTGGCGCTATGACGCCTATTTGCCGCTGGATCCCACGTGGTTGATGCTCCTGCTGCAAAACCTGAGCCACGCTGCCAGCCGGCTCAACCAACCCGATTTGGTTGCTGTCCTGGCCGGGGTGTATCTGTGGTGGCGCGGCATCATTATGACGCGCAGCGGCCAAACTTTTAGCCGGGCATTTGACGGATTTCGATGGGGGTTGGTGTGGCTGCTCGTCGTGGGATTGGCCCAGAGCCTCAGCGGGATAGAACTCCAAGTTATTCCATATGGGTTCGAGTTCTTTGTCTTTGGCCTCACGGCCATGGCCATTGGCCGGCTGGACGAGATCGACCAACGCGGCCAATTGCAGTTGCGGCGGGACCGCTACTGGATCCCCATCCTGGCCGGGGCCATCGCCCTGGTGCTGGGATTGAGCCTGGGTTCGGCGATGCTCTTTGGTGCGGACCTGGGCGGGATCTTGCTCGCCATCCTGGGGCCTATTGGCTGGGTGTTCCAGGTGGTGGTGTATACGGTGCTGCTGATCATGGGTTATTTCGCCCAGTTGCTGGTGAGCCTGCTGCACGTGGTCTTTCCGCCCCCGCCAGAAGGCACGACCATCGACAGCGGGCTCTTGCCGGGTCAGGCCATGCCCACACCGATAGTGGTCGAGGTCTACGAGTTGCCGCCGGCCATCCAGTTCAGCGTTCAGGCCCTGGTGGGCATTGGACTGACGCTGTTGATCCTGGTCATCGTGGCGCGTGCCATTTTGCGCTGGCAGCGGTCCATTTCGACCGGCGAAACCGCCATCCACGAATCGCTCTTTTCGGCGGCCGACCTGGGCGACGACTTGAGCAACTGGCTGCGCAACCTGTGGGGCAACCTGCAGGACCGATTCCGGCGACCGGCCGAATTGCTACCCCTGCCGGCCGAGACGGATCCGCTATATGCCAGCATTGCCATTCGGCGCATCTATGTGGAACTGCTGGCGGCGGCGTCTCAGGTAGGATTGACTCGCATGCCGGGCCAAACCCCGCACGAATATCTGCCCCGCTTGCAGTTCGCGTTGCCGCAGCACACCGGCGCGTTGCGCGAGTTGACCACCGTCTATGCACGAGCGCGCTATGACGCGCTGCGCACCACGCGCGTCGAGTTGGATCTGGCGCGCACGGCCTGGGACCAGTTGCGCCCCGAGCTGGAACATCTGCCCCCACCCCCGGACACACCGGCCATCACATCGTCGGGCACGCAGAACACCGATGAACTCTCGTCCATGTTGGTTCGCGGCCGGCCCGGCGCATAATATGACCAGACAAACGAAACCGGCGACCAGTGGTCGCCGGTTTCGTGCATCCTGCATCCGGCATCATGTCTGCAAGCTCTCCACCACGCGCGCGTACTTGTCTACCAGACCCTGGGCCTGCTCGGTCGAACTGGACTCGGCGTACAGGTGAAAGATCGGGTGATCCGGGTCCGGGAGGATCAAGACCCATTCGCTCGCGCCCAGGTCGATCTGGATGCCGTCGATCACCTGGCTTTCTTCCACGTGATACTGCTCGTTCAACACGCGCATGATCTGGCCCTTTTTCTCCCAGGGACACGTTACTTTGCGATGAGCCGTATGATAGGGTGGCAACTGGCTCACGACGTCCGAAAGCCGCACGTTCTGCGTAGCCAAGAGTTCCAGCGTCTTGGCTGTGGCAAACAGGCCATCTAGCGCCGGCTGGAACGCCGGGAACGCCACGCTCCCCTCGCCATCGCCTACCAGGACCACGCCCTCTTGCGCGGCGACGTGCATCAACTCGGTGGTGTCCACCTTGGTGCGGATCACCTGCCCGCCATACTGGGCCGCGATGGTTTCAAAGATACACGGCTGGTTAATGGGCACCACAATGATACCCCCCCGATTGGCCGCCAGCGCCAACGTGCTCAGAGCAGCCAGCACTATAGTGCCGGGCAACACGTGGCCCTGCTCATCCACCACAAAGATCTTTTCGCCTCCCACGTCCAGGCGCACCCCCATGTCGGCGTCCAGACTGCCAGAAATGAGCGCCAGTTGTTTCACGGCCTGCTCAAATTCGGCTGCCGAGATGCTCATCTTGGTCTCGTCGAGGCCGGCGTTGAGCGCCACCACATTGCAGCCCAGTTGGCCCAGAATAGCCGGCAAAAACAGCGACGCGGTGGCATAGGCATAGTCTACGACCAGATATGGCTCTTGGGCGCGAATGGCGTCGCCGTTGATGGCCGCCATAAAGCCGTCGATGTAACGTTCTTGCACCAGCGAAGCATATTCAATGGTCCCAATCTCGTCCAGGTAGGCGCGCCGAAAGTCCTCGCGGAAAAAGACGTTTTCTACCTTGCGCTGGGCCGCCTTGGTGATGTTCATACCCTGCTCGTCAAAGAGCTTGATGTCTACGACGCGATTGTCAAAAGGTGACAAGCGCACGTGGACGCCGCCAGTGATGTGCTCCGCGGTGCGGGTGTAATATCGCGCCACCGGGATGGGCACGGTGCGCAAATCTGCCACGTCCACGCCGGCCGAGGGCAAGCCGCTGATGAGGGCGCGCTTGATCATGCGCGGCGTGCGGTGCGGGTCGCGGTTAATGGCGACAGTGGCACCCATGGGCAAGGTCGCGCCAAAGGCCGCCCCCAGCTTGGCCGCGAACTCGGGCGTCAGGTCCACATTCACCAGCCCGGTGACGCCATAGCGGCCAAAGAGCACCCGCCGGCCCTGCGCGCCCCAGATGATACTGGTACGCACCGTGGCCCCGGCCTCGATCTCTTTGTTGGGCCAGATCTTGACGTTGGGATGGATCACCGCGCCCTGGTCTACAATGCTCTCGTCGCCGATGACGGCCCCTTCAAAGGCCACGGCATTGGCCTTGAACGTGACCCGGCGGCCAATGATGGCCCCTCGCAACTCGGCGCGCTCGCCGATGTACGAGTTGCGCCAGACGACGCTACGGTCTATGTGGGCGCGCGTGTCCACGACGGTATAGTCGCGGATCACCGAAGGGCCGCGCACCACCACGCCGCCCTTGATCTTGACGCCCTGCCCCAGGTATATGGGGCCATAGAGCTGCGCGTCTGGCGCGATCTCGACATCATCCCCCGTCCAGATGCCCCCGCCAATATGGTGGCCCAGTTCGCCCACCTGCACCTTGCTGCCCAACAGATCGCCGGTGGCCCGCATATACTCCTGGAGACTGCCCACGTCGCACCAATATCCATCGGCCACATAGCCATAGATGGGTTGGCCCCGGTCCAAGATCTCGGGAAACAGGTCCTTGCTAAAATCAAATACCTGTCCCGGCTTGAAATAATCCAGTACCTCGGGCTCGAGCACATAGATGCCGGTGTTGATGGTATCGCTAAAGACCTCGCCCCAACTGGGCTTTTCCAGGAACTGGCGAATGTGGCCATCTTCGTCAGTGATGATCACGCCGTATTCCAGCGGGTTGGGCACGCGATAGAGCGTGAGCGTGGCCTGGGCCTTTTTCTGCTGGTGATACTCGACAATGCGCGTGAGGTCCACATCGGTGAGGGCATCGCCGCTGATGACCAGGAACGTGTCGTCCAGGTGTTTCTGGGCGTGTTTGACGCTGCCGGCCGTGCCCAGGGGCGATTCTTCGACCGAGTAGACAATGTCCAGGCCCAGGCTCTCGCCATCGCCAAAGTGGTCCTGGATATTGGCCGCCAGGTATTGCACGGTAATGATCACCTCGGTGATGCCGTGGCGCTTGAGCAACTGCAGGATATGGCCGATCATGGGGCGATTGACCATGGGGACCATGGGCTTGGGGCGATTGATGGTGAGGGGGCGCAGGCGGGTGCCTTCGCCGCCAGCCATGACGACAGCTTTCATAGGAACCTCCCAGGGGATACAGGATGCCAATGACGCTGATAGTATTGTACCGGATCAGGCCCAAGTACACAAGTAGACAGGGGCCTTCTCAGCGAGGGCCCCTGTGGTATCAGAGCAGGTGTTACGAGCGGCGGCGTTTCTTGTGTCGCTGCCGCGAGCCGGGCTGGCGAGTCAAGGGGGCCGGGGCCACCTCGTCCTCTTCCAGATCGCCGGCGGTGTCGATGAGGTGTTGGGCCACTGCGCGGTATGCCGTGGGGGGCATGGGCTCGTCCTGCGAGCGGATCACGCTGCGCAGATTTTTCGCCAGCACGGCCGGCACCACCGGGTCTGTCACACTGAGGTTGATCTCTTTGCCGGTGAACACGACCACCGCCTTGACCGGCACCTTCTCAGACACGTGCTCTTGCAGATAAGCCTGCAGGTGAGCCGCCGCACCCAACGCGCTATTGGTGGGGTTCTTGAGGCGCTCTTCGCTGAGGGCACGCAAACGATCCAATAGTTTCATGTGCCGGCGCCAGCGGTCGCCTTCGCAGATCACGGTTTGCCCATCAATGCCTCGGGTCTCCAAGGCGTATACGGCCTGGGGCGTGAGCAGCACGTGCAACACCGGCAGGCCGGCCACATAGTTGTAAAGCCGATAGCGATTGTCCAGGCTGGAGAGGCCCTCCTTGAGCACCAGATCCTCGCGGTCGGGCCGGCCCCAGCGCCGGGCGTGGTAGGTCCCCAGGTTAAAGCCAATGAACCCAATGATGACCAACACGTAAGCAATGATCAGGTTGGCCTCCGACGGCAGGCCAGTGGGCAACACCGACATGGTGGGGTCCAGGAACGAATAGATGCCCCCGGCAATGAGAAACACAAAACTGAGCAGAGCAATGCGGCTGCCCCAGTTCTTGCGTTTGGCGATATAGGCTTCGTTAGTAACAATACGCAATTGGTTTTCTCCTGTCAAACGTCAACTCGTGATTCGTGCAAGTGACGAATTACGATTTACGAATCACGATTCATACCGGCCCAGGACCAGGCACGCATTCTGGCCGCCAAACCCAAACGAGTTAGACAGGGCGAATTCCACCGGCACGCGCCGGGCCTGGTTCGGCACATAATCCAGGTCACAGGCCGGGTCTGGCTCTTCCAGATTGATGGTAGGCGGGATGATGCCAGTGCGCAGGGTCTGTGCCATGGCAATGGCCTCCACCGCCCCGGCCGCCGAGATGAGATGCCCGATCATGGACTTGTTGGAACTGATAGGCACCTGATAGGCTCGTTCGCCAAAGACCCGCTTGATCGCCAGTGTTTCCATGGGGTCGTTGAGCGGCGTGGAGGTGCCGTGGGCGTTGATGTAGCCAATGTCTGCCGGCGATAGGCCCGCATCGGCAATAGCTATCTGCATGGCCATGGCCGGCGCCACGGCCTCGGGGTCCGGCGCCGTCAGGTGATAAGCGTCGGAGGTGTTGCCAAAGCCCAGCACCTCGGCGTGGATGCGGGCACCCCGGGCCAGGGCGTGGTCCAGGCTTTCCAGCACCATCACGCCGGCGCCTTCCGCGGCCACAAAGCCATCGCGGTTCTTGTCAAAGGGCCGGCTGGCCTTGCTGAGCGGCTCTTCTGACCAGGTGGACAAGGCTTGCATCACGGAAAAGCCGGCCAGCGCAAACTGGCAAATGTCGGCCGAGGTGCCGCCAGCCAGCATCGCGTCGGCGCCGCCGCGCCGGATCACGGCCGCGGCATCGCCCAGGGCCTGCGTGCCCGAGGCGCAGGCCGTGGAGACGCAGGCATTGAACCCGCGCGCGCCGGTGGTCAGACTCACGTTATACCCGGCCATATTGGGCAAGATAATCGGAAAGGCAAACGGGCTGAGGCGCTTGCCAGCCTGCAATCGGTCGAACGCCTCTTCCACGTCTAGCAGGCTCCCCATACCCACACCCATCACCACGCCGGTGCGAAAGGCTTCTTCCGCCGGGATCGACCAATCGGCATCGGCCAGGGCCATCTGCGCGGCGACCACCGCAAACTGGGAAAACCGGGCCATGCGTTTGGCCGACCTGAAATCCATATAGTTCTGCGGATCAAAGCCGTGCACCTCGCCGACGACCTTGACGGCCGAGTTGCTCACATCCAGGCGTGTGGGATGCCCCAGGCCCGAGCGGCCAGCCACCAGGCCGGCCCACGTCTCATCAAGCGACAGGCCGAGGCAAGTCAGACACCCCATGCCGGTGATCACCACGCGCCGCCGGCCTTGCTCATCACGGCCATACGGCGATTCCTGGGGATAGGGTTGCGTATCCCAGATATTGGCGACAATCTCTTCGATCTCTTGGTTCAGGGCCGTGCGAACTGGCGCTTCGATAGTCATGATTTTGCTCCTATTGATTTTGGCCAATGGTAAAAGACTGTAATTCGACGCCCGTGGCATCACGGAACTCGAGATCGATGCGCTCGGGACGAACGGTCACATCGGCGAACCCAAACGTGCCATCCCGGTACCAGAGCGACGCCGGCGAGCGGTACTCTGGCGCCGGGTCCAGAGGCCCACCCAATCCGCCGACAACCACATAGCTGACGCCATTGTGCTGCAAAAATTCCAGGTGGTGATTGTGCCCCGACAGCACCAGGTCTACCTGATATTGCTCCAGTAGCGGCGCGACCTCCCGGATCATGTCCGCCGGGTCATACCAGGGAATCCCTTCCAGCTTGATGCCCGACGAGTAGACCATCGAGTGCATCATCACGATAACCCAATCGGTGGCCGGGATGGATTCGAGTTGCCGGATGAACCATTCCTTTTGCTGCGGCGTGAACATGTCGACGCCCCATAGCATCTCGAGCGTGATCACGTGCACCGTCCCGGCGTCGATGCGATAGTATCGCGAGGTGCCTTGCGGCGTTGCCATCCCCGACGAATAAAAGTAGGCGAAATAGTGCTCCACGCCATTGATAAGAGTGTCGTGGTTGCCCAGGAACGGCCGCAAAGGCACGTCATAACTGAACGGGCTCAGCGTATCCAGGGCAAACGTCCATTTGTCATTCTCCATGCCCATATCCGCGATGTCGCCCAGCACGAAAAAGGTGTGGAATTGGTGCGCTGGCTGGCGCACATAGCCCAGGATGCTCTGGGCAATCTGGGGCTGTTGCGCCGTATCTGCACCAAAGTGAGAATCGCCGCTGGCCCCAAAATGATACAGTACATCCGCGGCCGGGTCGGTGGCCGGCGTCAGGAACGAACGGGCCGGGCCATCGTTGAGCCGCCACTGGTACCGGGTGGCCGGTTGCAGATCGCGAAGCACCATCACGTGCGCGCCGGTGGGCTGCGCCTCGGTCACCGATTCGCTCAGATCGTCCACGCCATAGTACAGAGTATTCTGGCTGGCCGGGTCGGTGCGAAACACCAGGGCCAGGTCGGGCACGCCGTGCGCGCCCACACCATCCTGGACGAGCAGCACCGGCGGAGTGGTACCGGCCAGCTCTGTCGAGGTCTGCCAGATATAGCCGGCGACGCCCAGGGGCACCACGATGCCAACAAGTGCCAACAGCACCGCCAGAACGATCACGATCCGGCCAACCCGGGCAAAAAAGCGCCCCACCACAACCGCTGTCAGGGCCACCAGCGCCGGCAACACGCCCAGCAGACCCACCAGGTAAAACGCCACGCGGTAGCTGGGCATCCACTGATACAGTCCCAGCGTGCCATCGACGCTGAACACCCACCACAGCACCAACCCTGCAGACGCCAGGGCCGCCACGACGAGCACAGCCACCAATATGGTTCTAACCCTAAACATGATCACCTCCGAATGGTGACAGAATCACACGCCCATCAACTCAAATCCCGCGCGCCGGCGTGGATGGTGCCCACCACATCGTGTTCGACCGATTCTTTGCATACGCGGATGGCGTTCTGGATGGCCTTGACGTTGCTGCGCCCGTGGGCCACGATCACCGGACCATTCACGCCCATGAGGTGCGCGCCGCCAAACTCGGCATAGTAAAAGCGCTTGACGACGCGCCGCAGCGCCGGAATGGACAGGAGCAGGGCCGGCAGCGCCAGCACGGCCGCGGGGATCGCCAGCACCAGGGCCAGTTTGCCCAGCACGCCGGCCTCGAGTTCGTTGATGATAATAAGCGCCAGGGCCACCACCAGGCCCTCGCTGAGCTTGATGACCACGTTGCCGGTGAACCCATCGGTGACGATCACGTCGGCAAAGCCCTTGGGCACATCTTTGCCCTCGGCGTTGCCCACAAAGTTGAGCCCGCTATCCCTGAGCAAGGGTGTGGTCTGCCGCACGAGTTGACTACCCTTGTCTTCTTCTTCACCGTTGGAGACCAGGGCCACGGTGGGCCGGGGAATGCCATACACGCGCTCCATGAACACGCTGCCCATCAGGCCAAACTGGAGCAGATAGAGCGGCGTACACTCGGTGTTGGCGCCCACGTCCAGCACAAAGCACTGGCCCTTGACGGTGGGATAGATGGTACCCAGGGCCGGGCGCTTGATGCCCGGGATGCGCCCGATGTTGAACAGCGCGGCGGCCATCACCGCACCCGAATGCCCGGCCGACACGAATCCGTCCGCTTCGCCGCGCCGCACCAGCCGCGCCCCCACGTTCATCGAGGCGTCTTTTTTGGCCCGGACCGCGTCCACGTGGTCGGTCATCTCGATCACCTGGCTGGCCGGCACAACGGGCAACGACAGGCCGCGCGTGTCGTGCTTGGCCAACTCGGCCTGGATGGCGTCCGGATCGCCCACCAGGATCACCTCAATGTTGTACAGCCGGGCGGCCTGCACCGCGCCCGCAACCGTGACAGCCGGGGCATGGTCGCCGCCCATCGCGTCCAGGGCAATACGCATCAAGCATCCTCCAAGAGTCGAATCACCCGGCCGGCGCATCTCCGGTCAGGGTACACACCACAATGAGCCGGTGGGTGTCAATGAGATAAGGGTAGCAGGTGATCAGGGTTAACACCGAGTCGGCCGTGGGATCCATCACCTCTACGGCGTCCGGCTCGACCAGGAACTTGGTCTTGACCACATACTGAAAGCCGTGCCCATCGCTGGTATACACCACGACCTCGTCGCCGGGCTCCAGGTCACTCAGGTAGCGAAACACTTCGCCGTACACGTCGTCGTGGCCGGAAAGCACACAGTTGCCAGCCTCGCCGGGGTTGGCAGTGCCGGGCGAATGTCCCACGCCTTTTTTGAGGGTGTGCCAGTCGTCGCCCTCGAGCACCGGTGCGTCCACCTTGATTTTTTTGATGACGATGCGCGTGCCCTGGCGGGGGCCGGGGGTGGGCAGAGGCACCGGCGTAGACGGCATGAGATAGGGCCGGAATTGGGGCGGGATCTCTTCTTCACCCGGCGGCGGCTGGCTACTGCCCGGCAGCACGGCCCGATGGGCCAGGGCCCCGGCCTGGCTGACCGCAGTAGGCGTGAGCAAGAGGCGCTGCTCGGCCGCGGCCTCCTCGTTCAAGGTCGCCAGGTTGGTGAGCGACAGGATCACCACCACCACCAGCGCAATGATGGTCACGACTTCTACGACGGTGAGGAGCTTGCCGGCGAGCCACTGCGCCGTGCGGCGTGCCGTGGCCTTGGGCTGAATCTGCCGGCCCTGCGGCTGCAAGCCTGCCGTGCGCACGCCGCCCAGCGTGGTCGACGTGGGGGCATCAGCGCCCGACGACGGTGAGGGGGCCGCCCGGCGTGTTTGCCGGGGAGCCGGCTGGGGCGCCTGGCGCGGTTCTGGCTCCGGGGGCGCGGGCCGGGCCGGTTCCACCCGGAACACCCGGCGCAGGCCCTCGGCACTCCGGATCTCGGGGCGTGACGAGGACGCTTCATCGGTGGATCGGGGCACCGGTCGCAGGCGCGGTTTCTCCGCCTTGTTATCCTGGTCGCTCACAACATCTTGCTCCACTTTGCGCGCGCTGAAAATTCACGTCCTCTCTCCTTGCTTGATCATACCAGATTCCGCCGGGCTTGTAAAGGACGCCGGTCTAGGGGCACCGCATCGCTATTATACCACCTCTGTCCGACCTAGCACCCCACGCGCGGCCCCACATTGCCGCCCCGGCCCCTTGATGGTATAATAGCCCTACCACACAGCCAGCGAGTCACATGACCGCCTACTCATCTCCCCACCAACCCGGTCCCTTCGCCGACCTGCGGTTCACCATGTCCTTGCGCAAGTACCAGCAAATGGTGCTGGACGTTGTGGCCCGCAACGTGGACGAGGGCCAGTCGCACAAGCACCACATCGTGGCCCCGCCGGGCTCGGGCAAGACCATTGTGGGGCTGGAACTGATCCACCGCTTTGGGCAGCCCGCCGTGGTGTTTGCACCCACCACCACCATCCAGCGCCAGTGGCAAGACAAGGCCGGCCTGTTCACCGCCGATGCCGAATGGCTGGCCCAGCACACCAGCCTGGAATCGGCTCGCCTGGCCGACATGACCTTTCTCACCTATCAGGTGCTCTCTACCCCCGGCGAACATCTGGCCTTTGTGGAACGTGTCGCCATCGAACGGTGGGTCGATGACCTGCTGCGCAGCGGCAAGGCCGAAACAGAGGCCGAGGCCCAGCGGCGCATCGACACCATCCTGCAGTCCAACCCCGACGCCCACCGCCGCGAGGTCGCCAAACGCTATCGCCGGGTCAAGCGCCAGCTCTTGCACGACCCGGCGTTCGACGGGCGGGCCTTGCTCCACCCCAACGCCCGTGACCTCATCGACCGCATTGTGGCTCAGGGCACCGGCACCATCGTCCTGGACGAATGCCACCACCTGCTGGACTATTGGGCCTTTATCCTGCGCGAACTCATCAAGGCTCTGCCCAATGCCCACGTGATCGGCCTCACCGCCACCCTGCCGGACCCTGAAAACCAGGTCGAATACGAGAACTATGACTCGCTACTGGGCGCCGTGGATTTCCAAGTACCCACACCGGCCGTGGTCAAAGAAGGCAACCTGGCACCTTATCGCGACCTGGTCTACTTTTGCGAGCCGTCGCCGCGCGAACACAGCTATCTGGCCGACATTCAGGCCCATTTTGAAACGGCGGTGCAGCAGGTCACCGAAACGCTGGCCTTTCAGGACTGGCTCTGGGACACCCTGGTGGAACGGCAGCGACTCGATGACGGCCCCGATACACCCCCGGAGCCTTTCGAGGCCCTGTTTAACCGCGAGCCGGCCCTGTGCGTGGCCGGCATCAAGTATCTGCTCTGGCAAGAGATTGCGCTGCCCCCCGACATTCCGCTCATCGAGGACATGCTGGAACCACTGAACGTGGACGACTGGCTGACCTTGCTCGAAAACTTTGGCCTGCGCGTGCTCACGGTCAGCGCCGCGCCCGATCACCAGGACCTCTACCGCGACCTGCGCACCATGCTCCTGGCCTTTGGCATCACCATCAGCGAGCAAGGCGTGCGCCACCACCGCTCGCCGGGCGACCTGGTCCTCACCCTGTCCGAAAGCAAGGACCAGGCCACCATCGACATCCTACGCGCCGAGTCGGAAGAGCTGGGCGACCGGCTGCGAGCCGTGGTCCTGACCGATTACGAGCGCATGAGCGCCCGGACCCGCCGGCTCTCGGGCATTTTGGACCCCGACGCCGGCAGCGCGGTGCGCGTCTTTCGCCGGCTCATCGGCGACCCGGCCACCAACGTGCTGGACCCCATCCTGGTCACGGGCAAAGTGGTGCTGGTGAACGCCGACAATCGCGACAAGCTGACGCCCGGCATCACCGCCTGGTTGGCGGCCCGCGACCTGCGCTGCGACTGGGAGTGGCGCCCCACCGACGACGACCAGGTGCTCGAACTGGCCGGCAGTGGCCCCGACTGGTCCTCGCGCACCTATGTCGCCATGCTCACCGAGTTGTTCGAGCAGGGGCTTGCTCGCTGCCTGGTGGGCACGCGAGGCATCTTTGGCGAAGGATGGGACGCCCTGAGCCTGAACACCCTCATCGACCTGACCAGCGTCACCACCAGTACCAGCGTGCAGCAAATCCGGGGCCGCAGCCTGCGCCTGGACCCGGCCCGGCCGCGCAAGGTGGCCCACAACTGGGACGTGGTCTGCTATAGCCCCCGGTTCGACAAGGGCGACATGGACCTGCGCCGGCTGGTCGTGCGCCACGCCCACACGTGGGGCCTCGTCGTCTGCTCGCAGGCGCAGGAAATCCAGGACCGCGTAGGTTCGGCCATGCAAGGACAACCGCCAGCCCAACCGGCCCGGGGCCGCATCGTGCGGGGCCTGCCCCACATCGATCTGGACCTGGCCTTTGAGCTGGGGATGCGCGATTTCAAACAGGTGAATTTCGCCAAGTACACGCGACGCATGCTGCGCGCCGTGCGCGACCGAGACCATATATATGATCTGTGGGGCGTGGGGGAACCGTACTCGAATTTCATCTATAGCGCCACCCAGATCGTGGCCCGCGACGTCAAGTTTCGCACCGCGTACACTATTCAGGAATCACTGCGGGCGCTGGTCTGGCGCACTCTGGTCAGCATCCTGGCCCTGGCCCTGACGATCTGGTTCAACCTGTTTGTGATCATCCCCTGGTCGGGAACCATGCCCTTGCCGGCGTTGGCCCTGGGTCTGGGTGCGCTCACCGGCGTCGCGGCCGTGGGCGCCGTGACCTGGAACGCGCGAGGCATCTGGCGCGTCTTGCGCCGGGCCTTTTTGGAGATGCCGGTCGATGCCGTCCTGCTAGACATGGGCCGGGCCTTGCTCCGGGCCATGAGCGAGACCGGTGCGGTGAGCCACAACCTCAACGCAGACTATGTGCGGGTAATCGAGACCGAGACTGGTGGCTATGAAGTCCTGGTCGATTATGCGTCGCCAGAGGATTCGGCGGCCTTTGCCGAGGCCTATCGCGAGTTGCTGGGCCGCATCGGTGACGCCCGCTACCTCATTGAGCGAAACAGCACCAGCCTGCGCAACCCGGCCTATCGCCTGTTGTGGCTGCTGGTGCGGACGCTCGTGGGCCGGGGCGATGAGGTTTATGCCTATCACCGGGTGCCAGACGCGCTGGCCGCCCGCAAAGAGCGCGCCGAGATCCTGGGGCGCTACTGGCAGCAATACGTGGGCGGCGGCCGGCTCATCTATACCCGCACCGCCGAGGGCCGGCGCATCCTGCTCCAGGTCCGGGCCTTGCACCGCCAGCCCATCCGCCAGATGGCTTTTGAGATCTGGAAATGAGAAAATAGGCAAATGAGGTTGATCCGCGAATCTGCGCCAATCTACACAAAAGATCGGTGACGATTCGCGGATCGTTTCATGCCTGCTCGATTCCCACCCAGATAGCGCCGTCTTCTACCCGGGTCGGATAGACCGCCAGTGCCTTTTCGCGGGACACGGCGCCCAGCACGCGGCCCACGCCGGGGGGCCAGGGTGTCCAGTCCATCACGTCGCCGGTGCGCAGGTCAAAGGCGCTATGGTGCCGGGGGCACACGATAACCCCGTCTTTGACCTCGCCCTTGTCCAGGTGGGCGCCCATGTGAGGGCACTTGCGATTCACAGCGTATAGCTGATCGCCGTCACGAATCAACACCACCTCGCGGCCGGCCACCTCCACCACGTGCTTGTCACCCTCTGCCAGTTCATCCTGATCCAGCACCTTGATCCAGTCCATGTTGACCTCCTATCAAGATAGTGGGGCAAATTGGCAATTTGCCCCACATCCCCGCGGGCGAGCGCGGTTTCTATTCTCCAAAGCGGACCTGGGCCGCAGGGTGGCCGTATAGCGCATAGGCCAGCCAGGTGGGATCGTCGTCACGGCGACTGGCCTCCCGGGCCGCCGCCACCGCTGCGCCCAGCGTGGCCCCACCGCGCAGTTGGGTATAGAACTCGGTGGCAAAGGCAATCGCCGTCTCGTCGCGCACTTCCCACAACGCCCCAACGAATGCCCCGCAGCCTGGCTCCACAAAGGCCTGCGCCCACCCGCCGATGCCGGCCAGCCCATAGCCCACGCGCCCCACCTCGCAGGCGTTGAGAAAGACCAGGGGCCGGTTGCGGTGGATGGACCCTTCCCGGGCCGGCCCCACGATGTTGCGAGCATACAGCTTGCCGCCCTCCAGCACCAGAGCCGAATAGACCGGGTCAGCCTCGAAATACTGACCGTGCCCGGCCAGGTGCAGTAGGTCATAATCGCGGTCCAGCAGGGCCGATACCTCGCTCAGGCTGTCCCGGGCCGGGCTCACGTCTTGTACCTTGACCGGGGGTGCGGTGTCCTGTGCATCGTTCGGGCCGCGCAAGGCCCGGGCCGGCCCCGGCGCGTTGGCAGTTTGCTCCAGCATCAGGTTCTTGACCGCCTGACGTTCGGCGTCCACGAACGCCAGGCCACTGCCGCCGGGGACCACGCAGGCCAGCGACGACACGTGCAGGTGGTCATACGGGTCGCTGCGGCCCGATGCCAGCCAGCGCCCCACACGATATTGCACGGCCAGCGGGCCCGGGGCTTCCCACGCATAGCGCTGCACGTCATAGGGCCAGGCCAGCTCCCAGGGAATCCACGGCTCGTCCGAAGTGATGAGCAGCGTGGTGGTGGAACCGCCGGCGGCGCGCAACTCTTCGCACAGCGCCTTGAGGCCCGGGGGGAACAGCTCGCGATAGAGGTACTGGCCAATGTTCTTGAGCTCGGCCAGGGCGTCGGCAGTCCCGGCCACGGCGCCGGCCATCTGGCTGAGACGCTTGAACGTGGCGGCCTGCCACGCTTCTGGTGACATGGTCAGCGTCAACGGCTCGATGTGGCGAAAGGCGTGGCGGTCGAGCAGGGGGCTATTGACCTCGAACTCGAGGACGACGGTCCCGGCCTGGTCCCGGCAGCGAATGCGCAGGTCGACGTCGGGCACCGGCAGATAATCAGGCCCCAGCAGGCTGATGTTGACCGGAGGCGCGGGCAGCGGCTCGCCGCTGGCGTAACCATCCACCACCTCGGGGCGCAGCGTGGCAGTGCCCAGCAAGCGGTCGTGCTGGTGGAATTCCAGCGTCACGTCCCAGGTGCCCTTTTGGAGCGGCTGGAGAAAGAACGTCGCCGGGGGGCTATCGCGGTCGACATAGATGGTGAGTGGAGCGGCATCTTCACCCAGCACCTTGAACCCGGCGGTATCGGGCCGGATCGAGACCATCACCGGGGCGTCGTCGGGCAGGGCTTGCAGACACAGGGCGATGGCGCTGGCCTCGTTGGGCTGGATGGTCAGCCCAACGGTGATGGGAAAGCGCGCCGTGCTCTGGGCCACCTGGGCCGGGCAATACACGTCCACGTGGCGCGCGACCCGGGCCGCCAGCGATTCGGCCAGCGCAGCAAAGCCGGGGGTCGTGCCACCAGAACGGGTGGGCCGGGGGCCGCCCTTGCTGCCGATGAGCATCTCGTACACATGGGGCGACAAATCAATGCCACGCCAGGTGCGCAGGTCCGGCAGGGCCAGCGCGTCGGCCAGATCATAGTCGCGTATCAGCTCGACCAGATCCTTTACGACGGCCTGGGCCTGGGCCACGTCGCGGATCATGGCGGCGCGAGCCAGGATACCCTGGAGGCGACGCCGAAAGGCCGGCCAGCGCGGCCCCAGGATGTCGGGCAAGTCGGGCAAAAGCAAGGCCAGTTGCTCCTGCAAGATAGACAACGGATCGATGGACATGGGTTTCTCCTCCTCGTAACATATAGTCCAAGGCCACAGTTCCCGCTTCTGTGGCGGCCAAACCGATCAACCGCGTATTCACTCCGCTCGCGGCGGGTATGCTACTCGCCGCGCACAGACTCGGCAAAATGCACCATCGCCCGGCGCAGGTACGCCTCGTCCAACTGGCCCAGGGGCGACGGCGTCTCCAGGATGCGCTGTGGAATGCGCAGCGCCGGCAGGTCAAACCCCTCGCGGACCTTGAAGGCGTTCTTGCGCCGCAGGATCTCTACGCCCAGCTGCACCTGGGCCTCTTCTGGCAGATCGACGCCGGCCACATCCAGGGCGCGCTGGATGACCTCGGGCGTATAGACGCCGCGCGCGAAAAAGCATACCACCAGGCTCGCCAACACCTGCCGCCACTGTTCCTCGCGCAGCAGCGCCTGAGCCACCTCTTCTGGCGTCAGGTTGGCGGCGCCGGGTTTCTGGTCCAGGCTGTACCCGGCGCTATCCAGGTGGCTGTGCCGCGCGCCGGTGAGATAGGTGAGATGGCAGCCCGGGCCGGTGTGATAGCCGGGCATCTCGTTGCCGCCAAAGGCCAGGGCAAAATCGGCCCCGCCATAGACCTCCGCCGCGTGGTCCACGCCCCGGGCCAGGGCGCGATACAGGTCGGTGGGCTGGGTGACGATGCGCCGCGCCGCCTGGATATAGGCGTCGAAATCGCCCCAGGCCAGCGTCAGGCCATCCGTGTCTTGCGTAGTGACAAGGCCACGCGCCAGGGCCTCCGTGGCCCAGGCCAGGGCCACGCCGGCGCTCATCACGTCCAACCCTTGCACTTCCATCTCGTCCATGAGTTGGAGCATCCCCGGCGCATCACCGTCGCCCAGCATGCTTCCGGTGGCATAGATGGGCTCGTGGTCATAGCCCAGCATGGACGTTTTGTAAAAGTAGGGCTCGTGGGGGTGCGGGATACGCAGGGCCGCCAAGTGAATGCAGGCTACCGGGCAGTGGGCGCAGGCCAGGCGCCGCCCCAGATACTGCTCGGCCAGGCGCTCGCCCGAGATGGCCTCAGCCCCCTCAAAGCGCGCCTCCTGGAGGTTGCGCGTAGGCAGCGCGCCGATGGCGTTCAGCGGCAGCACGTTCATGGCCGTGCCCAGCTCGTGGTACTTGCGCATGAGCGGCGATTCGGTGGCAGCGCCAAAGACGGCGTCATACGCCTCGCGATAGGCCCGGCGGTCGCGCACCGGCAGGTCACGACTGCCGGAAATAACCAGCGCCTTGAGCCGCTTGCTGCCAAACACCGCGCCCAGACCCAGGCGGCCAAAATGGCGGTAGGTTTCGGTGATGACGGTGGCATAGGTGACGCCGCGCTCGCCAGCCCGGCCGATGCGCATGATAGTGCGATGCCCGGCGCCGGCCTCGCGCTGGCGCAGCACCGTGCCCACCGTGTAGGCGCTGCGTATTCCCCACAGGGCCGAGGCGTCGCGAAAGCGAACCTGGTCGCCTTCGACCACCACATAGACCGGCGTGGCGCTGACCCCTCGAATGACGATGGCCCCATAGCCAGCCATGCGGATCGCCACGGCGCTGCGCCCGCCGGCGTGGCTTTCGCCCAGATAGCCATTGTGCGGTGACTTGAACATGGCGACGGTCTTGGAGGCCATAGGGAACAGGCCCACCAGCGGCCCCACGGCCAGAATGATGGGATTCTCCGGCCCCAGCGGGTCGGCGCCGGCCGGGCATTCCTCTTCCAGCAGACGAATGGCAACCCCGGCTCCGCCCAGAGCCGCGTCGAACAAATCGGCCCGCTCCTGAACTTCAAACCGGCGATGGGTCAGGTCGATAACCAACACGCGGCAGAGGGGATCACCCGGCAACATGGACCGCCTCCTCGATGTCTTCCAGCAGCAGCACGTCATAGGGGCAATAAGGCGCGCAATAGCCGCAATAGATGCACACCTGCGGCTTGTTCTGGTCCGCGTCCCAAAAGATGGCGCCAAAGGGACATGCCTGCACGCAATGGCCGCAGCCGATACAGGCATCGGCGTGGAGCCGCACACCGCCGCCGGCGCGAGGCACCAGGGCGTCGGTGGGACACACCCGGGCGCACGGCGGGTCGGGGCAGGCCCGGCACACGATCACCACAAAGCCGCGTCGGATGCCACCGGCCGAGCGCACGCCAATGAAAGCGCTCGCTAGGCCGCCGCGCCCCTGGCGCCGAACGCACGCAAACATGCACGACTGGCAGCCCACACACCGGCCCCCGTCGATCACGCTCAGTCGCTTGACCATACGCCCTCCTTGAATGGCCTTGCGTATATTATACCCTATCTGGCAAGAAATTGGGACCGGCACCGCCTTGACAACTCCCGGCCCCGGTGCTACCATAGGCCCCGGAGGAGGAGACACCCATGCCCGACATCCGTGAGATGCACGCCGACGATTTTGACGCGGTTCGTCGGTTGGACCGCGACGTTTTTGTGACCTGGGGGCGCGAGCATCGCGGGGCCACCGGCACCCGGCCCCCGCGCACCCGGGCCAACATCCGGCAAAACCACGCTGACGACCCGGCCGGCTGTTTTGTGGCCGTGGCCGATGACGCGGTGGTGGGCTATATCTTTGCCCACACCTGCGGGCACGTGGGCTGGTTCGGGACCTTTGGCATCCATCCCAACTGGCAGCACCAGGGCATCGGCGGCGCGCTCATCGAGCGGAGCGTGGCCTATATGGAAGGCGCCGGCTGCACGACGGTGGGGCTGGCAACCATGCCCGACAGCACGTACAACGTGGGCGTATACATGCGCCACGGGTTCCGGCCCGATGGCCTGGCGTTGCGCTTGTGGCGCACGCTGCCGGCGCCGCCGGCCGCGCCACCGGCCGATACTGTGCCCGCGCCGGTCTGGCGAACGCTGCTCGCGCGCCAACGCCGGGCCGCGCTGGACGACTGTGCCGCACTGGCCGATGGGCTGTGGCCGGGCCTGGACTATCGCAAGGTCATCCAATATGTCCCCGGCGAGACACTGCTGTGGGACGACGAGGGCCACATCTGGGGGTTCGCCGCCGTGCGCACCACGCCCAAGCTCGAAAACAGCGCCACCAACACCGCCGTGGTGGAGGCACTGATCATAGATGCGGGCCATGCCGACCAATGGCCGGCGGCGATTCGGGCGCTGGAGGCATTTGCGTGGCAGCGGGGCCTGCGCGAGCTGGCCCTTACCCTGCCGGACCGGGCGCACGTCCCGCTAGACGCGGCCCTGGCGGCTGGGTATCGGTTCGTCCACATCAACCTGGTGATGACACGGCGCCGGCCGGCCATCCAGTGGGACGCCGGCGTGCACAGCTTTGGCTGGGTCATGTAAGGCCCGGTCGAACGCACTTGCTGACCAGTCGATGGCAGGTCATTGGGGCCGGTATTTTTTGCCCTCTTGGTAGCCCACGCCAATCGCCGGGCCGACGCGATAGTAGCGGTTGTCCAGCGCATAGATGATCGGGTCCAAGTCCGGCAGGCCGGCCACCACGCGCCGCCCATCTTGCTCTGTCACATACTGCTCGTCGATATAGGTCTGGGCCACCTGGCCCACAAAGACCTGCCGGTGCGCGATGCTGAACTCGTGGACCACGCGGCACTCCAGGTTCACCCGGCACTCGTCGATCATGGGCGCGGTGCCCGTTTCCCCATAAAATACCACAAAAAGCCCCGACTTGTCTACATCCCGCCCCGACACGGTGCCGCAATAGTCGGTCACGGCCAGCAAGTCCGTAGACGGCACATTGACGCTGAACGTGCCGTTCTCCACGATCCCCTCGGTCGTATAGTGATCGCGATGCAGAGACACGTACACCAGCGAGGGATTGAGTCCCATGATGCCGCAATCGCCCAGCGTGCAAAAGTTGGGTCGGCCGTGGACGTTGGCACCGCCCAGGACAATGGGAATGGGATAGATGAACGGCGTGGTTCCGAGTTTCGTTTTCATCATGCACCTCCACGCGACAGGATAGGCCGGGCCTGACCCCGGCAGCCGCGATTATACACCAAAGCCGGGGCCGTGTCTAACCCCGATAGCGCCGAAGACCTTGACAATGCCCCGGTCTGATGTTACCATTCTCGCAAACGATTTCACCTCACGCGGTCCCTACGGCCCATACACGGCGGCAGGGGCCTGAAAGGGACCCATGATGAACTTGTACCTGGCCCGGCACGGGCAATCCATCCACAATCGCGACAAGAACGACCCCGGCCCACACAGCCCCCTCACCGACGAGGGCCGCGAGCAGGCCCGGCGCCTGGGCGATTGGCTGGCCGAACACACCGCCATTGACGTTGTCTATGCCAGCCCCTATGACCGCGCCCGGCAAACCGCCGACATTGTAGCCGCGCGGCTGGGGCTGCCGGTCCACGTGCACCATGACCTGCGCGAGGCCAGCGTGCTGCTGATCAACGTGCTGGCCGTGCAAGACGAGCCCTGGTGCGATCCCCGGCCCGCGCCGGCCCTGGACCCAGCCTATGTGGAATATCGCGACCAGGTAACCGTCGCCATCCGCGACCTCATCGCGCAACACATGGGCCAGTCGGTGCTGGTGGTGGCTCATGGCGGCACTGTGGCGACCATCATCCGCCTGCTGCTGGGCACCAGTGCTGTCTCGATCTGGACCGACAATACCGCCGTTCATCACCTGGCCTGGCACAACCAGCGCTGGGACATTCGCTACATGAACCGCCGGGAACACCTGGTGATATGATGCGCCACACGCCAGCCCCATGACCACCAACTCGGACCTCACCGCCATCTGGTCACGACTGGAGCGCCTGGGCGTGCGCCAGGGCTGGTCGGCCGCACCCGAGCCGCCCGCACCTGAGACCACGACCACGGCCCGGTCCCGGCGCGGCCCGGCCATCGAAGAGTTGGAGCCCGGCCGGCTGGTAGACAATGCCCGGGGCCGTTTTTTCCTGGGCGAGCGCCGCTATCCCCTGGACCACGGCCACGGCCGGCTGCCGCTGGGCGACGCCCTGGCCCACGGCGCGCGCGCCGCCGCCGAGTTCGCCGGGCCGAGGCTGGACCTGACCCGGGCCGCTTTTATCGACACCGAGACCACCGGCCTGGCCGGCGGCACCGGCACCTACACCTTTTTGATCGGCGTGGGCCGGGTCCAGGACGACCATTTCTGCCTGGAACAGTATTTCATGCGCGACCACGGCGAAGAGCCGGCCATGCTCGTGGCGCTGCGCGAGCGATTGGCCGGACTAACCGGCGTGGTCAGTTTCAACGGGCGCGCCTTTGACATGCCCCTACTGGACACGCGCTTGACCTGCAACCGCCTGTCGTGGCCCCTGGCCGACGCACCGCACCTGGACCTGCTCCTGCCGGCGCGCCGGCTCTGGCGCGCACGCCTGGACTCGTGCGCCCTGGGCTCGCTGGAGAGCCACGTGCTGGGCGTGCGGCGCACCTGGGAAGACGTGCCCGGCCACGTGATCCCCTCGCTCTATTTTCAATACCTCCAGGATGGCGATGCCCGGTCCATGAGCTGCGTATTTTACCACAACGTCATCGACATCCTGTCCATGGTGACGCTGGCCGGCGTGATGGGCGACCGGCTGGCCGGGCCAGATGCCCCGGACCTCCATGCCGTGGATCAATACAGCCTGGGCCGGCTCTATGAATCCTGGGGGCGCGTGGACGAGGCCGCCGCCGCCTATCGCCGGGCGCTGGCCGACGCGCTGCCGCCCGACATCCAACAAGCCGCGCGCCGCCAGTTCGCATTGCTGTGCAAACGGCAGGAATGGTGGGAAGAAGCGCTGACCATCTGGCAGGTCGTGGTGGTAGAGGATCACACCACCATCTATGCCCACGTGGAAATCGCCAAGTACTATGAGCACCGGGTCCGGGACCCGGATACGGCCGCACACTATACCCGGCAAGCCCTGGACCGGGTCACGGCGACCGGCTTTCCGGCCACCCGCGCCGAATGTCGGGCCCTGCGCGACGAACTGGAGCACCGGCTGCGCCGGTTAGAGCGAAAACAGTCAAGCCGATCGGAGACAGACACATGACCTCAAACGGGTTCCTGACACGCGAAGAGGCACTGAGCGGCTTTGGCGCCCGGCGCGCCCGCACGCTGCTGTTCCTCATCGAAAGCCGCACGGCGCACCTGGTGGCCCAGTCACGACAGGCCATGAACCCGTTCCTCACCGAGCAAACGGCCCAGGAACGCGACCTAGCCTTTCTGGAAGCCTTTGGCCTGGGCCGCGAACCGCCGCTGCGCCCCACCATTCAAGACCTAGAGCGCCACGCGCCGCAGTGGGCCGATCTGGTGCCTCAGCCGCCCCGGGTGCGCGCGGCGCTGGCCCAGGCCCTGGGTCAGAAATATGCCTTTATCCAGCGCGCCGTGCCTCACATCCGGGCCGTGCTGGGCCTGGACGAGCCAGCGGTCCAGGACGCCTACCAGCGCCTCTACCGCCAACCGCTAGCCGCCATCTATGCCCCCCGCGTGGGCCTGCGCGACCGGGTGCGTTGGGCCTGGGCCGCCCTCGCCAACTGGCTGGAATCGCGCCCCCCGTTCTGGACCGCCTTTGCCCTAACCCTCACCGAAACGGTAGGCGGTGGCATGCTGGCGCTGCCCATCGCCCTGGCCGGGCTGGGACCGTTGGCCGGCGTCGTGCTCCTGGTGGTGCTGGGCCTGGTGAACGTGCTGACCGCGGCCTACATGGCCGAGGCCGTCGCTCGCAATGGCACCATCCGCTATGGCAGCGCGTTCATTGGCCGCGCCGTAACTGATTATTTGGGCAACGCCGGCGCGCTGACCCTCACGGTGGGGATCGCCGTCATCAACTTTTTGGGGCTCTGGGCCTTCTATATCGGCTTTGCCAGCACGCTAGCCGACGCCACCGGCATCCGACCCGAGCTATGGGTGGTCCTGTTGTTCGTCATCGGGTTGTATTTTTTGCGGCGCGAGTCGCTGAGTGCCACGGTGGCCGCCGCGCTGGTGGTGGGCGCGTTGAACATTGGCCTGATCCTGGGCCTGGCCTTGCTGGTGCTGCCCCATGTGCAAATGACGTACCTGCTATACGTGAACGTGCCCTTGCTCAACGGCCAACCCTTTGACGCCTCTATCTTGCAGTTGGTGTTTGGCACGGTCCTCATGGCTTATTTTGGGCACCTGTCCATCAGCAACTGCGCCCAGGTGGTGACACGCCGCGACCCCAGTGGGCGCTCGCTGATCTGGGGCAGCATGGCCGCACAGGCCGTCGCCATCGTGCTGTATTCCATCTGGGTGCTGGTAGTCAATGGCGCCATCGCACCACAGGAATTGGCAGCACAGACCGGCACAGTCCTGGTCCCGCTGGCCGCGACCGTCGGCCCAACGGTCCGGGTGCTGGGAACGATCCTGGTCATCCTGGCGATGGGCATGGCCTCCATCCACATGTCCCTGAGCCTGTTCAACCTGGTACGCGAGCGCCTGCCAGCCTGGTCACGGCCCAGCCTCGTGCTGCCCCGGCGCCGGGGCCGGTTGGTACTGCGGGGCCGGCTGCGCGGCCGATTGTCCGTGCGCATCGGGTTGGTGTACCTGGGCCTGGAAGGCAACCGGCCCCGGTTTCGCCTGGATGTGCAGTGGGCGGACCAGATTCGGCGACTGGAGACCGCGGTCCCGGCTTTGGGTGCCTGGGATGCCGCTGCGCTGCTGGACCAGATCCCCGAGTTGCGCGGGCGCGGGCTGCGCCTGACCATCGAGGTCGAGGCAGCAACCAACGACAGCGCCCGGGTGCGCGTGGCTTCGCCGCTGGCGATGGCCTATGAAGGAGACCGGGACGCCGTGGGCCTGGGCCTGGCCGACCTGTTGAGCCGGCCAGACGCCGAGCGCCAACTTTTGACGTGGATCACCCGGCAGCGTGAGGTGAGCCTGGCCCAGGTGGTCGCGCACACCGGCCAGGATGAGCACACCGCCCGCGAGACCCTGAACGGATTGCTGGAACAGGGCGTGCTGCGTGAGGTCGAGACAACGGGGGGACCGTGCTACCGGGCGCGCCTGGCCGTTAAACAAGGCCGTCAACTGCCGCAAGAACTCGATCAGGCCCTGGGCCTGGCTGCGCCGCCTACCCAGGCTCCCCCGGGCGTTACCCAGCGCGTCGGGGCAGTCCTGCTAAGTCGGCGCGGGCGGTTCCTCCTGTCCATCAGCCCTGTGTTTCTGACCTTTTTGCTCATCGAGTGGCTGCTACTGGCAAACGCGGCCTCGTTCACCGAGCCGTTAAATGTGCTGGGCGTGATCGTGGCGCCGCTGATGGCGGGGGTCTTTCCGGTGCTCTTGTTGCTCTCTAGCCGCCAAAAAGGCGAGCGCGTGCCGGCCGGGGTATATCGTTTCCTGGGCCACCCGGTGCTCACCGTCAGCATCTGCCTGCTCTACCTGGCGGGCCTGTTCGCCTACGGGCTGGTAATCTGGACCGATCCCGTGCAGCGCGGCCTGGCCCTGGGCGTGGGTCTGCTGATGATCGGGTTGACCGTGGTGGTGTGGCGGCGTGGGGCCTTTGCGCCGCGGCTGATCGTGGAGCTGCGCGAGGAGCAGGGGGCGGCCAGCGCGACTGTGGTAAACGCCGGCCAACTGGCCCCGGCCACGATATGCCTGGCGTATGACACAGGGTCCGAGGAACGCCTCCAGGCGGCCACGGCGGAGGTGCCGGCGTTCGCAGAGTTGCGCCGGGCCACGTTCGACATGCTGCCCGGGCGCACACGCCAGCTCAAGGTGTGGGCACACCGGGTCACGGCCGAGAACGATTCTGTGACCCTGGCGGGGCAGGTGGACGTGCGCAGCGGCGAGGAGGGCCAACCCGTCACACGCGACCTGGCACTGGCCGGCGGACCGATCATCATGCCGCTAACCGGGGAGAGCTGCCAGGTGAGCATCGACCTGCCACAGCCCTAACCTGGATAGACCGGAACCAAATCGGAACTCTAACCGCCGAGAACAGAGACAGCAGAGTAGATTATGAATAACCTCTGCGCCCTCGGCGTGCTCTGCGGTGGAATTCTTGCCAGTGAAAAAGAATTTCACCGGTAACGCACTAACCTGGACAAGCCAGAACCCAAGATGCGTCAGCAGATTTAACGGGAGCGAAGCGAGCGGATAGACAAACCCGCTTGATTCGCTCAATCTGCTGACGAATGTTCTTATGGCGTAGGGGTGGGCGTAGGGAGCGGCGGCAGCTGGGGCACGATGACGGACTGGTTCGCCCGGCGCTCGTCTGGGTCCACGTCTTTTTCCAGCAGGAACCACTGGGCCTGTTCGTGGCACGACTCGCAGCTCTCGTTCTGCGGGGTCTTTAAATGGATGTTGTGCGGCGTGGCATACTTCCACGTAGGGAGAGCGTCATAGTTGGGCAGCAGGCCCGGCGCATAGGCGTCATACGTATCCCGGGCCACGGGGGGATGTCGCACTACCACGTATGCCCAGGGCCGGGTGCGGCTGGTTTCCACATTGCGTCCGATCTTGAACTCGCTGCTCACTCGCTGGTCGAAAAAGACCAGCTTGCCGGCTGCATCCTGGGCACCGTGACAGCCAAAGCAGTTGGTGTATTTGACCGAGTGACAAACCTGGCAGCTCAGTTTGTCACCGTGCACGTCATGCTGCTCGATACCCGATTGACCCGGGCGCACACGCTCGTGGCACATGAGGCAATCAGGTTGGGTTGGCCCCTCGTAGCGACCAGCATAGGACTGCCCATCGCCGTGCATCTCGGCCGTGCCGTGGCAATCAAAGCAGGTCATCTCGGCCTGGGACCAATGCACGTCTGGCCCCAGGCCATCGTTAGAGCCCCGATATTCCTCGGTGATGCGCGTGCCGTGGCAGCCCTGGCACGTGTGCTCCATGGGCGGCTGTTTCACAAAGACGTGGCCTTGCAACAGGCCACCCTGATTGGCGGTCGGCCGGGCCACGTGGCATTGACCGCAGGTGACGTGACACTGGCCACATAGCTCCTGGTTGGCCTGTTGCAGCATGGGTTGGGTGGTCGAGTCGCCCCGGGCCTGGAACGTCGCATCGAGGCCCCGGAACGTATAGTGCAGGCTAGAGACAGCCGTCTGGGCGACGTTGGGGTGGCACGGTCCGCAGATGGCACCGGGATCGGCCGATGGATCGGATACCAGGCCCTCATGGGCGATGTCCTTGTCGGTGGCTGCGCCCTGGCCGGCATGACAGAGCGTGCAGTCGGCCTCGCCATGCACGGTGCCCCGGAACGCGGCCTGGTCGACAAACATCTTGTCCTGCACCTCCAACGGAGGCACATACCCGCCTCAGCCCTTGCAGGCCACGACGCCATCCTCGGATTCCACGGCCGCCGTGGCCTTGAGTTGGTCCTTGTCGGTATGGCACCCCACGCAGCCGGCCGAGCCGGTGGGCGTGGGGCTGGGCGTGGGAACCGGCGTGGCGGTGGGCGCGGCGTCCGGGCTGGCGCACGCCCCCACGAGCAGCGCCAGTCCCAGCATCAGCCCGGTCAGCAGTCCCCCTATCATCATAGATCGTGGCATGTTTCCCTCACAGATTGCGGGTTGGCGCGACTAGCCGGCGCGCCGCCGCCAGAACAGGGCCGCTACCCCCACAGCTGTCATCGAGCCCAGCAGCACCAGCGCCACGAGCAGCGCCGGGCTGCCGGCCCCCGGGTCCACCGATCCGGGGGCAGCGACACCGGGGACGGTGATAGCCGCTCCACCGGCCGGCACCTGAAGATCGGCCACCCCCATCCCGGCGCCCGGGTGCTGGGGCAACTGGCTGGTGGCCGTCTCGGGTTCGATGTAGCCAGAGATGGTCGGTGAGTCGCCGGTCTGGCCGGCCTGGTCGTGAGCGCGCACGTAAAAGAACACCACCCCGGCGCTGGGCGGCACCCAGTCATAGGTCCCCTCAAGCTGGAGTTGGTTGGCCTGGGCCGGCCAGGTGTTGTAGAGCTGATGCTGCGGCTGGCCCTGGTAATAACCCCACAACTCGATGCGCGCCAGACCGCTGCTGCTGGTGGCCTTGACCTTGAAATGCACCGATTGGGGCAACTGGACGCTAAAGCCATTGACCGGCTGCTTGATCTCGGCGTTGGGCGGCGGGGGCGGCGGGGTGGGCGTCTCGGTAGGCGGCGGCACCGGCGTGAACGTGGGCGTGGGCGGCTGCCCCCCGTACACGCTCACCGGCTGGTCGGGTGTGGTGGTGTCCTTGCCCACCGAGTCGTTGGCATAGACGTGCACATTATACGGACTGCGCCGCGCCGGTCCCGCACCGCGCCAATACAGGTCCACCGATACGTGACTCTTGCCCACGCTGGGGTTGGGCGCGTTCCACGCATCGCGCTCTTGACCATCGACCAGAAGCCGCAGGCTCACAATGCCCTTGCTGTCGGCGGCGTTGACGTGGACCGTCAAGGTATCGTCTTCGGCCAGGGAATCGCTGCTATAACTGGGCTGCACCGCCGGCGGGTTGTCATCGGCCACGCCAACGACCAAGTCCTTCGACTGCCCCACGCCGCCATTCACATCGGTGGCGCGGACAAACAGGGTGTGGTCGCCCACCTCGTGCGAGCGCCACCAGGGCTCCCAGTAATACGGCGCATCGTGAACCGTGCCGTCATAGGTATAGACCACCTCTTGATTGCCCTTGCGCTCGATCAGATCCAACCGGGCGATCTGCGCCTGGCTGGAAGCCGCGCACTTGATCTGCACATCCTGACCGCTCTGCACCACGATGCGTTCGGTGGGATAGTCAATGCGCACGGTGGGTTGGGTCTGCACCTGATAGACATCCAGGGTGATGGATGACGGCGGGCTGCTGTTGCCCCGGGTATCGTGGGCCACCACGGACAGAGTGTGCTGGCCTACAGCCGTTGAACTCCATTGCTGGGTCAGCCGCACAAATGGGGGCCGATTGGGAAAGTCGACGCGATTGTACAGGCCGCCATTGTCATAAAAGTCCACGGCCATGATGGAGCAGTCGTCGCCGGTCTGGGACTGGATCTGGATGAGCTGCCCGCTGGCGACCTGGGCGCCATTGGCCGGGCTGAGGACCTGGATCACCGGCTTGTTGGGCTCGGGCGGGCACTTGGGCGTGGGCGACGGGGTAATAGTGGGCAAGGGCAGCGGGGTGTTGGTGGGCGTGGGCTGCCCGGGTTCCAATGTCGCCGTCCACGGGACACTGCGTGTGGGCGGCGGGGTGGGGCCCTGTGGCGTGCGTGTGGCGGTCACCACCACGACCCACGGGGTGTACGTGGGCGCCGGGGTGGGGGCCGGGCCGCAGCTATTGGTACAGGCCGTACTGGCGCCGGCGAGCACGGCCAGCAGAAGCAAGATGATGGCTAGATACAAGGTCGTTGTGCGCATATGCCTCTCCTCCAAAAGTATCGCTCGCGTGCGATCTCGCTGGTCTCGACGAGTTCGCTAGTACTACAACGAGATTTCACCGCTATGACGCACTGAACTAGGCAGACTGCGGCTCCCCGAGCCGCCTTACACAGTGTAGCCGGCGGCTGCCCGCAGGGTGCTACGCTCAAGGCAGCCGCAGTCTACTAACGAAACGGGGCTCTGGGTTCAAAGTCTCGTTGTAGTGATAGTCATTATAACCGGTTCCGATGATCGTGTCCAGATCCCGGCCGTCAGGGCCAGGAGCGAGCACGGTCATGTCACGGGTCTACCTGGCCCGGGCCATCCGATGGGCCAGGCAATGCGGGCGCCGGGTCACTGGCCACCATGACGCAATTCTTGCCGGCGTGCTTGGCAGCATAGAGGGCCATGTCAGCAGCACGCACCAGGTTCCGGGAGTCGCTGGCATTGTCGGGAAAGCACGCTACACCCATGCTGATGGTCATGTGCACAGGGGCCCGGGTGTCATGTTCCACAAAGGCGTGATCGGCCACCGTCTGGCGAATGCGTTCCGCGACCTGGACCCCCGCTGCCAGCTCGGTCTCGGGGAGCAAGACGGCAATCTCTTCGCCGCCATAGCGAGTGGCCGTATCTACTTGACGAATCTGGCCCTGAATCAAGCGGGCCAAAGTTACCAACAGGTCGTCGCCGGCCAGGTGCCCGTAGAGATCGTTATAGTCTTTGAAATTGTCGACATCCATCATGAGCAACGCGAGGTGACCGTTGTACCGTTGGCTGCGCGCAATCTCGCGGTCCAGCATCTCGTGCAGGTAGCGATAGTTGTACAGGCCGGTGAGGCCATCGGTGATGGCCCGGCGATGGCTGGTCTGATAGAGCAGCGCATTTTCCACGGCGACGCCCACCTGGCGGCTGATGGTGTCCAAAAGTTGCTGCTCTACCGTGCCCAGCACGCGCGGCGCGGTAAACAGGACATAGACCACCCCCACGCGCGCGCCGCGAGAGCGCAAAGGCAGCAGCACCACGGTACGAATGCCCTGAGCATAGAGCAAGGCATTTGCCGGGGTGCGGGAGCCGGGGACAATGTTAAGAGTCGTCACTTCATATATGGCCGATTCGCCAAACAGATCGGTGGCCGGCACCCACGAATCAGGCTCTTGCGGCCCGGGCAAGCCCCACGTGGCGCGCTGGCGCAAGGGCGCATTGTCATGCTCGCTTAGGTATACGATCAGGTGCTGGGCGTTGGTCAACTTTTGGATGTGCTCCAGGGCCTGCCCCAGCACCGTATCCAGGTCCAGCGATTCGCCCACGGCGGTGGCCATCTGGTTCAGGGCCGCCAGCTCGCGGACCCGCTGCTGGGTCTCGGCGTACAATTGCGCATTTTCCACAGCCACGCCCACCTGGCGGCCAATGGCGGTCAGCAGGGGCAGATCTTGCTCGGAGACGAGCTCGGGTTCCAGGCCGCCCACCTCCATCACGCCCAGGGTGACATCTTTGGCTTGCAGGGGGATCACGGCCAGGGACACCGGGCGCCCCCAGTACTCGCCGGGGCGGGACCGGCCGGTGGCACCCAGATTGATCACCACTGCCCGGCCGGTGCGGAACGCATCCTGCGCCGGGTCCACATTCAGCCGGGCGACGACGGCCTGGTGCAGCAGCCCGGCCGTGGTCCCCTGATGAGCCACCATGATCAACTGCTCGCCGGTTATGTCGGGCAAATAGACCATGCCGCAGGGCAGGCCGTTCACATCTAGGACTCGCTGCAAGCTGGCTTCCAGGATCTCGGACAGTTCCAGGGACCGGTTGGCGGTTTCGGCCACTAGGTTGAGCGCGGCCTGCTCCTGGGCTCGGCGGCGCACCTCTTCATACAACCGAGCCTGCTCGATGGCGACGGCCGCCTGGTCGGTGATGGCGCCCAATAGCTGCTCGTCCTGGAGCGTAAAAGGCCGGCCCCCGCTGCGGTCGTGGACGCTCAGTACGCCAATAACGCGCTTGGCGAGTTGGATAGGGACAATGACCATGGCGCGCAAGCCCAATTCGTGCGCCCAGGCATCCGATTCCAGGTTGTGCACATGGTCGATTTGCATCGAGCGGCCGGTGGCAATGGCCTGGCCCAGTACGCCATCGGTCACACCCCGCAGGTATGCCACATCGGCGCCGGGGGGCAATCCGTAGCTGGTCTGCACGACGATTCCCTGGTCCGGCGGCGTCCGCAGGGCCAGGAGCCCCGACGTAGCCTCCAGCGCCCGCACCGCGCCCCCGAGCACGAGCATCAGGATGGGTTGCAGTTCGAACCGGGCGGCGATGGCGCTTTGGATGTCTAGCAACAGGCTGGCTTGTTCCTGGGCCACCACGGCGTTGGCGTGCAAACGTGCGTTATAGATCGCCACGGCCACCTGGTCGGCCAGAATACGCAAGATGTCCACGTCAATCGGGGCCAGAGTCGGGTGCTGTACCGCCGCCCATAGGCCTCCGATCAATTGATCCTGCACTAACAAGGGCACCAGGAGCATATCGCCAAGGCCCATGTGCTGCTGAAAAATGTCCCAGATGTGACTCAGGCCCAGGAACCCCAGCCCCTGGATAATCTGGGCAGCATCGAGCACCCGACCTTGTTGGAACATCTGGAGCACCGCCGGGTCTAGCTGGTCCAGGGACGACATCGGGCGCGTCATGTCCCGGCCTGTCTCGGATTCGATGTGATCCAGCAGGTCAATGGGGACACCGCGGATCGAGGTCAAGGTCAATTGGCTGCCGGGTTCTTGGATCAGGGCCAACACGGCGCATTGATAGCCCAGGTTTTGCACCAGAGCTTCGGTCACGCGGTGGACCAACACGTCCAGGTCTAGTGTGGATACCACCTGGGCGCTCGCAGCCTGCAATGCCAGCAGTTGGCGATTCAGCGATTCCAGCCCATATTGCCGGAGGCGCAATTCGTCTTCGTTACGCTTGATGCGCAACAAGGCTCGAACCCGGGCCAATAGCTCTTCGCTGGCAAAAGGGCTCGCCAAATAGTCATTGCCGCCAGCCTCCAGGCCGCGCACCCGGTCGGACACGTCGGGATGGGCCGCGGACACAAAGAGGACGGGGGTGTGCTGCGTATCGGGGTGGGCTCGCACCTGGCGGCACACGGCGTAGCCATCCTGGCCGGGCAGGTTGACATCCAGTACCACCAGGTCGGGTCGATGTTCCAAAGCCAGTGCAACGGCCTCCAGGCCGTCCTGGGCCGCCAGCATCTCGTATCCGTCGGCCTGGAGCACGTCGCACAACAGGCGGCGTATCACCGCGCTGTCGTCAACGACCAGGATCCGATCGGGGCGTGGGGGGGTTATGGACATGGCGATAGTCTCACCCTGAACAAGCGCCTCACGTGCCGGGGCTGGTGTTGTCATAGGATACGCCCCAAAAGTCCAGCGTGGCCTGCATTTGCTCATCCGTCAGGCCCACGGGCTGCGCCCCGCTGTGGACCACGGCCCAGTAAATGGCCGCCGCCTTTTCCAGCACCTCGATCCAGTCGAGAGCCTGCGACAGCGAGCGCCCAATGGCAACGATGCCGTGCTTGTCCCAACTGATGATCTTGTGCGTGCGCAAGGCCTCGGCCGAGGCCAGACCCAATTCGACCGAGCCGGGCACCTGATAGGGAACAAGGCCCAAACCCTCGGGCAAAAAGATGCGGGTTTCGTGCTGCATGCGCCAGAGCACATCGTTGAGGACGGTGGCATCGGCCAGGGCCGGCACATGGGTGAGCGCCACCAGCGCGACCGGGTGGGTGTGGACGATGGCGGTAAAGGCCGGCCGCTCGGCCAGGCACATGTGATGAATGGCCGAATGGGCTGGAAACTCGCTGGTGACCGGTGCAGCGCCCCATAGGCTTTCATACGCCTGACCGCCGGGCTGGACGCGGATCAGGCCCACGTTGGGCTCCAGCGCATGCATGATGTCACGCATGCGCTTGCCGGTGCCGGTGACCAGGTAGTACGTATCGGCCAGCGCCGGAAAGGCCAACGTCATGGGCACCGGCGGCCCCACGGCCGGCAAGGCCCGCACCTCGTCGGGCACGCGCTCAAGACGCACGGATACATTGCCACCGTTGGCTTCGGACCAACCCCGATGGGCCAGCCAATACGCGATGCGCTGGAACTCGGTCAATTCGGGGACGAGTGCGCTGATCTGGGCCTCTTGCAAGCAATACCTCCCGACAATGAGCACAATGTCGATGGCTGGTTGTTTGCGTCCATTATACCACGCGCAATTGTCTACGGCAATGGTTCGTATTGAATCATAAAT
>JAHJIN010000059.1 GCA_018823415.1 Chloroflexota bacterium | reverse complement strand
CCGCCAGTCGGTTCTCGGCGTCGAAGTCCTGCTCATAGGTCACACCGTCTTCCGTGCGGCTGCCAGGTGATGCCGCAGGTCCTGGTCGTAGCTGGTGCTCAGCCTGGGTTGAGCGCGACTCTGCCCAACCGCGCATTGCGGCCGGGGCCGGTATCGCCGAGGCAGAGAGACAGTGCTTCAGGCGCAGTAGGTACCATGAGAGAACACTGAGGCCCTGATGCGGCTGCAGGCACTGAGGGGCTTCCTCAGTGCCTGCAAGGTGTGCAGTGGCGCAGTGGTTCAGGCGCACGCGAAAAGCCGGCCGTGGGGCCGGCTTCACCCGCGGCGTGGCATTGATGGGCACAGCCCATCCTACTTGCTGCACCCAATTCAAATGAACCATCCCCCTACGGTTTTTGCTCCACCTTGCGTACCTCCCCGGTGTTGGCATCTATCAGAATATCGAGACCTTCTTTGGCATCGAAATCAGAATAGGTTGCTCTCCATATGACATCTCCCAGATGAGGTGGCAGATTCCGCTCCAACTTCAAAAAATAAGATGGAAAATGCTTCGTGTCCAGCCGTCGGTACATGAATTCGTTGCCTCCGTTGTTTTGGGCAATGTCCAGCGCTTCCTGGCTATCCAATATCCAGTCCTCTCTATGGATCGGCATCCTATCGAGGACGGGATCGGTGTATTGCCCAGTCTCACTTCTGGCCTCGAAGCCGTTTTCGCCCTTCCAGCACTTAACACTCAGCCAGATAGCAGGATCATTTAGTGCATCAAAGTCAAAGAAGATATAGAGTGGGGAAGGATCCTCTGCATAATGTACAGCAGCTTCAATGTTTATCAGATAGGCATCCGATCGCCACTTCTGAACTTCAGTCCAAGCCAGAGGATACGCATCACCAGCCGAGAGGACTTTGGCCGAGATGGTTGGTATATCTTCACTGCTGATAGTACAAGCCCATAATGCTATTACCAGCACAGCCAAGATCACCGTGGAGACGAGCCGTGAGATCTTGGTCTTTCGCATGACATCCCTGTTTGTAGACATGTCTTTCCCTTCCTGATACACTATTTTTCTTGTTCACTTCTTTTGAACTCCTCTCGACGATCTACTGGCTTGCTTCTTGATAGATATCATAGAGTATCACTACGAACCATTGGTTCACTGCCCTTGTAAACTGTTGGGGGTGCGCTTCTATCAACGTTTCTAGCCACAGCGACTCGTAATTCTCACCGCCTCCTGAAGCGCCAAACAACGAGTCTACGAACGCAGACATGATTCGGTTGTGATTGTTGTTCTTATACCATGCGGCCGCCCAGGTCGAACTCCCTTCAATATCGTCACCCTGAATCTCGATACTGAGGCAACCGGGCGAACTACCTATGCAGTAGTTGCCCAGCCCTTTCCTTGCCCTTTCTCCCAAGACACCCTTGACATCATCTACGCTCACTTCACCAGGAGCTGGTTTCTTACATCCCCATGGATAGCATGGATATTTCGATCCCCAAATCACTGGGGCATATCCCCGAGCGGCTGCACGCCGGCCTGCTTCTATATCAGCGTCAGAATTCAACCCAACCCACCAGGGGTCAGTATATGCTGCATACAGGTATCGAACGAAATGGTCTTCATATGGCATTTTTGCATATGTATTCAAATCCGTTGGTCCTGATGGCTGTGGTGGTGGCGGGGGATCCTCTTCTTTCTTGCCATATGCGCCTCCGGGGTCATACCTGTGTCCGGTCGGATCTGTATACCGTATGGGATTCCCCACGCAATAGCTGTATCTGTTGAGCGCCTGGGGATTCCCCGGCTCCGGCACAATGGTATCCGCGCTGATGAAGCGCCCCAGCAGCGGGTCGTAAAAGCGCGCGCCATAGTCGTACAGGGCTATTGTACTGTCTTTACATTAAGTTGACTCCCCAGATGAACAACTCGGCCTCCCGGTGGTAGAATAAGGCCAGAACCCGGCCAAAGGTTTGGTCCCTACATCACACCACCAGGAGGTGCTCTCATGATACCGGAAATCGCGCGCTTTGCCAAGTGGCTGCGACGCCGCAGCCCCCACGCCACCACTCACATTCACTACGCCAACGACCTGCAACTCTTCTTCGCCTGGGCGGACAAGCCCCCGGCGGACGTCGATGTTCTGGACGTCGATGACTACGTGGCGCACTGCCACTACCTGGACCATGCAGTGGCCACCATCAACCGCCGCCTGGCCGCCCTCCGCGCCTTCTACCATTTCCTGGACCGGGAGAGCGACGAGGCCCCGCCCAACCCGGTGCTGCCCAGACGCCACTTTGTCCGCCAGGGCCGCCGCCTGCCTCGCGACGTCCAGGACACGGACCTGGAACGGCTCTTTGCTGCCACAACGCCAGGGCCTTGCCGTGGTCACCGACACCCGCGACCGGGCCATGTTCCTGCTGATGTTGAGATGCGGTCTCCGGGTCGGCGAGGTGCGGAACCTGTCCCTGGGCGACCTCTACCTCCAGCCCACTCCTGGCCTGCTGCCCCGCCTGTGGCTGCACGGCAAAGGCGATGTTCAGCGCGTGGTCTACCTCTCCCACCAGGCGCGTCGCGCCCTGCAGGACTGGCTGGCTGTCCGACCAACCAGCGCCGACCCGGCTGTCTTTCTCAACCGCTTTGGCCAGCGCCTCACCGTCACCGGCATCCAGCAGCGCCTGGCCTACCGCTGCGCGTGCCAGCGGGCCGACCTCTGGATCACCTGTCACCAACTGCGGCAGTGCGCAGCCTCCCGAGCGTAGCGAGGGACACCTTTGCCCGCCACCTGGTGGAAGCCGACGTGCCGGTGACCTCCATCCAGCGGCTCCTGGGCCACGCCCGGGTGCGCACCACCGAGCTCTACCTCAACGTCTCAGACCCCCAGGTACAGGCCGACTACCAGGCCGCCATGGAACAGGTCAGCCAGCGGCTGGCGGTGGAGGAGGGAGGTGCGCCATGACGCGCCAACGCCGCTTTCACTTCAAGAACACCCCGCCCCGCGACCCGGCGGT
>JAHJIN010000543.1 GCA_018823415.1 Chloroflexota bacterium | reverse complement strand
TGCTGGGGCTGCCAAAGGATTGTACGGCTAAGCACGATACTTGAAATCCCAAGTCTGGGATCGAGTCCGCGCTCGGCTTAGTTCAAGTCGGGATTCACGCGGCGGCTCCGCGCCGCATGAATCCTATCTCTTATGCGATTAACAATGTGCCGTGGCCGGCCGGGTGCCAGGGGCGAACCTCGTTCTGGACCGGCTTGCGACGCTGCCCTTGGCGCGGGGGCAAAAGCTTGGTCGCGATGTTCTACCTGGGGCTCAAAGACGGCGTAACACCGCTCGATCTCGACATCACAAGCCTTGATTTGTTGGCGATAGAAATCGTAGGCTTCCAGAGCCCGCTCGAGGGCGAAGAGATGCTCCGTGCGGTAATTGCCCCGCAAGGCCTTCGCGATCTCATCCTCGCTGTGGGCACAGCGAGGGTCGCGGGACCGCGCCAGTTCGTGGGAGTCGCGCTTCCCAGCGACGATATCGCGGATGATGCGCAGGCCCATCACCCTATCAGCAGCGCCGCCAGCGCCAGCAGGGTGCAGCCCAGCATTACCCGTTCATCTTTCACCGGCGCGGGCCTCGAAACAAGTACGCGATGCCCGACGCCAGCATCAACAACACCGCAATAAAAGCCAACGCTGGTCCCAACATGCTACTCCTCCTCGTCTACCGCGACCGCCGCCCAGATCTGGGCCCTGGCCGGCTATGACCTGGTCACCGCCGAGTCCGGCGATACCAAACGCCTGGGCCACATCACCAAGCGCGGCAGCCCGGCCTTCCGCGATGCCCTCTACCAGATCGGCTACCACTCCGCCAGCCAGTGCCCGCCTATCCTGGACGCCCGCGCGCGGGGCCGGGACCAGGTGGCCGCATCTTGGCTTTCAACCGGGAAGGACCGTATCCTGGGGTACACCTGGAACTGGATGGTGTCTATGCGTTCCAACTGCCACTCCCCCTGTTTCAGTACCAGGAACCAGACCCGCTGGTCCCACTGCCGCCTCGACGGTTGCTGAGCCCGCCTGATGGCTGAAAGTGTCAAAAATCTACGGTTTGGGATGATTCGGCCCGTGCGTGCGCACTGGCTACGTTAATGTAACCGTCATTACCAGGACTTTCCCATTGACCTTCGAGTGAGGCCTCAACCAGGACTCGGGTAAGCAAAGTCAGGCAAGCCATAATGGTCCCAGAGGTAGCCTGAGAGTTCAATCACCGTCTCGCCAGTCTCCAGGATCGTCAAATTGACCAACGAGTTGAAATAGTGCTTCTTGACCCAGCCCAAGGTTTTGTCCTGGAGGGATTTGGTCAGCAGGCGGGTCAAGGACACACAGATGTAGGCCAGCAAACTCAGGACCAACTGTCCGTAGATGGTCTCAAAGGTGCGGGCATGAAACTGACCGAAGCCATGATGCTGTTTACACTCACGATAACAAACCTCGATTTTCCAGCGCAGTTTATACGCCTTCAACACGTCCAGCGGCGCCCAACGGCGGTCGGTACACAGCAAGGCCACGCGCCGCACCACCGTGCCTTGGCGATCAAGCACCGCCACGAAGACCAATTGGACCGGGCCCAGGCCGTTGACCTGGACGGGGCGCGCCAGGAGACGGTACGGTTGGCCCCGGCAAGTCACGTCCGCGAAGTCCTGGGATGGCCACAAGTCCCACAAGGCCGGCAACTCGTAGTCGTGCCCACGATACTGGTAGTGGAAGCTCTGCTTGGCGGGCACGACCACCCGTTTGAAGCCCTGGGCCAACACTTCCTGGATGAACCAGGGCACCAGGTACCAGCGGTCAAAGACCGCGGTCTCGGCGCGGATGCCGGCGGTCTGGCTCAACCCCAACAACTCCAGCATCAGGTGCAACTTGCCCGCTGGGGGGCCGTCCTGAGCCCGCTGGAGCACCAGCGTCAGCCGCTCGACGGCCTGGACCTGTTCCTGGGGCGGCAGGACATACAGGCAGCGCACGGCGTCGGCTACCTGTTCAACCACGACCAGCAGCACGGGCCCCAGCGAGCACGTGGCGGGCCCCAGAAACGCCAGCCGGCAGCCCAGGTCGGTCAATTCGATCCACTGGCGGTCCCGCGGGCGCTGCACCAGAGCCTCCACGGCAAGGCCCTGGCGTTGTGGCTTTGCGCGATTTGCGCGCGCCCGCCAAGGTGTAGACTCGCTGCTGCCCACTCACGCCTACCCAGGGGAGTTGCAGCTCCTGCTCCAACTGGTGGCGCAACTGCCGATTCAAGTGGTGGCCCGTCAATTCGACCACCTGGGGCGTGTGCCCAGCGGTCACTTCGCTCTGGAGCCAGCGGATGAAATCGGCGGTCTTGCGGCGGTCGATCTTGAGCTTTTTGCGCCGCTGGGCCGCGTCCAACTCGGCCTGCTTGGCCTCGTCGGGCTGATAGATACCACAGAAGAGTGGATAGTCCTTGTCCCAGTCGGCGTAGTGGGTACTGGCAATGTCGTAGCCCTGGGTGAAGACCTTGGTGCTATGCAGGAAGATCGTCCGAATCCCCGCCATCTGGCAGCCGTAACGCTTGTCCACCTGGGTCTCATCGCCAGCCACGATCCCATGCGGCTGGCTGGCAGCGGCCTCGCGGTGGGTCCTGCTGCAAGGCGCGCACGATTTCGGTCACCCAGGCCTGATACTGGGGCACCGAAATGGCCGCCAGAGTGCGGTACAGCATCTTGTGCTCCAGGGTGGTGATCCCCAGTACCGCACACAAGGCCGTATCACGCCCGACCGCAGCGGCCAGCGCCGTCAACGAGGTCACATTCATGACCCCGAAGAGCAAGACCACCAGCAGGATGCAGCCGATGGCCAACCCGCCGGCCTTGGTGAGACCCACGCGGGTCAAAGCTTCGTCCAGGTGCAGCGCCTCCCAGAAGCGTTGCGCCACGTACCCGCGTGCCGTCGGAGTAGGTTGGGGCTCCTCATCCGCCCGGCGCAAGCGCAGGCGTTTCAGTTCCTGTTTCTGGCGCCAATGCTTCTGGCAGACCTTGCGCTGGCGGTGGTGCCGCTCATTCTTGCGCCGGAGGCGGCCGGGAGTGGATCCGGTTTTCTGGGGTTTGGACATCATGATCCTCCAATGGCTGACAGTGTGGAACTCCAGCTTAAGGATGTCACAGATGTCCAGTTTTGCCAAGTGCCTCGGCCTACTCCCGTCGCGCGGCTATATCAATGGGAAACTCCTGTCATTACCTGTAATTGGGTCACGGGCCAAAGCTGTTCGGAGGCCGCAGGTGCTACCCCTGCACCTGTGGCGCACGCACAGGCGTATCCAGGTTGGTGACGAGGGCTCCGAACCGCGGCCGCCCTCCACTCACTCATGGCTGGCCGACGACGGCTCGCCCAGCCGGTCGTCGGCCAGCTTTTCCTAGTCCACCCGGGACACGTCCACTCTGAGGTTAGCTCCGGCTGGGACGGCCTCGCTGCCGATTGAGGGAGATCGTCTCCAGCAACGCCCGCGCCTCCACCAAATCCGGCGTATCGAACCCCTCCATGAACCAGCCATAGATGTCCGCCAGCTTGGCCCGATCCTCCGCTGCCCGGTCTTGCTCCTGCCACAGCCGGGCCAGGCTCACCGTCGCTCGCAGCTCTAGCCAGCGGGCCTGCTGCTGCCGGGCCAGTTCGATAGCGCGTTGGAAACAGGTTTCTGCTTCATCCTTCATTCTTCCGCCTTCCACTTTCAGTAACAACTCCCCCCGCAGCCGATGCACCTCGGCCTCATAGGGACGCACACTGCTCTGGCTGATCCAGACCAGCGCCTCGTCCAGGGCCACCAGCCCTTCCTCCACCTGGCCAGCCTGGGCGCAGCTGCCGGCCAGGAGCAGCAGCCCTTGCACCCGCCCGACGCCCGGCCCCACGCTGCGCAGGGTCTCCAGCCCATGGCGCGGTTGCCGCAGCCAATTTGTGGTCCCGTGCTCATCCCCCAAGGCGGGCAACTCGACCCGCTGGCCGGCCACCAGGTCGGCCAGTCCGTTGAACACCGCACCTATGTCACTCGGCCTGGATAATCCTTCCATCAGGTGCGCAGCCGACGCGATGTCACGGCCCAGGAGGCACCGGGACGCCGCTACCTGGAGCCGGGCAAAGGCCACGCTCGGCGGGTGGGCAGTCTCGTCAGCCAGCTGCAATGCCTGTTCGCTGGCTTGGCTGGCCTGATCGGGATAGCCCAATAGCCATAGTAGCAATACCTTGAAGACCAGGCAGAACACGCCCAGGTCTATGCTATAAAGCAAGGCCAGCGGCCCATGCGACTCTCGGTCGTAGCAAGCCAACGCCTGGTCCAGGTGCTCGAGAGCCAGGCCGAACTCGCTGCGGAGGCTATAGCCGAATCCCAGGAGCCAGTGGGCGATCAGCAATCGCTGCGGATCCTGGTTGGCCTGAGCCAGGTCGAGCAGTTGTCCCCCGAGCACCAGAGCCTGGTCCGAGTTCGCCGACCAAACCGCACTGTGGGCGACCAGGGCTAGGGCGGCCTCCCGGCGCGGGCTGCCGGCCAGGGCTGGGTGCTGTGCCAGCTCGTAGACGCGAGCCAGCACCGCCGCCCGCTCCGGGGACCAGAAGCCCTGCGCGAACTGGAGGGGAGCGTTCAATGCCAGGTGCAGGTCCAGCTCCAGCCCCATTCGCTCCGGGGATTCTGGCATTGTTGCCAGTTGAGCCACGCCTTGCCGCAGGTGGCGGATCGCCTCTTCGTAAGCCATCAGGCGCACTGCCCGGACCCCGGCCCGGAGATGGTAGGCGGCCGCCGGCACGGGCAGCCCCGCCATCGCAAAGTGCCGAGCGAGTTGGCCGGCCTCTGCCTCCAGGGCCGCCGGGTTCGCTGCCAGCAGCCACTCGATCGCCCGGCCCGTCGCCTCGTGCAAGCGCGCCTGCTCTACCAGATCCAGGCGCTGGTACAGGTAGCGCTGGAACAGATGGTGCCGAAAGCGGTAGCGGGACAAACACTGTCCGCCGGGGCGCAGTCGCTCCCGGCTGTGGGCCGTCACCAACTGGTGCGACTGGCTCAAGGCCCCGCTCAGGCCACGCACGACTTTGTCCTCGTTCATGCCCTGCACCCGGGCCACCACCTCGGCGGTGAACACCTCGCCCTCCACGCTGGCGGCGGTCAGCAGCGCCTGCCATTCGGGCGGTAGTTGGCCAACGCGCTCGGCAATGACGGCCTCCACCCGGGCCGGCAGTCGGTCCCAATCCAGCGTTGGGCCTTCCATCCAACGGCCGGTCTCGTCGCGCACCAGGTCGCCGTGCTCCTGCAAGCCCCGCAGCAGTTCCACCGTGAACAACGCCTGGCCGCCGGTGTGCCGGTACAACGCCTCCCGGAACGTGGTCCCCAGACGGTTCGGCTCGCTGTCCAGGAATGCTTCCACAAAAGCGCGGCCCTCGGCCTGATCCAGGTCCACCGAGATGGTCCCCCACATGCGTTGGAACTCGTGGAGGATGGGAACCAAGGGGTGGCGGTCTGCCCCCCCCTCGGTCCCCCCCACAAGCAGGGGAGAAGCTCGGCGGCCCCGGGCCACATCCTCCGGCCGATATGCGCCCATGATGAGGATGCGGCTGCCCGCTGGCGCGAGCCGCTGACCCAGGTGGAACAGCAGGCTGAGGGAGCCGGTGTCGACCCACTGCAAATCGTCGAGGACCAGGACCAGCGTCTGCTGGCGCGCCAGGGCTTGCAACACATTCGTCACCTGCTCGAACAGGTTTGGCTGGGGCGCCGCCGGCTGGTCGGCCGCCGGGAGCGACTTGTGACGCACCAATGTCTCCACCCGGGCCAGCCACGCCGCGCCCGCATCGGCCCGGCCCAGGGTAAGGGCCTGGGCTCGCGCCAGCAGGTCCGCGCCCGACACCAGCCGGCCCACCAGGTCTGGGCCGACGTCAACCAATGCCTGCGCCAGTGCCGGCATCAAGGCCCACAGGCGGCGGGCATGCTCCGGCGAGATCGTCCCGCTGGTGCGCTGGGCTTCGATGTCCCCGGCGAGCATCCGCAGGATGTCCCGGAACGGTAGATAGGGGTCGCCGCTGCCGGCCGGGGCGCTGCACCGCCCCCCGGCCACCACCAGGTCATCATACGTCTCGATGGCACGCCGGGCGAACTCGTTTAAAAGCGCGGTCTTGCCACTGCCGGCCTCGCCAGTGACAAATACCACCCGGCCGGCCCCGGCGCGGGCCAGTTCCAGGTAGCCGGCCAGTTGCGCCAACTCGCGCTCCCGGGCGACAAAGAGAGCAGAGAGGCTGGGGAGCGAGGGAGCAGAGGAGCGGGGGGGTAGAGGAGATCTACCCCCTGTTCTCTCACCCCCTCGCTCCTCTGCTCCTCTGCTCAAAAGACCGCCCCGGATGCGCTCCACCAGCGCCACAGTCGCCCGCTCTGGTTCCACTCCCAACTCGTCGGCCAGCAGACGGCGACAGACCTTGTACTGGGCCAGGGCCGCGCTACGCTGGCCGTTGAGTGCCAGCAGGTGTACGAGTTGTCGGTGCGATTCCTCTCGCCAGGGTTCCAACGCCAACTGCCGCCGGACGTGGGCCTGGGCCGACTCGTACTCGCCGCGCTCCCCGTGGTAGTCCGCCAGACGCTGGAGCGCAGCCAGCATCTCGCGGTCCAGTTGTTCCCGTTTGAGCAGCGCCCATTCTTCAAAGGCTGGGCTATCTTCGACGGAGAACCCCTCCAGAAACTGGCCCCGATACAAACCGATTGCAGATTGCAAATTACAGTCTGCCATTTGCAATTTGCTACTTGCAATCTGCTGTTGGAAGTCAGCCGTATCGAGCGAGTGGTCGCTGGCCGGGTTGAACTGGAGGGTCTCGCGGGTGACGAGCAGAAAGGGGGGCGGTGAGAGGTCTCTGAGGATCTGGCGGAGGTTGGCGAGGGCGTGGCGCAGGCTGCCCAAGGCGGCCGGGTTGGGCCGCTCCGGCCACAGCAGCCCGGCCAGGGTCTCGCGCGGATAGGGCCGGCCTGACTCGACGGCCAGGTACGCCAGCAGCGCCCGGGCCTTGTTGGACTCAAAGCCCGTGATCGGTTCTCCGTCCAGTGTGGCCTGGAACGGCCCCAGCAAGGACAGTGACAGACGAGCCATTGTCGCCTCCGGCGAACAGCGCAGCCCCGCACGTACATTATACGGCATAGACCGAGATTTCTCAACTCTCACGTTGCCTTCGCGATCTCTTCACGATGGATGGGTATACTGAGGATACGCGGGAGGCGAGGAACGGTTTGTGGTCCCGTCAAACCTGACTGGCAGGAGTGACCATGAGCGGTGAGGAACGAAGGTACTTTTCCTATTTGCTGCGTCTGTGGGAGGCCAGCGACGATGAAGGGTCGGTCTGGCGGGCCTTGCTGGAAAGCCCCGGCACCGGCGAGCGCCGAGGGTTCGCCAGCCTGGACGCCTTGTTCGCGTTCCTGGCAGAACAGGCCGGGGGATGTCCGACCGATCAGCCAGGTCACGGCCCCGGCACAGAGTCCGTTGGCAGACTGGTAGAGCGGTAAATTGGTAGATTGGGGATTGGGATTGGGCTTATCACCAGGAGGCTACATGAAACGCAAGGCGACTACCGTACTATCCATCGTGCTCCTGTTGGCGATACTCTTGGGCATCGCCAGTCTCCAGGCCGGGGTCACCCAGGCCGGCCCCGCTCCCCGGCCCGAGTCCGGCCCGGTGCTGAACTGGACAACCTTTGGCGGGTCCGCCAGCGACGACTGGTGCAAGGCTATCGTCACCGACGACGCCGGCAACTCGTACATCGTTGGGGATAGCAGCGCTGAATGGGGTTCCCCGGTGCGCGGCTTCAGCGTTGGCAGCGGCACCCGCGATCCGTTCGTCGCCAAGCTGAACGGCAGCGGAGCCTTGCAGTGGAACACGTTCCTGGGCCAGTCCGGCGCCGACACTGGCTTCGACCTGACGATGGACGCCACCGGCAATTTGTACGTCGTCGGAACCAGCAGCGCCGCCTGGGTAGAAACGCCGCTGGTAGGGCACCACGGGGGGACGGATACCTTTGTCGCCAAGCTGAACGGTAGCGGCGCCTTGGAATGGTACACGTTCCTGGGCGGGGCCGGCACCGACCAGGGCAACGCGCTGACCATCAACCCGGCGGGCAGTCTGTTTGTGGCCGGCTACTCCAGCGCAGACTGGGGATGGGGGACCGTCATCCGTGGCTACACTGGCAGCAGCTTCGACATGTTCGTCTTCAAGCTGCTCAATGATGGGACCTACCAGTGGCACACGTTCCTAGGCGGCCCGTCCTCGGACATGGGCGAAGCCATCGCCCGGGACGACAGCGGCAACCTGTACGTGTACGGCACCAGCCAGGGAACCTGGGGCGCTCCGAAGCGGGCGTATACCGCCGGCCGGGACGGCAGCGCCGCCAAGCTGAACAGCGGCGGGGTCTTGCAGTGGAACACCTTTCTGGGCGGCGCGCTGGACGATTTCGGCTATGGCGTCGCCGTCAGCGCCGGCGGCAGTAGCTTCCTGGTGGGCTACAGCAACAACTCGTGGGGCACGCCGCTGCGATCCTACACGGCTTTCGCGGATGGTTACGTCGCCCGCCTGGATACGGATGGCAACTTGCAGTGGAACACCTTTTGGGGGGGAGCCAGCTTCGACAGCATCTACGGTATCTTTCGCCACCCCGGCACCACCGACCTGTACCTGTCTGGCTATAGCAGCGCCGACTGGGGCGCGCCCATCCGCGACTACAGCGGCGGGCAAGACGGTTTCCTGGTCCGCATGGACAACGCCGGCTCCATCTATTGGCAGGCATTCGTCGGCGATACCGGTAATGAGATCATTCGCGGCGCCGGCCTGGACAGCAGCTTGAACCCCTACGTGATCGGCCATACCAACGCACCTTGGGGAACCGGCATCGGGGGAGAAGACGTGTTTGTCTCTCGGCTGTTCGGGACGCAGAGCGTCACCTATGCAGAACCGGCTGGCGACTGCGACAGCCATACGCCGTGCTACACCACTATTACCGAGGCCATCAACGAGGTATCGGCCGGCGGCCGGGTGTACGTCTATGCCGGAACCTACGGCGAAAACGTGACCCTGGGGAAAAATGCCATCGTCACGCTGCTGGATGACGTGACGATCAATGGCAGCCTGACCCTGAACGACGGGCTGTGGCGGGCGCCGGCTGACTCTGACACCCTGACGCTGACCGGCAACTTGGCCGTTAACGGCGGCACGTTTAGCCACAACAACGGCACGGTGACGTTCAACGGCTCGGGCACCCAGAACCTCAGCGTCAACGCGACCACGGCGTTCCACAACCTGACTGTGAACAGCGGCGTCACGCTGATCGAAACGGTCGCCGCGAACAATGTGACGGTGGGCGGGGCGCTGACCAACAACGGGGTGATTCGCAAGTCGCAGCCCATCAGCAGTGTGGGCAACAAGACGTTTGGGTTGACCGGCGTGCAGATGAATGTCACGACCGTGGGTTCGCTCAGCAGCGTGCGGGTGGATCGCGTGGACAGCAATCATCCCCATGCCACCGGCCCCCTCCAGACCGGCCGCTACTGGACCATCACGCCCACCGGCGGCGGCTACGCGGTCAACCTGACCCTGCCACACAACAACTTGAGTAGCCCCTATGTGTGCAGATACGTTGACCCAAACTGGGATTGGGGCCGGGATTCGTCCACCAGTAGCACCGTGACCCGCAATGGCATCACCGAGTTCTCGGACTGGGCGGTGAGCGACGGGCAACCCACGGCCGTCACCCTGGCTGCCTTCACCGCCACACCGGCCCCGCCCTCTCTCACCCGGGCCTGGGAAACGTTCCTGCGGTGGCTGGATGGGGTTTTCAGGCCCCTGTGGGCCTGGTGACCCGGTCGAACGCGAGACCGGACAGGATGGATCACGATGACTGATCCCCCATCGGCTTCTGAAGTGCCGCCAGCCGCCCCGGCCGATGAGCCAGACGCCCCGGCCGGCCTCTGGGCGCGCCTGGCGGCCCGGCCGGTGGTCCTGGTCGAGGACACTGACGGCCCCTCGCTCTGGGACCACCTGGACCACCACCTGCGCCTGGTCAAGGCCCGGCCCCGGCTCCGCGCCGACCTGGTCACCTCCCGCCAGGAGGAGGCCGGCGTGACGTACTATGTGGTCAAGGACCCCGTGGCCCTGGCCTACTATCGCTTCAAGGCCAACGAGTATTTCATCCTCACCCTGCTGGACGCTAACCACGAGGTGCGCGACCTGGTGCCGGCCTATAGCCAGCAGTACCGGCCCATCCGGCCCGAGACGGTGCAGGGCTTCCTGGACCGGGTCGAGGGCTTTGGCCTGCTGGAGCAGGGCCGGCAGAACCTCTACAGCCAGCTCATGGCCCACCTCGCCTCGCGCCTGGCCTCACGGCTGGGGGCCTTGCTCCGTTTCAACTATACCTTGCCGGATACCGACGGCTGGACCCAACGGCTGTATCGCGTCGTGCGGGTCCTGTTCAGCACACCCCTGGTCTGGTGCTGGTCGCTGCTGGCCCTCAGCGGGCTGATCCCTCTCGTGCTGGGCTGGTACCGCCTGGGGAGCGACCTGGGCGGCGTGTTCGCCAGTGGGTGGGAGCTGGTGATCTATGCGTTGCTGCTGTACGGGAGCGTGGCCGTGGTCATTATCATCCACGAGCTGGCCCACGCGCTGACCTGTGTCCACTGGGGCGGCCACGTCCACAAGATGGGGATCATGCTCTACTATATCACCCTGGCGGCCTACGCCGATACATCCGACGCCTGGCTGTTTCCCAGCCGCTGGCAGCGGGCCGGGGTCTCGCTGGCCGGGCCGCTGTCCACGCTGGTGTGCGGGTCGCTGGGGGCCTGGGTCTGGTGGCTGGCCCCGGCCGACAGCCTGCCCGCCCACCTGGCCCTGATGCTGATGCTCGCCACGGTGCCCTTTTCCTTTACCAACCTGAACCCGTTCCTCGAGTTCGATGGCTACTATGTCCTGAGCGACCTGACCGGCATTCCCAACCTGCGGCGGCGCTCGTTCGAGTACAGCCGCCTCTGGCTGGTGCGCCGGGTGCGCCGGCACCAGCCATTGCCGACAGTCACCGCCGGCCAGCGGCGCATCTTTCTGGCCTACGGTCTCCTGGCGACCGTGTATTTCGTGGTTTTTCTGGTGGTGCCCCTGGCGCTGCAGATCCCGGTGCTCCTGCAACAGTTCGGCCCGGTGCTGGGCGGTGTCCTGGTACTCGCGCTGGTGCTCCTGTTCAGCCAGCGGTATATCCGGGCCTTGATCCAGCGCTGGCAGGCGCGAAAACAAACGCGTTGAGAGACTTATGGAGAGGAGGTGATGTCAAACACACCACAGCGGATATTGGGCGCTGGAATTTGAGATTTTACTCTAACCTTGAGGAGGTTCTGACATGGCTGCTCAAAACGATACGTTGATGGATGTTCTGCAACGCGCGACGACGGACCCGGCCTACCGGACTGACCTGAAAGCCAACCCGGCCCAGGTGCTCGCCGCGGCCGGCGTGGATGTGCCCGAGGGCATCCGCTACACGGTGGTGGAAAACACCCCGGATACCATCCACATCGTCCTGCCGCCCCTGGCCGAAGAAGACGAACTGGGCGGCGAGGTCCTGGAAGCCCGGGCCACCAAGACCACCTTGCTGTGTCCGCCCGGCCCGGGCGGCATGGTCACGTTCATGCCCGTCTGTATCATTGCCTGACACGAGACCTCCGAGGTCTAGCTGGCCTCGGAGGTCTCGCTACGAGGAGGAACCCCATGTACACTCGAACTCGATTTCACTTGGGGCGGCTGCGCACCACCTTGGTGCTCCTGCTCCTGGTGCTTAGCCTGACGCCGCAGCCGGCCTACGTCCAGGGACCACCCCCACCGCCGCCGACTGAGCCGCCCCTCTCGGAGCCGGGCACCGGGCCGGCCAAAGAAACGGTGCTGCCCACCGGGAACATATCCGGCAAGGCCAGCGGTGCCCCGACGTCACCGCCGGGGCCGGAGTTGATCACCGGAACGGACCCCACGCCCGAGGCCCCGGCCGGCGCGACGGGCGCGGCTCTAGGTCCCAACTGCAACCAGCCGCCCAGCGGCCGCCAGGCCCGGCTGCGCGCCGAAAACGAGATCGCCGTGGCCTACCGGGAGAGCAAGAACAAGAGCCTGTCGTATGGCCGGCTCAACGATAGCGGCAGCTCCTTGAGCTGGGACACCAACATCTACATCAACAGCCCCTCTTCGCTCACCGACATCCGCTGGCCCGCTGTGACCTCGGCTGACCTGAACGGCGACGGCACATACGAGGCGCTCATGGCCTACCAAGACAAGGATGATAACCTGGGCGTCTATGTAAAAAAAGCCAGCGGGTACGATACCTGGTACAGCAGTTGGGATCGGCACCACGGCAGCATCGCCTGGATTGACGTGGCGGCCGGCCGGCTGATCCCCTGGCACAGCACGACCACCGACAGCCCCGTGCTGGCCTTCAAGGACGACAAAGACGACCTGGAAGTGGTCTGCCTGCACGGGGCGAGCAACGCCGACATCGCAACCACCGACAGCCATTGGAATGCCCGGTACTGGAGCGATAGCTCCGGCCGGGGCAACGTGGATCACGTCTGCGTGGCTACCGGCGACCTGAACGGCGACGGCTACGACGACGAGATCGTCGTGGCGTTCCAGGACAGCAGCTATGACCTCCAGGTGATGGCCTTCCGCTGGGAAGGAGGGACGTCGCTCACGCTGCTGTGGGAGAAAAGATGGACCAACTATGGCCGGGGGTACGTCGCCGGCGATATCTACACCGCCCGCGGCATTGACGTGACCACGGGCGACGTGGACGCAGATTTCCAGGATGAGGTCGTCGTCGCCTTTGCCGACGGCGACTACAAGTTCCAACTCCTCCTCCTGAACAACGTGAACACCCAGGGCGCCAGCGCCATCAGCCTCGACGACAGCACCTTTGTCCAGTTGGACCCGGCCCGGGGCCACGAACTGGTCTGGGGCGAGGGCGCGACGCCCAAGAGCGTTTCCGTGGCCGCCGCCGACGTGGACGGGAACGGCAAAGATGAGGTCATCCTGGCCTACGGCACCTATATCAGCAAATGGTGGTCCGGCAGCGGCACCTTCCCCCACCTTATGACGTTCAACTATGTGCGGCCCGGGATGGGCGGCCTGCAGGAACGGGGTCACACCCAGGGCTCTGTCGCCCTTGACTACTATGGGCGCATGAGCCTGGCCGCCGGCGACATAGACATGGACGGCCGGGCCGAGTTCGCCTATGCGCGCCGGACCGAGGGCGGAGACCTGGAGATCAAGTCCTTCGACGCCGAGAACAACATCGTCTACCACGGCGGGAACTCGTACTCTTGCTCCAACTGCGACGTGGACGAGCTGATGCTCACCATGGGCGACCTGAACGGGGACAGCTCGTATGGCAACTATACCAACACCTGCTACGAGACGGTAGAAACGCAGGTGACGGCCGTGCTCTACGTCCCGCCGCACTACTCGGAGTATAACCGCCTCAGCGGCGGGGTCGGCTCGTGTGCCGCCATCGGCAAGTTCGTCGGCAGCGGCAGCTCCAACGCCACCGGCGCCACCACGAGCAACGCCGGCTCCGTCACCATTGACGAGTCCATCAGCTTTGCGGACATCTTTGAGGTGGGGCCGTCCTTCACCTACGAGTACGAAAGTTCCCTCGCCGTCTCGAACGAGCAGGCGGTCATGCGCACCGACGGCCTGCACTGGGCCACCGACGCCAATGCCGACATCTATGACCTGGTGGCGTTCGACAAGGTCACCTACTGGGTGTACGAGTACACGGAGAGCCGGACCGGTGAGACCTACATGCTCCGTATTCCCAAATCCTCTACCCCTAGCACGCGCCGGCTAGACCTGTGGTACAGCAACGGCCCCACCGAGTTCCCCACCTCGTGGGTGCCAGTGGGCCAGAACGTGGCGCGAGGTCGCACGGCCACCCAGTCCAGCACCTGGGGCAGCGGGACCGCCGACCGGGCCGTGGACGGCAACGCGGACGGCAACTATAGCCACAACTCGGTCACGCACACCAATAACGAACAGTATGCCTGGTGGCAGGTGGATTTGAGTCGCGTGCAGTGGCTGGACGCCATCCAGGTGTGGAACCGGACCGACTGCTGCGGCAGCCGGTTGAGCAACTTTTACATATTCGTATCCGATGTCTCCTTCACGTCCAACAATCCGAATGTGCTGCTGGCCGATCCGAATGTATGGAACTATCATGTCACCGGCCAGGGCGGCCGGCCCACCACCGTGATCCCCAACCGCACCGGTCGCTACGTGCGCGTGCAGTTGGCCGGCACCAACAACCTATCCCTGGCCGAGGTGCAGGTCTGGGGCCATCCGGCGGAAGTCAAGGCCGGGGGCCAGAAGCAATGGCCCACGGAGCGTCCGATCACGATTGATGACAGCACGTTCAAGATCAAGCTCCCCAACGGCAGCTACCAGATCGTGGACGGCCAGCTCCAGTGGTCCTGGACGGCCACCGGCGGCATCCAGGTAGACCGGGGGTCCGGTCCCGGGGCCTGGGAGACGCAGGATGACCAGGAATGGACCACGAGCACAGAGACGAGCACGGCCGAGAGCCTGGCCATCGGCTTTGAGGCCAAGGTGATGGGGGTGGGGCCAGAAGGGTCCTACACCTATGGCTCGGAGACTCGAACCTCGCGCGCGCTCACGTGGAGCACCGGGACTCTCATCGAGGGGCAGGCTGGCCCGCTGATCTGGGAAGGCACCCCCGCCGGCATCAGCTACAACTATAGCCCCTACCTGTGGGTCCAGCAGGCCATGTCACCCAGCGGGGTGCAGCAGGAGTTCCTGGTGCTGGACTACTGGGTGAGCACCATCGGCAACCCGCTGGAAAAGGAACCGCCCCAGCCGGCGGCCAGCAAAGGGATCACCCCCACGCTGCCCCTCATCGCCAGCCCCAGCCATCCTGACCCGGTCACCTGGTATCCCACCAGCACCGTGGTCTTGACCTGGACGCAGCCGGCCGGCGACCCGGCCACCGTGGCCGGCTACCGCTGGTACATGGACAGCCAGCCAGATACCGTGCCCGGCCCCATCAACAAGGGGCTGACCACCACTCATACCTACCAAGACGTGCCCGACGGCCTCTGGTATGCCCACGTGCGCGCGGTGAGCGACGGTGGCGAGTGGAGCGATACGGCTCACCGGGCCGTCCAGGTGGACACCAACCCGCCCCAGGTGACGCTGGCGCTCGACCCACCGCTGCCCACCGGCAATAACGGCTGGTACGTGTCGCCGGTTGCGGTCTCTGTCAACGCCACCGACACGGCCGGCTCCGGCGTGGCGGCCGTGGAGATCAGCACCGACGGCTTCACCTGGCAGCCCTACGCCGCCCCCTGGCACTTTGTCACCGATACCGTGACCACCACCCTCTGGGCCCGGGCCACCGATGCCGTGGGCCACACCTCGGCCCCGGTCACGACCACCGTCAAGGCGGACATGACGCCGCCCAGCTCCAAGATCCACATCGACGGATACACCATCGGCGTGTGGATCGCCACGGTGGTCACAGACACGCTGGGCAACCAGCATCTGGTATTGGGCGGCGTCATCAGCGACAGCCTCTCCGGTCGCTCGGACATGAACCTCCTGGTGGACGGCGTCGAGGGCACGTCCGCCAGTGCCATCGGCGTCTGGCATCCCTTCCCCAGCCAGCCCCAGATCGAGGTGAACTGGTATTATACGGCCACCACGGAGCTGGGCCGGGGCAATCACATCTTCCAGGGCTGGGCCCAGGACGAGGCCGGTAATCTGGAAACGCCCTACCAGATCGCGCAGGTGATCTGGTTCCCGCCGGCCGCGCCGGACCTGAGCGCCAGCAGCATGGCTATATCGCCGCAGGTAGCACGACCAGGCGACGTGGTTAACGTTACCCTGGCCGCGCGCAACGGCGGCCAGCAGGAAGCTTGGGTCGCCGTTACCGATACCCTGCCGGCCGGCCTGACGCCTATCACCGAGACCCTGGGCTACGACGTAGTCTATGACCCGGGGGCCGGCACCATCACCTGGCCGGCCGTGCTCCTGTGGCCCGGCCAGTGGAACAAATACACCTTCAGCGCACAGGTGGATGCCAGCCTCGGCGCGACGGTCCTGGAGAACCAGGCCACCGCCCACGCCTTCTGGCCCAACACCGACGCGCTGACTGGGGCCGCGCGCCAGTACTTCCTGGACCACGAGGACACGGTGGTCTTTACGGCGACCGTGACCGTGAACCCGGCCCCGCCGGCCGACGTCACCCCGCCGCAGGTGGACCTGTCCATCCTGAGCGGGTCGGTCATGAGCGAGCGCGACGTGACCCTGCGCATCCTCGCCGACGCCGACGCGCGCTGGATGTATCTGCGCGAGTGGACACTGGACCCGGCCACCGGAGTCTGGATCGTGGCCCAGGAGAGCGGCTGGATGACCTACAATCAGTCGCACACCTGGACTCTGTCGCCCGGCGATGGCGTCAAGTACCTGGGAGTCTGGGTGGCAGACGGCGCGCGGAACGTCTCGCTGCTGGACGAGAACAGCCTGGCCTTCACCAACCTGGTGGGCGGCAGCCAGGCTCTAGTCGCTGGGCAGCGGGTGCAGTATCGGTTTGACCTGCGGGCGGGCGCGCTGACCGCGTTCTACGTGACTGCCCAGGCCGGCGACCCGGACCTCTACGTCTGGAATCCACTCAACGCCTTCCGGCCCAACTATTATAGCAACGGTCCCGGCGGCGCCGGGACCGTGGATGAAGTAATCCAATGGCTCGACGAGGAGGGCCTTTACCTGGTGGAGGTGCAGGCCGTGGGCGACTGCCAGTACCGGCTCACCATCCCCGAAGAAGCCGAGCTGGCGACCCGGGATCGCACGACGCGGGCCCGCATGCTCTCCTTCCAGGAGAAAGACCGGCCGGTGCACCCGTTGGCCGTCTCGGACCCGTTGAGCGCCGGCAGCACCGTCACGCTCACTGTCCCGCCGCCCTACGAGATCTATCTGCCGCTGGTTTTCCGAGGCGGCGTGCTGCAGTAAGGTTCCCCAAAAGACCCCGGCGTCGGTTCAAAACCGGCGCCGGGGCCTTGGGGCCGATGCGCCTGACATAAACGGTATCATATCACCAGCATGTCTACAAGGAGGTAGATCATGAATAGTCGAACCGGATGCCAGATACAACGACTGCTCCCGGCGTTAGTACTACTGCTCCTGGCGCTGGCCCTGCTGCCCCAGACGGCGTACGTGCAGGGGTTGGCCGGACCAGCAAACCCGCGCCCGGTTACCACGGGCAGCGGCACCATTCCCCAGACTTCTGACCCGGACTGCGACCTCCGGCCGGCCGGGCAAAAGACCCTGCTGCTCGCTCACGACGAGATGGCCCTGGCGTACCGGGCCAACAAGCAGCCCAACCTGGCCTACTCGGCCATCCAGGAGCATGAGCGCAAGCTCGTTTGGGGGTCGCCCAGCGATTTCCTGAACACGGATGCCCTCTCGGACATCCGCTGGCCCTCCGCTACCATGGCCGACCTGGACGGTGATGGCCGGCAGCAGATCGTCATGGCCTTCCAGGACAAGTATCAGCGGGTGGCCACTGCCCGGCCGATTTCGATCCGGCCCAACGAGCCGCCGGACTATGACCTCTGGTACAGCGATTCTGCCAACTGCCAGGGCAAGAACGTCGCCTGGGTGGGTATCGCGGCCGGCAACCTGGATGGCCCCTGGACTCAGGACCACGACGACGAGGTGGTGGTCGCTTTTTCAGACAACAACCATGGCTTGCATCTGTTTACGCTGGACAAGGCTAACCTGGATCGGCCCAACAGCCGGGCCGCGTGGTATGGCGACGATGCCACCAATGGCCGGGGGAGCGTCCAGTACGTCGCCGTGGCCACCGGCGACCTGGACGGGGACGGATACGATAACGAGATCGTCACGGTGTTCAAGGACGGCAACAAGGATCTCCAGTGCGTGATCTTGCAGCAGCGCCAGGGCAAGCAGACCCTGCAGGTGCTGTGGTGGCGGCAATGGACCACGCATGACCGGCACAACATCGCCAATGACGGTTTCGGCCAGAACTTTGCCCACAACACCCAACCCGTCGATGTGACGACGGGCGATGTGGATGGGGATTTCCAGGACGAGGTCATCCTGACCTTCCGGGACAATAATGGGACCTGTACTCACGGTCAATACCAGGTGTACAATCACGTCCAGCTCCTGCTCCTGGATTATCAAGGACAGGACGCCAAGGGGCAGGCCGTGTTCGACGATCGCGTCTTCACCGACCACGATCCGGCCAAGGATCAGCCAGGCCCCGATACCACCAGTTGGGCGAACGTGTGGACTCCCTCCGTTGCGGTTTCCGCCGCCGACCTGGACCTGGACGGCCTGGACGAGATCGTCGTGGCCTATGTGATCTATAGCGGTTGGCCCGGCGGCATCGGCCGGGACTATTACATGGTAGTCGGGATGCTCGTATACGACTACGTGCCGCCCGGTATGCCCGAATGGCAGGGGTGTGTGGACGACCGAGGAGACGACGTCGCGTGCCTGCACCAGGTCACGAGCGCTCATCACGAGTATCCGACTGGGGACCGTATCGCGCTGGTCTCGGGCGATCTGGATCGGGATGGCAATGTGGAGGTCGTGTTGGCTTATCTGGTGTTTGATGGCGACATCCGGATGACAGCCTATAACTGGACCCCTGGTTTTGCTCAGCGCAGTTCGCTGGCGGCTAACTTCCATGGCCAGGACCAGGCTCAGGAATTCGCGCTGGCCCTGGGAGACATGAACGGGGACAGCACTTGGGGTATCTATTCCGGGGACTGTTACGCCAGCAGAGAGATGCACATCACGTCCGTGATCCACTCGCCACCGTACTGGTCTGACCGCAACGCGGAGGACACCAAAGCCGGGTTCGGGATATCCGTAGGCCACGGTGGCGGGACGGGCCAGACCACCGAGACCAAGTATGGTGGTTTAGACCCAAGACGGTTCAGTTAAGGCCACATCATGGGGTTGACTTCTGGCGGCAGATGCGGCATGATCAGGGAGTTCATGATCCTTGCTGCCAGGAGTCACTCATGGGATTCAGTTTACGCACGATTGCGGCTGATA